>CAZSTZ010000083.1:4022-25371 GCA_964609515.1 uncultured bacterium | reverse complement strand
ATCCCTAATAATAATCCCTAATAATAATCCCTAATAATAATCCCTAATAATAATCTTTGCTAAATACCCGCTTTTTTTTGACACTTAATAATTTTCTTATTTCACTCAAAATTTACAATTTTGGGGAGAAACTGATTGCAAGTAAAAGGCAATTAACCATTGACAATTAACCATTGACAAATAATTATGATTCGATCGTTAAAACGAGAGGCAAGCTAATTGTAAAGCTCGAACCTTTTCCCAAGCTACTGACTGCAGTAATATCGCCTCCCATCATCTGACAGAACTTCTTAGTAATAGTCAGCCCCAGCCCCGTACCTCCATATTGGCGGCTCGTACCAGCATCAGCTTGAGTGAAAGGCTCAAAAACCTTTGCTAACTGCTCTTCGCTCATGCCAATACCAGTATCGCTGACTTGGAAAACAATCCAACCTCCATTTTTGGAATTGGCAATTGCTAAAGGGGCAATGGCCTCCTCTATCATACCATCATGAGTGGAGATTGGGGAAATAGGCGTTTTATGGCCCTCTAACTCTCCCCCTGACGCTAACGGGCCCTTTTCTTGATTTTCCCTGCTAACCCTCAGACTAATTACCCCATTCTCAGTAAACTTAGCAGCATTGCTGAGGAGATTTAGCAAACACTGGCGCAGTTTAGTCGCGTCAGACTGCATATTGCCAATATCTTCGGGGACATCGACCTCTAGGATATTAGACTTTTTCTTAACCTGATGTTCGATTGTAGTTACCACCTCCCAAATCAGCGTAGAAATCGTAAATGGTTCCACATTAAGGCTAACTTTACCCGCTTCGATTTTCGAGAAATCCAGAATATCGTTAATAATAGCCAGTAAATGTTGCCCGGCAGTGTTAATTTTCTGCAAATCTGCCGCGAATTCTTCTAAACCATTATCTGTTACCTCTTCGAGAATTAGCTCGCTGTAACCAATAATAGCGTTTAGTGGCGTCCGCAATTCGTGGCTCATGCTTGCCAAAAAAGCACTTTTGGCCCGGTTTGCATCTTCCGCAGCTTCTTTGGCCCTCTGAAGTTCTTCGGCTCGCTTCCGTTCGGTAATATCAATGGCCATCGTCAGGGCGCAGGCATCTTTACCGATTTCGATCGCCTCTACAGACAACAGCCAATCGCGAATTTCACCCCCATTAGTTTTGATTTTTACTTCCCAATTACTAACAGCATCTCCTCTGGCGAGGCAAGAATTCATATAAGTCAAGTCGTCGGGATTAACCCACATTTCTAATTCCTGGCTAGTTTTAGAAATAATTTCTTGCCGTTGCCCCCCTAGCTGGCGTAAAAAAGTATCGTTGACATCTAAAAAATATCCATCGGCCAAAGTCGTAATACCGATACCAATAGGACTGGCGTAGAATGCTTTGGCAAATCTCTCTTCGCTGGCCTGTAAAGCAGCTTCGTGCAACTTTCGCTGGGTAATGTCCTGGACTATGCCCGTGATGCGATCGCCGTTGATGGCCACCTGTTCAAAGACAAAACGTTCGTTGCCGTTGGCTAAAATTATCCGATAATCCATCGAGTAAGGTTTGCCCTTGTAAATAGCTTTATCTCTGGCCAACTGCACTAATTTGCGCTCTTCTGGATGAACGAATTCTAAAAACTTCTCTCGATCCAAGATTAACTTCCCAGGCACTAAACCCAATATGCGATACATTTCATCGGAACAATAAAACCGATCTGTTGGAATATCTAAATCCCAATTACCTAAATGGGCGATCCGTTGAGCGTTGGCGAGACTGCCTTCATTTTCGATGGCAGCCCCTTGGGCATCTTTGCGTTCTGCCACTGTAGCTGCTAAGACAAGGGCCGTTACAGCAAGCACCACTACAAAGCTTTGGAGTGAGAACATTGACTGGGAAATATTATTTCCGTGTTTGAGAAAAGGACCGCTTTCCCTAGCTATTCCCCAGAGAGCAAAGCCAGCTACAATCGAGTTTGCCAAGGTTGTCAGTCTCAGATCGAATCGCAGAGATGCCCAAACTACAAAGGGAAACAAGATATATTCCAAGGGATAGGGCGCTGTGGCAATTCTGGTTCTCGAACAGAAGACGTACCAACTCACCGCCAGCAACAGCAACAACCAAATACCTATTTCTAAAAACCTCCATAAATTAATCCTCCTCCTTTTTTCGTGGGAACCTGATTTATTTTCACCTTTACGGCTTAATGGCAACCTACCCCATGTTAAGACTATCGGCGTAACAATTAAAATTCCCATGATATCTCCCAACCACCAAACTCTCCAGATCCTAAAAAATTGGTTCCAGCTTGATATTTCGTAAGCCGTTAGGGTGCCAAAGATGGAATTAATTAGCGTGGAGATTCCCGCTGCCAGTATGACTAATGCCAAAATGTCTTTTTGCCGTTCTAGTCTAATAGAAAAGCCTACTTTTTTTAGCAAATAAGCTCCTACCGAGGCTTGCACGCTGCTGCCAATGGCTGAAGTTAAGGCTAGGGCTAAGTTGGCTTCTGACTTTGAGATGGTAAAAAAGAAGGCTCCCAGGGCGACTCCCTGCCAGGTTTTGCGCCCAAATAAAAGCAGCCCGGCTAGGGCGATACCTGCTGCGGGCCACATAGCTGCTGCCGTTCCATCTAGGGTCAAATTTGAGGTAGCGAAATCGGCAGCCCAAAAATAGCTGAGGGCGATCGCTCCTACTTTTATTAAATATTGCGCCGTTTTTAATTGTCTGCTGACCATAACCCATTGGCATTTTATTTTCTTAATTTTTACTTAGAACTTTTCTAGCTAGAAAACTTCTAATTTTTAACGATGCTCCCCTTTCTTATTCTAATTTCAATCTTAACTCCCATCGCTCTCTTCTATCTCTGGAGGTGGCGCATTAAGTAATAGCAGTCCTATCTGAGTTGTGTCCATGCATCGCGAAGCGTTGCGAGGCAACGTTGCCAATCTCCGCTTTTAGGCAAAAGGCAAGAGGCAATAGGCAAGATAAGAAACAGAATGTCTGATTTTTTTTCTACTTTTTTACTTTTGACAACCCGTTTATGATTGCTAAATTAACAATTAATAATTAATAATTATTGGTCTCCACTCATCTGAGTGACTAATTACCGTTTTCCTGGAACTAAAAAAGCTCTTAATTATGAGCAAAATTTTTTAAATATAATTAAAACCAGGAGCGTTCAAAATATCCAATTTCTGGCAATTACTCGTTTCTTCCGACTTGTTTTGAAACAAAATTGTAAACGCACCCGCCCCCATTCTTGCTTGAGGAAACATTCGATAGCAAGGAATCTCGGTTAAATGGGATTGATAAGCAGCTAAATGGGGAATAGCTACCGCTTCAAATTCGGTAAATTTAGATAAAAACCATTCGCTAACTTTTTCGTTTTCTTCTGGAGAATAAGTGCAAGTCATATAAGCAAGATAACCTCGTGGCGCGACTATTTTGCCGGAATTAGCTAAAATTCTTTTTTGTCTATTGGCATTTTTATTAATATTTACTGGATGAAAACAACCTACTGCTTTACCTCCTTTTGCTAATAAAGATTGACCGCTACAAGGAGCATCTACTATGACAACTTCTGCTGTTTTTGCCATAAGTTCTGCGAGTATTTTTGAGTCTTTATTGCTGACAATAGCAGGTGAAATTTCGCATCGCTTTAAATTAGAAATTAACATTCCCGTGCGCTTGCCGATAACCTCGTTACAGAGGATTAAATCTGGTTGTAAAGCTTTTTTAGCAAATAAGCTTTTGCCACCCGGGGCAGCACACATATCTAATACTAATTTAACGGGTTGGGCAATAGTTAATAAAGTCGAAGCCGCAAAGATAGAGGAAAAATCGAGACAATAAAAATAACCCTTTTCGTGGAGTGGATGTTTTCCCGGTTTGGTTTCTAAAGAAAGGCGATCGCTAAATTCCGGTTGCCAAGATAACGGCTTTTCTACAGCAAAAGGATGAGGATTTGCTGCTTTTTTGCTCCAGAGAATGCAGGGATTAAATGGTTGGGGGTTAGCGATCGCTTCTATAAATTGTTCTCTTTCGTAAGAGTCTGAAAATAAACGACGGCTGAGTTTAGCTAATAGCTTAGAAGGTTTTTCCATTTCTATTTTTAAGTTATGGCGGGTTTGCTACTTAACTCATCTTTTTGACTTTCAGTTTTTAACTTCGGTTTCAAATACAAATTATCCACCAAGGCCGCCCCGCCGGCAAACCACGGCGGTACGATTAAAGCCCCAATAATTCCTAATAATTGAATCCCTACTAAAACTGACAACAATTGATACAAAGGATGCACTCCCACCGAGGAACCAACTAACAAAGGATCTAGTAAATAAGTTTCCACATTTTGGATGATGTAATATAAAATTAACACCCATAAAAATAGAAAACCACCCTTAGCGATCGCCACAATTAATGCTGGAATTGCTCCTAAAATCGGACCGATAAAAGGAACTAAATTTGTCACCGCTGCAATGGCACCCAAACCTAAAGAAAAATCCTGCAATCCTAACAAACTCAAACCGGTTGTAGTTACCACTCCTAAAATTGCCGACACTAAAATTCTGCCCCGAAGATAACCCCCCATTCTTAAGCTAACAGGAATTACTTGTTCCTCTAAACGCTGGTTCCAAGGTTGAGGAAACAACTGCACCAAACTCTTAATTAAAGTTTGGCTATCTGCTACCATATAGCCGGAAATAAATAAAGCCAAAACTAGACTAACAACTGCTCCTAAAACTCCTTTGGTAATGCTATAAGAGCGCAATAATAATTGTTGGCTGGAAGTAATTACCCAACTGGTAACAGATTTGGTATCAAAAAGTCGTTCTATCCACTCTGGCGGATTTTGACTTAAAGAACTAGCCAAATCTTGTACCATATTACTAATACTTTCTGAAAATAGAGGCAACTGACCCAGAAGTTGTTCTATTTGATTAAAAACTGGAGGGCCTATTATAAAGACTAAACCCGCGATCGCTGCAATTAATGTCAAGTAGATAATAAGTACCGCTATCCAACGGGGAACCTGCATTGTTTCTGCCCAATTTACTATGGGCGCAATGGAGGCAGCTAGCACTACTGAAATCATTATCAGTACCAGCAAACTTCTTACCTGCCACAGCATTAACATGGTAAAAAAACCTACTATTAGTAGCAGCACCGTAGAAATGGAAATAGAAATCTTTTGCTCTGAATTCATTTTTTGGGGAATGGGGAATGGGGAATAGGGAATGGGGAATTGCTATTATTTTCTCTGCCAAATTGTTGCACTTCCAGGCTTATCTATTAAGCTAATTCCTTGGGCTTGCAGTTCGTTTCTAATTCGGTCTGCTTCGGCAAAGTTTTTTGCTTTTCTTGCAGCTTGTCTTTGTTCGATTAAACTTTCGATTTCGGCATCGCTTAAACCTTCATAACTGCTGGAACTTTCCTCCGCTTCTGCCTTTGCTTCTAAACCCAATACTCTCGATAAACTTACCAGAGTTTGCCATTTTTCCTGTAGCTCTTCTGAAGGAATTTCTGTTTTACCTTCATGGACTAAAACGTTCCTCTCCCGACGTAATTCTTTCGCCAATTCAAACAATACCGCTAAACCTCCAGGAGTATTAAAATCCTCATCCATTGCTGTCTGGAATTGTTCGACATAAGAATTAGATGGTTTATTACTTTCCAGAATTTTTTCCGGTTCTTCCCAACCTAATTTAGAGGCTGTTTGATAACCGAATAAGAGACCTTCTTTAAGAGTATGCCAACCATTTTCCGCCGAGGCGATCGCCTCATCGGTAAAATCAATTGGTTTGCGATATTGGGCAGTTAAAACAAACAATCTCACCGCCATCGGTTCTATGGGTCTATTTAATAAGTCTCGAATAGTGGTAAAATTGCCCAAAGACTTCGACATCTTTTCGGAATTAATAGTAACAAAACCGTTATGCAGCCAATATTTAGCTAACGTTTTACCTGTAGCAGCTTCCGATTGTGCAATTTCGTTTTCGTGGTGGGGGAAAATTAAATCCGCCCCTCCAGCGTGAATATCGATGGTATCCCCGAGGCGATCGCGTACCATTGCCGAACATTCGATATGCCATCCGGGACGTCCGCTACCCCAAGGCGACTCCCAAGCAGGTTCTCCCGCTTTAGCCCCCTTCCACAGAGCAAAATCGTAAGGATTTTTCTTTTTGGCAGCATCCCCCGCCTCTACCTCCACTCTACCGCTGGCCCCTGCCTGCATTTCTTCTAAGCGGCGGCCCGATAATTTGCCGTATTCGGCAAAATCTTCGACTTTATAGTAAACGTCGCCACCGGCAGAATAGGCAAAACCTTTGTTTTCTAGTTCGTGGATCAGTCTTTGGATGCCGTCGATGGTATGGGTGGCCCGAGGGTATTCGTCTGCTTCGAGGACGTTTAAGCGTTCCATATCCTCAAAGTAAGCCTCTGTAAATTTTTCGGCCACTTCTTCCATCGTAGTGCCAGTTTCTCTTGCCCGATTGAGAATTTTATCGTCGATATCGGTAAAATTTTGGACGTAACGCACTTGATAGCCCCGCCAGATTAAATACCGTCGGATGGTGTCCCAAACTATGTAGGAACGGGCATGGCCCACATGGCAGTAGTCATAGACGGTGACTCCGCAGCAATACATCCGCACCTTGCCTTCTTCGAGAGTTGAGAGGGGTTCTAGGCGACGGCTGAGGCTGTTGTAAAGTGTTAGAGTCATAAGAAATTTGTTCTATTTCAATGAGTAAAGTTATAACATTTTTCCTTATTCTGAAGTACCATTGCCACGAGCAATCCATGATAGGATTTTCTTAATAGCTATTAAAATTAGAAGTTTGGTGGCCAGGAGGCGATACTATTTTCTGGGCATGGCTTTTTTGCCCTTGGCCGCTGGATAGCTCCCCCCCTGAAACCTGAAAGCAGCACCTACAGGGATTGAAATCAAATACGATTAATACGGGGAAATAGGAATAAATTTATGCCATCTACCGATCCTTCCTCAGAAAGCCCTAATAATTCTCCACAAGAAAACCCCGATTTAAAAGCGGGGTTGAAGGCTTTAAAACAAAAAAAATATCGAGAGGCGATCGCTCTTTTAGAAGCTATTGACTGGGAAAATATTGAAGGTAAAAGCTATTTTCAAGCGAAAATGGGTTTGGCTTTTGCTTACGAAAAAACTCAGCAATTGGAAAAGGCGATCGCTCTATGTCGCGAACTTCAAAATAGTCGCTATCCTCAAGTTAAAACCTGGGCAAATACTACTCTTCAAAAATTAGAAAAAAAACGGGAAACTCAACAAAAACCAGCGGGATTTGTGGCTTTTGATGATTCTAATACGAAACCAGTTATACCGCAGCCAGGACAGGGTAAGGTGCGCGGCGATCGCCCTACGGAAACAGAACTAAAAGAGGGTAAGGTGCGCGGCGAGAACCCTACGGAAACAGAACCGGAAACTACGGAAACAGAACCGGAAACGTCAAAACCAGAAATTTTAGAAGGGGGAGAAGTCACAGAAAAATCCACGGAAAAATCAACAACTTATAGACCCGAAATAGGACAGTGGCGGCAAGCAGAAAGAGCAACAAAAGCTCGCAAGCTCAAACATAAGAAGTTAACTCGCTTTTGGTTTGAAATGGCAGCAACAGCTATTGCTTTATTTTGGCTGACGCGGGCCATACTTATGGTGTTTATGGATAAGACTAACGATTTTTTGGTCTGGTTGCCTCGGGTTAGACCTATTCAGCCATTCTATCGAGACCCCACTCAGAATTTGGTCATTGCCTTAATCCTCCTTTTTGTTCTCTCCCCCTGGTTAATAGATTGGTTGCTGAAATTGCGTTACGGCCTCGAAACTTTACCCCGGACAGATTTATTGAAACGCAGCCAGGAAGCTCATAAATTAGTCAGAAATTTTTCTAAAAAGAAGAATGTGCCCAATCTAACTTTAAAAGTTATACCCCTGGCCGTTCCTGTAGCTATGACTTATGGCTGTTGGCCTCGGTTTGCTCGCATCGTCGTCAGTCAGGGCCTTTTAGATTCTTTGGATGAGGACGAAATCGCTACTATTTATGCAAGGGAACTGGGCCATATCGAGAGATGGGATTTTTTGGTGATGTCCTTCGCTACGGTTTTGCTTCAGGTTCCCTATTCTTTATATTGGTTATTGGCTGAAGGGGCAGACCGAGGGGCGGAGTTGGTCCGGCGAGGTTTTCCCGATCGCGTCCCTCAACCAGCGGCCAAGGTTTTATCCTATATAATTATGGGTCTGCGGCCCTTGGCGGCGATAATTTCCAGTTTGGCTTACGGACTATTTTGGTTGATGCGCTGGTTGGTCTTGTGGGTGTCCCGTCGGCGGGTTTATTATAGCGATCGCTTTGCCTGCGATTTGACGACTAATCCTAACGCCCTAACCAGGGCCCTTTTAAAAATTGCTCTCGGCATGGCTGCTGAAATTCAAGAAAAAGGCCAAACTACTACTTTCTTGGAAGGATTCGATTTATTGCTGCCAGTGGGAGTTAAGCAGGGGATGAGTATCGGTAGCGTTGCTAAACACGCTTCCTTTGAGTCGATTTTGCAGTGGGACATTTGTAATCCTTATCGCCAATGGTTGACGGTGAATAACACTCATCCTTTAATGGGCGATCGCCTGCAAATGTTAGGCTTTTACGCTAAATTCCAGAAATTGGAAACCGAACTGGATTGGGAAGTGTCACAGGCCACAAGCTGGGATCGCCAAAAGCTACTTTTGTTAGGGGCTCCTTTCTTTGGCGTTCCTCTGGGATTAGCCGTGGCCTTAGCTTTTTGGCTTATTGGCGGCATTTTCTATTTGCTTAATTGGTGGCAAGTAGATTGGCTTTTGGGGGATTTTTGGCTCTTAGCCGGTTGTCTGCCAATTGGCTATAGCTTGGGTACTATTGTTCGGATAAATCGCTTTTTTCCAGATCTGAGGCCATCTAAAATCTTGGACGACCCTTCTTTGCCAGAACTATTATCTTCCCCAGAAGCCCTGCCTTCCGACAGTCAGCCGGTACGCTTGCATGGTAAGCTTTTGGGCCGAAGCGGCACCCTTGGTTTGCTGGGACAAGATTTGATTATTGAAACTAGCACTGGTTTGGTTAAGTTACATCATTTTTCTAAGTCGGGCCCTTTTGGCAATCTGTGGCCTAAGTCGAGTCGGCCTTGCGATTTGGTAGGTAAGTCGGTGACTGCTACTGGTTGGTGGCGCCGAGGGGCTACTCCCTGGCTGGATATTGAGCGCTTGCAGGCTGAGGGTGGTAAATCTATTTATAGCCATCATCCCATCTGGTCTTCGATTGTGGCTGGTGCTTGCGCTGTGTGGGGTACTTATATTATTTATCGCGGTGGCTTTTAGCAACTCCACCAAGAAGATGCTGGATGCCTTACAATCCTTGAGCTTATTCTCCGACTACCGATTAAAAATTAGAAGAAATTGGAAATAACTTATTGAAATAAACTAGGTTTTATGTTAATCTCTTAAGAGATCGACTACCGCGAGCCAGGGAGAGAGATTGATTTTTTTTGCGATCGCCCCTTATCCGTGCTAAGATTGCAAAAGTGTTTGAGTAGGTCTAAAAAGAGTAGCTTAAGCTAAAAAAATTTTGTCTAACTTTACCTTTAGTAAATTTTGTGGTATCTTGGATAAGGGTTTTGACAAGTCTATTCCGATTTAGCAGATAGCAGGTCTAGGAAATAGAAGGATTGAATTGGAGGCAAGCTAAGTAAGTTGCAAAATGTTCCTGTTTGCATGAGAGAAGCATAGTAAGTTTTGATTGCTTATCGCTTTTTTTGATGCTGTTGGGTAAGTTTTCCAGAGAAAAAAAAAAGAGAAAAAAAAAGAGAAAAAAATGGCGATAGCCTTAGTTATAGTAATTCTCAAGGAAGAAAGGTAAAGAAGTAGAACGAAAAAAGCTATAAGCTCCCGCGTTAACTTATGACTAAAAGTTTAAAAAAAAAGCTAACTAGACAAAACTCTTTATCGGAATTATTAAAGGAAGCTAAGAGAATCTTAAATCGACCTTTACGAGAGGGTGAAGCTTTCTGTCTAGTTGCTCGAACTTGAATGCCTTTCAGATGGCATCCAGAATAGCAGCTTTTGACGACATTATTAATTGAATTGAAAATTGGAGGGACTCATAATGTCTGTACGTTTATATGTTGGCAATTTGCCTAAAGAAGTAATCGAACGTCAAGAATTACAAGGCGTTTTTGCTGAAGAAGGAGATTCGGTTGTCACTAAATTGATTTCCGACCGCAAAACTGGTAAGTGTCGAGGATTTGGTTTTGTTACCGTACCCACCGACGAAGAAGCCGACCAAATTATTGAAAAATATAACGGCTCTATGTTCAAGGAAAGTCCTTTGAAAATAGAAAAGGCATTGCCTCGGTCTAAGGGTAAGGAGAACTCTAAGTCGGAAAACGAAGAACCTCGGAAAACAAACAAGGGTGCTGGAAAGTCTAAAAAGTCTCGTCGTTCCGACCGGGATAAAGATAAGTTTGTTAGCAGCAGTTCTTCTGCTTCTAATAACGAAGCGGTACAACCGGATCCTCGCTGGGCTAATGCTTTGGCAGAACTTAAGGAAAAGTTGGCAGCTAATACTAATTAATTCTTAGGCACTTTTCTAGTGTTTCCGGCAAAATTTAAAAAGCGCGATCGCTCTATAATTTAGTGGCGATCGCGCTTTTTCAATTTTGCTGCAATTAAGAAACCCGGTATGCATGAAAAAACCGGGTTTCTGGGCTATCGAAAACAATACTTTTTGTAGTAACTATAACACGTTTGCCCTCAAAAACGCCACTGGCAAACACAACATTTTCCGACGTGTAGGAACGTAAGCTCGTCTATTAAAAACATCGTAGTTGTTACCTTCGATCGCATCTAAGATCTTGCTATAAAGCATCAAAGCCGCCCAGACCGGCCAACGGATATCTCTCGTAAGATTGCTAATACCTTTCTCTGCTTCGACAAAAAACTTTCGCGCTCTTTGAATTTGGAACTTCATTAAATCCCGCCAGCGATCGTCTATAACTCCGTTAAACAAGTCTTCCTCAGTATAGTTGAACAATGCTAATTCATCTTGAGGTAGATAAATACGCCCCCTACGAGCATCCTCTCCTACATCTCGCAGAATATTAGTTAGTTGATTGGCTATTCCTAGAGCGATCGCCTCTTCAGTAGGATTATCGCTTTGTTTCTCTCTTTCCCAAGCCGCACCCGATTCGTAACTATCTACTCCCATCACCGACATCGACATCAAACCTACAGTACCGGCAACCCGATAACAGTAAAGTTCCAATTCCTCAAAAGTATCGTAGCGACTGCGGTACAAGTCCATTCTTTGACCGGCAATCATATCTTTAAATGGCTCAATCTCGATGGGGAATTTAGAGAGACTATCTACTAAGGCCACGTCAACATCGTCGATCGCCTGACCGGCAAACAAACACTCCAGGTGTTCTTCCCAGCGATCGAGGGTTTCAAAAGTTGTTGACTCGGCCATCGGGCCATCTACGAGTTCGTCCGTTCGGCGACACCAGACGTAAATTGCCCAAATCGCTTTTCTTTTGGCCTCTGGCATTAGCTGAGTGCCTAAGTAAAAGGTTTTGGAGTGGACCGCCGTGATTTGGCGACAGAGCTCGTAGGATTCTTCTAAAGAAGCCAGAGGTTTCATGGGGGCAGGTTTAGACAGTTGCAGCATTCTTGGCTGGCTGGGTTTTTGTTGGTTGCAGGTTGGCATCAGATTTATGGTTATGAGAAGCGATCGCCTGCGCTGTCAGTTTACCAGAAAGTACGGCGCCTTCCATACTTGCTAAATAGCGCTGCATCGTATAGTCCCCAGTTAAAAAGAAGTTGGCAATGGGGGTTTCTTGGGAAGGACGGCACTTTTGGCGACCTGGCGTGGCCTTATAAACAGACCTGGGCGTTTTGACAACGTGAAATTTTAATAATTTCGCTGGATTATCTCCGCTAAAGTGTTGGGGAAAGAGTTGTTCCAGCTCGGCCATCGTCGCTTCTACTATTTCTTTATCGGATTTACCGATCCAGTCTTTGGCCGGGGCTAATACCAGTTCCAACATCGATCGCTCTGGGTTGGCGTATTCCCGACAGGTGTTGCTCATGTCCGCGTAAACGCTGAGTAGGGGCGATCGCGAAAATAGCAGGTGGTCTATATCTGTGAGTTTGCGATCGAACCACAGATGGAGGTTAATTACTGGGACTCCTTCTAGTCCTTCGAGCTTTTGGAAATATTCTAATTGTTTCCAGGGCTCGGGCAACATTAATTTTAAGGGGTCAACTGGCATGGCCGATACATAGATATCGGCTGTTAATACTCGATCGCTTTCTCCGTTTAATCCTCTTATTAAAAAGCCGCTTACCGTCCCGTCGTCGTTGAGTAAGAATTGTTTAATGGGGGCGTTTAGATGAACTTCGCCGCCGCGATCGCTAATATACTCTACTAGCGGTTCGCACAGTCGTTCTGTGGGGGAACCGTCCAGAAAGGCCATTTTTGAACCGTTTTTCTCTTGCAGAAAGCGATTAAGGGCCGTGAGGATGATGGTCGAGGATATTTCTTCGGGCCCGATGAAGTTTAGGGCCTTGGACATGGCGATAAATACTTCTGTCTCTACTCTTGGAGGGACATTTTGCCGCTGCAACCACTCGGAGAAGGAGTATTCGTCCATTTCTTCGACGTATTTCTGACCTTTGAGCATGGCGGGTATTAAACCCAAACCAAATTTAATTTTTTCCGGCCAGGTGAGCATATCGTTGTTGCGCAAGATAGCCACTATCCCGTTTACTGGGGCGGGAAGGTCGGGAAAGTCAAACCTGGAGTAGGTTCCCGGTTTTTCTGGTTGGTTGAAGATCATTGTATGTTCTTTCCATTGCAGCCGATCTTCGATGTCTAGTTCTTTGAATAGCTGCAACATATTGGGGTAGGCCCCAAAGAAGATATGAAGACCTGTTTCGTACCAGTCGCCGTCGGAGTCTTTCCACGCGGCGACTTTGCCCCCGAGAACGTCCCGCCGTTCTAATACTATGGGGGTGTGGCCCTGGTCGGTTAGGTATTTGGCGCAAGATAGGCCTGCTAGACCTGCTCCCGCGATCGCTACTCGCATTTTGTTGGTTTGGCCTTTTTTTCTGGGTTTGTCCTTTTCAGATTTCTTAGTTTACAAGTCTTTACAAAATTAAGCAAGTTTTAAGCAAGTTTTCTTAAAGGATTTCATTTTGGCTAAGTTGGCCATCTTTTCCTCCTTGTCCCCCTTGTCTACCTTGTCCCCCTTGTCTTCCATTTATTCTTGGGGCGAGACTTGTGGTTCTGCTTCGCTGTTGTCAAAGTTAACGCGATCGTAAATATCTTTTAATTCAATTTCAAAATCGACGGTTTCGAGAGTTAATTTAGCATCTTCTGACTCGTAGTATTTTATCAACCATTTGTTCGATTCTTGTTTGACGTAATGCTCGACTAAAAATTTATATTGGTCGATGAGGATGTATTCTTTAAGTTCGGGAATGGAGCGATAAATTTTAAATTTTTCGGTGCGATCGCGATTGGCGGTGGAACGGGATAAAACTTCGCAAATAATCGAAGGGTTGGTAATAGTATCCTTGCGATTGTTGTGGTAAACAAGTTCTCCTTCAACGACCATAACATCGGGATAAGTGTATGCATTATATTCCGGTATCCACACCCGCAAATCACCGGTAAAAACTTCGTAGTTTGTGCCTCTCAAAGCTGCGCCTAAACTAATCAAAAATTCAACTACAATTCGGTTACGATTGCTACTTGCACCTGTCATGGTAATTATTTCTCCATCGATGTATTCGTTTTTTTCTTCGGCGACCTCTTCTAGGGCAAAATATTCTTCTGGGGTGGTTGTAACTGGTTTTGTTTGTACTTGCATATTATTATTTTTGGGTTTGAATTGCGGTTAAATTTATTGAGTAAAACATCTGTAGGTTGGGTGGAGCGCAGCGCAACCCAACAGACATTTTTAATAATGTTGGGTTACATTTCATGGGAGCATCCCATATTTGTAAAAAGACCGAAAAATCAACTATCTTTGTCAGTTGTTAGTGGTTAGTTGTTAATTGCTCAACTAACACCAAGAACAAACTAACAAAAATCATCTAATTCTTGGCAATATCAAAATTGGGATGCACCCCATTTCATGGAGCCCGACCTGCGATTTTATTCTGCTTCGCTGTTGTCAAAGTTAACGCGATCGTAAATATCTTTTAATTCAATTTCAAAATCGACGGTTTCGAGAGTTAATTTAGCATCTTCTGACTCGTAGTATTTTATCAACCATTTGTTCGATTCTTGTTTGACGTAATGCTCGACTAAAAATTTATATTGGTCGATGAGGATGTATTCTTTAAGTTCGGGAATAGAGCGATAAATTTTAAATTTTTCAGTGCGATCGCGATTGGCGGTGGAACGGGATAATACTTCGCAAATAATCGAAGGATTGGTAATTGTATCTTTGCGATTATTGTGGTAAACAAGTTCTCCTTCGACGACCATAACATCGGGATAAGTGTAGGCATTGTATTCCGGTATCCACACCCGCAAATCTCCGGCAAAAACTTCGTAGTTTGTGCCTCTTAAAACAAAATACAAATGAGCGCTAAGATTAACTGAAATTCGGTTATGATTGCTACTTGCACCTGTCATGGTAATTATTTCTCCATCGATGTATTCGTTTTTTTCTTCGGCGACCTCTTCTAGGGCCAAATATTCTTCTGGGGTCTTGGTAACTGGTTTTGTTTGTACTTGCATATTACTATTTTTTGTTTAATTGCGGTTAAATTTATTGAGTCAAAGATTTGTAGGTAGCGCGCGTGCGAAGCGCAACCCAACAGACAATTTTAGGAATGTTGGATTCCATTTCATTCCAACCAACCTACGCCTACAGTTCCTTTTCATTATAACCAATCTGACAAGGATTTACAAACTTCTGATTTGAATGGCATTAAAAACTTCTGCTGCCGTTAATGTTAATTCTGGGAAAGTGGGAGAAATAAGGCGATCGCTCTCTCTAAAAGCATTAACTCTATATGCATTTTCGACTAAATTATAAACAAAAATAGTCGGTTGTTTTGGGTTGCCTAGATAGGCGCGAGAGGCGATCGCGGTGGGATCGACTATCCAATATTCGGCAATGCCCAAACGTCGATATTCATCCAACTTATGGACGCAATCATCTTCCCAATTAGTAGAAACTACTTCTACTGCTAATTGAATGGGTTCGGTTAAGGCACCGTAACCCCTGACATCCGAGTTCCACAAACTTCCATTTACCACCGCAACATCCGGTCGCCGGCCTTGTTGTTGACCTTCATCGGTTAAGGTTTTAATTGGAATATCTTTATCCACGATGTAATCCAATTTCAAACGTCTAATTTCATCGTTAAAAGCAAACATTAAAAATCGGGCTATATTTTTATGCGCTCTAGTAGCTTCAACTTTAACAATCTCTCCGTTAAGCAGTTCGTAAAATCCATCGCATCTTTCTAAAAACCATTCAAAAGTTAATTTAATCGCTGTTTGTACCATCAAAAATTCCTTTTTTTCTCCAAATTAAGCTTGGTTTTCTTCCAAATAACTTAAAATTTTTTCATCCTGAGTGATTAACAACGAACCGTGAATTTTAGCCGTTGCCACAATAATTTGGTCTGCTGGATCGGCATGAAATCCAGATAGTCTAGTTGATTCTAGAATAATTGGTAGGCTTAATTCCAGCAATTGAATGCCGGGATATTTTAGGGCTATTTCGAGCCATTCTTCTACAGAACACTCAAAAACGAGTCGATTTTTTTCGACTAATTTAGCAATTTCCCAGCAAGAAATGATACTAATTCCTAAACCGTTTGTTTGATTTGCTTGAACGATCTCCCGGTTTTTTACCGACAGTTTAGGATTTTCATCAATCCACCAAATCCAGATATGAGTATCTAGAATAATCATGCTAGTGCCTCCCAGTCTGCTGCGGCTACCGGTTCGTATGGATCGTTATAGCAAATTAATTTACCTTTGAGTGATTTAGGTGAGCCTTGAGAAAGTTTTTTTGAAGAAGTCGATCGCATCTCGTTTTTAATTGTTTGTAAAATCGATTCAATGATAAGTATGCGTTCTTCTATAGAGACTCCTTCCAACTTTTTAAGTATTTCTGATTCAATCATTTTTTAACTCCATTATTATTTATTTTTAAATTCCTCATATTTTAACAGATTCGAGGTTTTTTAATGGCTCAGATTTTGGCACTCCATAAGCAGTAAATTGTCTGACTTCTGGAGGTTGCAAACCTAAAACAATAGATTTAGGAGGGATACCGGCGGCAACTAATTCTTTGCCAATATAGCGGTCGGTATTATTAGCTTGAATCCAAATTTGACCGTCGATAATATCCAGGTGCATGATGCAGTCGTGAACTCTCCTATCTCGATACCAACCGATGCTAATTAACATATAGCGATCGCTTTTTAAATCGAAAATAGTTTTGTATTCTACTTGGCTGTCATAAGTTGGTATTTGAGCGTATTCTGTTAAAAGTTGTTTGACAGAATCCCGTAGTTTTTCTATGGAAGCCATTCGATAATCTCCTCTTTCTTTACTTTTAGCTAAAATGACAATACCGGATTTTGATGAAAACGGAAACCTACCACCAGGCATACATTGGACTACTTACGAAGAATTTGAAGAACGTTTTGGCAGTAATGCAACCCGTCTGCGCCAAATAGAAGGGCTAAAAAAAGTAATGGTACACTTAAAAAATGCCGGATGTAGAACTATTTACATTAACGGCAGCTTTATTACTAATAAACCAAAACGTAATGATTTTGATGCCTGTTGGGATACAGAAGATGTCAATACTAAATATTGGCAAACTCATGCACCAAAATTGCTTAATCCCAGCGATCGCAATGCCCAAAAAACAACTTACAGAGGAGAAATTTTTCCTTCGGAACAACCGGTAGGCATTTATGGAATGAATTCTCTTGAATTTTTCCAGCGAGATAGAGAAAAAAATCTAAAAGGAATTATTGCCATAGATTTATTAAGGTGGAATGATTAAAAATCAAAAACAATACGAATATACCCAAGAATTAATTAAATCCTTTGAATCTACTTTATCGAATTACAGCGAAAATTACCGAGCAAATAACGACTTATTGCATCAAATTAAGCGAGAATCTTTGGAAAGTCATGTCGATGTTTTAAAAGCAGAAGTGGTGGAATATGAAACTTTGATTAATCGAAGCGATCGCCATCCCCTAATTTTACAACTATCCGACATCCAACGCCTACCACAAATTCCCATTAAAGCTCGCATCGCCGCCAAACTTACTCAAAAAGAACTCGCAGAACTGGCAGGGTTGACAGAACAACAAATTAAAGATTATGAAGAACGAGACTATCAAACCGCCAGTTTTTTAGATTTTTTATTCGTCTTAGATGCCCTCAACATCCAAATCAAAAACGGTGAATTTTTAGTACCCCTAGAAGTTCTAAAAAAACCATAGCAATTCTGGAGAGGCGGGAGACAAGGAGGACAAGGGCGGACTTGCGGCGGACTTGCGGCGGACTTGCGGCGGACTTGCGGGGACGGAAAAACGACAACGAGCTTGTCTCCCCCCTCTTCCTTGTCTCCCTTGTCTCCCCCCTCTCCCTTGTCCCTCTCCCCGGTGAGGCTATTTCCCAAGGGACGCAGTTCCAGACGCGATACAATAATTTACAAAAGGACAAAAATGGACAAAATCAGCCAATGGGTAAAGTAGTCGGCATAGATTTAGGTACAACCAACTCAGTAGTGGCCGTCATGGAGGGCGGCAAACCAGTAGTCATCGCCAACAGCGAAGGAATGCGGACCACCCCTTCAGTAGTGGCCTTTACCAAAGACGGAGAACGGATCGTCGGGCAAATGGCCAGGCGGCAAACCGTAATGAACCCCCAAAACACCTTCTACGGCATCAAACGGTACATCGGACGCAAATACAGCGAACTCTCGCCAGAGTCGAAACGAGTACCCTACACCATCCGGCGAGACGAATATGGCAACGTTAAAGTCAAATGTCCCCGCCTCAAACGGGACTTCGCCTCAGAAGAAATCTCGGCAATGGTTCTGCGGAAACTGGCAGATGAGGCCAGTCGCTATCTGGGAGAAGAAGTCACCGGGGCCGTCATTACCGTTCCGGCCTACTTCAACGACTCCCAACGACAGGCAACCCGCGATGCCGGACAAATTGCTGGTTTGGAAGTAAAACGCATTCTCAACGAACCTACGGCGGCCTCCCTCGCTTACGGTTTGGAAAAGGGGGAAAATCAAACTATTCTGGTATTCGACCTGGGAGGCGGTACCTTCGATGTCTCGGTTTTGGAAGTGGGAGACGGGGTTTTTGAAGTCAAAGCTACCAGCGGCGATACTCAACTGGGAGGTAACGACTTCGACCAAAGAATAGTCGATTACCTGGCCGAAGAATTTCTGGTAGCTGAAGGGGTTGACTTGAGGCGCGATCGCCAATCTCTCCAAAGACTCACCGATGCCGCAGAAAAAGCCAAAATCGAACTTTCGGGAGTGGGCGTTACCGATATAAACTTACCTTTTATTTATGCAACGGACGAAGGGCCCCTACACCTAGAAACTAAACTAACTCGCGCCCAATTTGAAGACCTCTGCGCGGATCTGGTTCCCCGAATCCGCCGTCCCCTGAAAATTGCCCTCAAGGATGCGGGCCTCAGTCCGGCCCGCATCGATGAGGTAGTCTTGGTGGGAGGTTCGACTCGCATACCTTTTATTCAAGACCTGGTTCGCAGTCTCATCGGCAGGGAACCAAATCAAAATGTCAACCCCGATGAGGTGGTGGCAGTTGGGGCCGCCGTTCAAGCGGGAATTTTGGGGGGGGACTTGCGCGATGTCTTGTTATTGGATGTTACTCCCCTCTCTTTCGGCATCGAGACTATTGGTGGGGTGATGAAAAAACTCATTCCTCGCAATACGACGATTCCGGTTCGGCGTTCCGATGTTTTCTCCACTTCGGAAAACAATCAGACTTTGGTGGAACTTCACATTCTCCAAGGGGAACGGGAGTTGGCGGCGGATAATAAGTCGTTGGGGCGGTTTAAGTTGACGGGCATTCCGCCGGCACCTCGCGGGGTTCCACAAGTTCAGGTTTCTTTTGATATCGATGCTAACGGTATTTTGCAGGTTACGGCTATGGATAAAACTACGGCCCGGGCCCAAAGCATTACGATTCAAGGGGCCTCGACTTTGAGTCAACAGGAAATTACGCGGATGATCCAAGACGCGGAACAGTTCGCCCAAGAGGATCGCCTCCAGCGGGAACGGGTGGAAAAACGTAACCGGGCTCAGTCTCTTGCCTATCAAGCGGAACGACAGTTGCGGGAGGTTGCCCTCGATTATGGAATGCAGTTTGCTCAAAGGAGTCGCCAGAGGATCGAAATGTTGATTCGGGAGTTGCGCGATAGTCTGGAACGAGATGACGAACGGGGTATAGATCTAATAGGGGCGGATTTGCAGGATGCTCTTTACGATCTCAATCGTGAAGTGAGGATTTTTGCTAAGGATGAAGACGAGGACGATTTCTTTGGGGCGGTACGTCGCACTTTTACTGGGGAGGATGCTAGGGGTGGCGATCGCTACGATCGCTACGATTACCAACCCCGGACTTACGGTCGCCCTGCCCCAGAACGGGCGAGCTCTAACCGTGGCACTCGCTCTTATCCAGGTTATCGAGAAGATGATTGGGATGATGATGACGATTGGTTGTAAGAACAATTAACAATTAATAATTAATAATTAATAATTGGGTTGCGGGCGAGCAACGAAAGTTGTATTCTTCAGTACCTAAATTTATCAAAAAAATGTTAATTGTTAATTGTTAATTGTTAATTAGCAAATTTATAATTGTCAGCAATGCAAAATTTTCGTAATTATTATCAGATACTCGAAATTCCTAAGGATTCGACGGTAGAGGAAATTAAGAAATCTTATCGCAGGTTGGCGCGACAGTTCCACCCGGATGTTAATCCGGGAAATAAGGATGCTGAGGAAAAGTTTAAGGATATTAATGAGGCTTACGATATCCTTTCGGATGCGGAGAAGCGAGCTCAATACGATAAGTTTATTCGTTACTGGAAACCCAAGGGTTTAGCTGCTAAGGTTGGCATGAAAATGCCCGATTTTAAAAATTGGGATGCTCGCAAAAGTCGCAGTAATAACGGTCGCCGCCCTCCCCAAGAAGAGGATGACCTCGATGTTAGCGAGTTTGCTGATTTTAATCGCTTTGTCGACCAATTGTTGGGCCGCCGCAAGGAGGTTAGAACTGTTTCTTATCCTCCTCCTTCGGCACCGGCTGCTAATCCTAATTCTTATGGTCCTTCTGGTACTAGAAAAAGAACTTATGCTGCTCCTCCCAGAGAACAAAGAAGGGATATTGAGGCGCGGTTGACGGTTCCTTTAGAAAGAGCTTACGAGGGAGGGGCAGAACGAATTAGGCTCGAAGACGGTAGGTCTATTGAGGTAAATATGCCTGCGGCGATGATTAGCGGGCAAAAAATTCGTTTGAGAAATCAGGGTATTGGTGGGGGGGATTTGTTCTTAAAAATTACTGTGGCAGAACATCCTTTTTTTAAGTTGCAAAGGTACGATATTTTTTGCGAGTTACCTATTACTCCCACTGAGGCGGTTTTGGGGGGAGATGTGGAGGTGCCGACTCTCGATGGTTGGGTGAAAATGAAGCTGCCTCCAGGTGTTGTCTCGGGTAAGGTTTTACGACTTGCTAATAAGGGATATCCCGACGGTAGGGGAGAAAGGGGCGACCAGTTGGTGGAAATTAAGGTGATGTTTCCTCAAAGTTTGACGGATGAGGAACGCGAATTATATCAAAAGTTGCGCGAGGTTGAGAAGTTTAAACCTCGTCGAGATTTGCCTGTTTAGGTAGGAATTAAGAAACCCGGTTTTTTCCCAAGAAACCCGGTTTCTGAGTTATCGAAATCTAGTTTCTGTAAATATTAGATTGACCCGAATTTCTTTAATTAGTGTAACTCAATTGAGGTAATTAAAAATGAAATTAACAGTAACAGAAAAAGGCTTATTAATTCCGAAATAAATTTTAGGAGAAGACACAGAGTTTGAGATTCTTCAAGAAGACGGAAAAATTATTATTACCAGCATCAAACGAACATCTTCTATTTGGGATTTAGGTAAAAATCCTGTAGAATGCGATGTTGAAACCCGAGAAAATCATCCAACAAATCTTATCAATGAAAACAGACCACATCTTTTATCGCATTCTTAAAGAATTACCCGATACTTTC
>CAZSTZ010000083.1:0-3922 GCA_964609515.1 uncultured bacterium | reverse complement strand
CTGTAGGGGCAATAGCATTCGGGGGGTAAGTCAGTTAAAAAATCGTTAATTTTTGTGTCCGAATGCTTTGCCCCCGCCCCACGTTTAACTTTAATAACAGCCCCCCAGGCATACTATCGCTAACGCAAAACGGTCTGGGGGGCTTTTTCCTGCTTTTATGGCAAATCATTTTTTAATTTTTAATAAAAATCTATAAAAAGTTTATCGAAAACAAAACTGTATAAACCGAAGATGCTATACTCGAATAAGCCAACAGTTAATTATCTATTTCCGAAATCGGGATAAATAATACTGTTGTAATTACTTAAGTGGGGTAATTTAACAACCCCATCATCGTGTCAAAAATAGGAGAATTATACTTCCATGAATCAAACACCACCACAATGCGAAAACCTCGAAAAAAATGTAGAGACATTATTAGAATTGTTCCATCAAGAACCGTATTTGCGACAACAAGATTTGACCCCAGTTCGCGCTTCTTTAAATAAGGCAATTTCTCCCAAATTCGAGATAGTTTTTGCGGGTGCTTTTAGCGCGGGAAAATCGATGTTAATTAACGCACTTTTAGAGCGAGAATTGCTCTACAGCGCTGAAGGTCACGCCACTGGAACGGAATGTTATATTGAATACGCCGAACCCAATCAAGAAAAGGTGGTTTTAACCTTTTTAAGCGAGGCAGAAATTCAAGAACAAGTATCGATTTTGCGGCAGCAACTCGGTCTGGATGGCAAGATAGGAATTAATCAACCGGAAGTTGTCGAACTTATCCGCCAACAATGCGCGGCAATTATCCAAAAAGAGGGGGGAGAAAGTAAATCGGAACGGGCAAAAAAAGCTAAAGCTTTGAAGTTATTGGTGGATGGTTTTGAGTCTAATAAGGAACGAATTAATCCGCTGAATAATGCTACTTATTCGATGGAGCAATTTGATTTTTCTAATCTCAAAGAAGCGGCGGGTTATGCGCGTCGGGGTAGCAATAGCGCGGTTTTGAAGCGGGTTGAGTATTATTGCAGTCATCCTTTATTGGAGGATGGAAATGTGATTATCGACACTCCGGGAATTGATGCGCCGGTGGAGAAAGACGCGCAGTTAACTTATGAGAAAATCGAACATCCAGATACTTCGGCGGTGGTTTGCGTTTTAAAAGCGGCGGCGGCGGGTGAAATGACGACGGAAGAAACGGAGTTGTTGGAAAAAATGCGGACTAATCCTGGGATTCGCGATCGCGTTTTTTACGTCTTCAACCGTATCGATGAAAGTTGGTATAACGCCCAATTGCGACAGCGGTTAGAGAGTTTGATTAATTCTAATTTTGTAGATACCAGTCGAGTTTACAAAACTAGCGGTTTGTTGGGTTTTTACGGAGGTTTAATTAAGGGAACTACGGGGCGCGATCGCTTTGGTTTGGATAGCATTTTTGCGGAAAGCGTAAAAGGGTTGGATGGGGCAGAAGAAACGCCGCAATTTGTCTATGAATTTAACCGATATTGCAGTCAATCTGGCAAACCTCCCAGTAACTTCCGATTAAGCGTTAACAATTTCGAGTCGCCCAACGAGAATTATACGCGCAATTTAGCGGACTGGGGGAAACCGTTAATCGAACAGTTAATTAAGGATAGCGGTATCGAAGATTTCCGGGAGGGAATTACTCGTTATTTAACTGAGGAGAAACGGCCCCAATTGTTTGCTAATTTGGCGGACGATTTGCAGGATGTTTGCATCCAATTGCGCAAACATTATTTAGCAACTCAGCGAGATTTGGCGAGTCAACCGCGAGAAATTGAGGGAATGAAGGCGCAAGAGTTGTTGATGTTGAACCAACAATTGCAGGAAGTGGGGGAAGATTTTCGCAACCATCTTGCTTCGGAGGTGAATTTATTAGTTACTAATAAATGCGATGGTTTTGAGGAGGATTTTAAGCAACTTCAATCGCGGATGATTCGCCGTTTGGACGAGTTGTTAGATACCTTTTCTGTGGAGTCTGCTTACAGTCGCGCCACTATGAGTCATCCTCGCAATGCAACGGCGCCTTTGTTGGCAGTTTTGGTGGAGGGTTTGTACGAGTTGGCGAATCAATTGGAGGATATTTTGGTGGAGTCAACTCAATCAGTGGTTGGGAGTTTTTTCCAGGGTTTAATTGACAGGGTGCGCAAGTCGGATTATTACAAACAATTGTATCGTTTGTTGGGAAATGATGGGGGTTTGGAGGCAAATTTGCAGGTTATCAAGCGGGAGGTTACGATTGCTTTGGTTAGCGCTGCGAAGATAGAATGCGATCGCTTTGTGCGAGAAAGTCCGCGTTTTTATGATGAGGGAACTTTTTCGATTTATCAATTCCGGCAAACTTTATTACAGACGGCGCAAGGTTACGATTGTAGCAGCATGGTGGATGCGGAACCGGCTATTCGGCAGTTGTTAAAGTTGGATTTTGAGCCGAAGGTTTCTAATACGATTCGGCGAACTTTTCGACAAACAATTAATCAAACGATGAAGACTCAGTTGTTACCAATTGGTGACAAACAGGCGGATGAAATTATGCAGCAATACAATAAAGCGCGGGCATATTTGGAGCAAAGTTTGGAGAAGGAAGCGGCGGAGAAGATTGAGGCAAACGAGCGTTTGCAAATGTTGGTTGAGGCGAAGATTGAGGAGTTCAATAAGGCTGTTTCTGGGATTAACAATTGTTTGTCGGCGATGCAGTTATATGAGTGCCAGTTGCCGGTTATTGCGGCGTCAGATTTGTTAGTTGTTGGGGAGGATTTTGGGGAGTTTGATGTTGAGGAGTCGGAGGAAGTGGTAGAGGTTTAATGTTTGGTTTTGGGGTGCGTTTTTCCTGTTTTTTGGGGGAAGCGCACCTGTTGACTTGGTTTGTGTTTTGTGTTAGGGTTTTTGAACAGTTAGAAATTGGAGGATTTAGATGAGCGAGGAATTTGCAGTTTTGGACGAACAAGAAATTATGCGAGTAGCATACGATAGTTTGGGCAGAGAATTAAACTTGAACAATAACGGTTTTGATTCTCTTCTTATTACAACAGAACAGTTTAGATCTGCTATTCAAAGAAGGGTTGCTGTTTCCCGAGAAAAGAAGAGTGATTTATTTAATGAAGGTGCAGATTGCGAGGTTTTAAAATTGGGTTCTAAGGACTGGCAAAAAGGAAAAATTAGAGTAAAAATGATTGTGGAGTTTTGCCCTGACGAACCAGAAGAAATAGAAGAAGAAGAAGCAGCAGCAGAATCTCAAAATGGTGAATTAGAAGATAATGACTTCGATTCTTTAGATGATTTGCGCAAAGAGTTAAATCAGTAGGGATATTTATCGCTAACCCAGAAACCGGGTTTTTTGAAAAAACCCGGTTTCTTAATTCTCGCTGTTTAACAAAATCCTCCGTCAGTACAAACATTTTAAGTTTATGCTATCGTATTAATGATGACAAATTTAATCCCTGGAGGTTGACAATGGAAGATAATTTAAAACCATTAGAATGCAGCGATGATGATGTTGTTTCCTTTGGCAATCAAACTTGCAAACTCGGTATTTTGAAGAAAGCCATAAACCACTCATTTGAAAATGGCATGAACTATTATCGGCAAAGTGGTTTTCAAGACCAAAGAATTGAAACTCCCAGACCTTTATCTCAGGCAGACTGGTTTAAAAAAGACGCAGATTGTGAAATCCTTAATCTAGGTTCTCATAAGTGGACAAAAGGAAAAATGAGAGTAAAATTCAGTGTCGAATTTTATGTGGAAGCAGAAGAAGAGCAAAAAATAAACGACCCAGACTCCTTAGACGATTTACGCAGAGAACTTAATCAAGATAATTCCTAATGGGGCGGGGGGCAAAGCATTCGGAATCTCATATTTATGCTTTATTACCCAGTTTGCCGCCCGAATGCTTTGCCCCTACAAATCTATTTATTTTTAT
>CAZSTZ010000082.1:2883-25522 GCA_964609515.1 uncultured bacterium | reverse complement strand
TTATGGATGAATTAAAATATCTGGCAACTTGGGTTAAGGAACAACACGCCCAAGAATATATCTTGACTTGGCTTTTAAACCAACCGGGTTTGTGGTGGTCCGATGGCGAAGCGTATCAAGCTGCGACGGAAAAATCGGGTAAGCTTTTGCGGGAGTACGTTAAGAACAACCAACAGGGAGATTTATTCCAAGGCATAGCCGATAAAATTGTCGATGATGAGAGTTGGGAACAAGTAGCGCTGTCTCTGGGCAGAATTATTGCTCTCTATCAAGATGAATTAGTGAGATTGCAAGATTACAGCCGGCGACGGGAGGCTGTAAAAAAAAGAGTGAATAATCCCAGCCCACCTGGAAGAAGTCGCGATTCTTTTGAGATACAACAAGCTCTCCCAGACCCTTATGCAGATGCTATCATCGGCAAAAGTTAATATATTGTAGGGTGCAACACAGCTAAAAAGGTAAAAGTTTAACGATTTTTGCTAATGGCTAATGGCTAATTGCGAGTAAAAAATTTACCCCAATAGTTCAATTTTCTGTTACTTCTTCTATGCATGCCTCTTGCCTCTTGCCTCTTGCCTAAGTCGTTAAATTTTTACCCACACTTTTAACTGTGCTGCGCTAGTAGGGTGCGCACCGCGCACCTTATTGTTTGGTCGAACTGGATGTAGGGTGCGCAATGCGCACCTTACGAAGACGTTTCGAGAGCTTGAAAGCCGTGTCAATTTAGGCGCACGGATGAAAAGCGAACGGCGACTTCAGTCGCCTTAAAAAAAAGTCAAAAAGGTTGTCACTTTCCAATTTTTAAGCTATAATGTTATCGTAGGCTAAAACGATAAGACCATGATTGTTTATGAGATGAAGCTAGAAGGAGAAAGCGTCCAATACGAAAAGCTGGATGAAGCTATTCGTACAGGCCGCTTTGTCCGTAATAGTATCATCAAAGCATGGATGGATGGAGAAGTTAAAAGTCGTACTAATAGAGCCTACAAATACTGCAAAACATTAGTAGATAACCCCGAGTTTCCTTGGGCAGACAAGTTAAATTCAATGGCCAGACAAGCTCATGCAGGTCGAGCCCTGGCGAGCAAATAGCTCGACGCATGGTCAGCCATTGAAAGGTTCTACAAAAACTGTAAAGCGAAAGTCCCAGGAAAAAAAGGATATCCGAAGTTTAAAAAATACCAAGTAAGAGCATCAGTAGAGTACAAAACTTCTGGTTGGAAATTGTCAGAGGATAGGCGTTATTTGACTTTAACCGATGGATTTGAGGCTGGTACTTTTAAACTATGGGGAAGTCGCGACCTTCATTATTATCAACTCAAGCAAATTAAACGAGTTAGAATAATTAGAAGGCATGATGGTTATTATGCTCAGTTTTTAATTGACCATACAAGGGAGGAAAAGAAAGAACTAACAGGAAAACAAACAGGGTTAGATGTAGGTTTAAGCCATTTCTACACCGATTCTGAAGGAAATAAAGTAGAGAATCCTCGGTTTTTGAGAAAGGATGAACGTAAAATCAAAAAGCTACAAAAGCGTTTATCTCGTACTAAAAAAGGTAGCAAAAACCGGATTAAAGCAAGGAATCGGTTGGGTAGAGCCCACCTCAAGGTATCACGCAGGCGTAACGACTTTGCTTGTAAAGAAGCACAGAGCGTCATACAGTCTAACGACTTGGTAGCGATTGAAAACCTAAAAGTGCGTAACATGGTAAAAAACCACCATTTAGCTAAATCAATTAACGACGCTGCCTGGTACAAATTTAGAGAATGGTTGGAATATTTTGGCAGCATTTATGGGGTTCCTGTTATCGCAGTTGAACCATTCAATACTTCTCAAAACTGCTCAAATTGCGGCAAAAAAGTCATCAAAACTTTAAGTACCAGAACCCATAAATGTCCTCACTGCGGTTATGAAGCAGATAGAGACGAAAACGCTGCAATAAATATTCTTCAATCTGCCCTCAAACAGCGATCGACTACCCTGGGGCGCAGGGGAAGTAACATCTCTGGAGAGACTGGCCTCTGCGAGTATGGGGAAACTCAGACAGGTAAGCTAACTCAACGAAAGAGAAAGTCTGGATAGTGATATTCAGAATCCCCGTGTCTTTAGACCGGGGAGTACGTCAAAATATCTCTACGACTAAAGTCGTTACTACGAACTTTCTCCCGCCAGAACCATCAAAGCACTTCGATCCAATAACTTAATTGAAGAACCATCAATAGCGATCGAACCCTCTTCGCTCATCTTAGCAAAAACCCGCGAGAGGGTCTCTGGAATGGTACCCAATCTCGCCGCCAACTGCCCCTTAGTCATAGTTAATTTTACTTCGGAAATACCATCGTTACTGGCGCTCAATTCTAATAAATAAACTGCCAATCTTCCAGGCACTTGTTTTAAAGATAAATCGTCGATTAACTTCGCAAAACGCCGCAAATATCTAGCAAAAATAGACAGCAAATTAATCGCCAAACTCGGGTTATTTTCTAATAGCTTTAAAAAAGTTTCTCTAGGAAAAAATAAAACCTCGGTTTTTTCTAAAGCTGCTGCCGAAGCGGGGAAAAGTTCCCCATCAAAGGCGGGTACTTCGGCGAAATGGTCGCCAGTCTCGAAGAAATGTAAAATCTGTTCTTTACCGTCGGCAGCAAGTTTAAATACCTTGACCCTGCCAGAGACGATAATAAAAAAACCTTTACCTTCTTCTCCTTCCCAAAAGATAGTTTCTTTTTTGGCGTAGTTTTGAGCGATCGCTATTTCGGCCACGGCCTCCAACTGTTCTGGCGGCAAACCGCGAAACATCTGAGTAGTCCCTAGAAAATCTTTCATTTTTTTTGAGGAATTGGGAATAGGTAATTGGGAATAGGTAATTATACGTTGGAACTTATTTTAGCAAAAATATTTCTTTTGTCAACTGTTAAAAGTTAGAAATTAAAAAATCGGCAAAACTTAACATTTTCTTAACAAAAAATCGACCTAAATTAACCCACATATTTTCTCAGCCTCCTTATAATAGAAATGGCAGCCGACAGTTAGTCAGCTAGAAAAAAAATAGAGTACCAATCGTAGGTTGGGTGCAGTGCAACGGAACCCAACAGATATGTATTTTATTCAATTCCAAGTTCCTTAGTCAGCTAGAAAAAAATTAACTACTTTTGACTTAAGTCAAAGACACTACCAGCCGGCTGCCCTAAACTAGAAAACAGTAAAGAGAAATAAGGAATAAATACTTATGTTTTGCGAACAATGCGAACAAACCGCCAGCGGACAGGGATGCCATCAATGGGGTGCCTGCGGTAAAAGTCCCGAAGTTAACGCCGTACAAGATCTATTAGTATATTGCCTGCGAGGACTCTCAGAAGTTAGGCAGAAAGCCAGCGAACTAGGCATTCCTACTCGCGATGCAGACGTCTTTATCTGCGAAAGTCTGTTTGCGACGATGACTAACGTCAACTTTAGCACTAAGGATTTCGGAAAGTATGTTAGGGAGGCGATCGTCAAGCGAGAAAATCTCAAAAAGAAAGTCGAAGAAACTAGCAACAACCCTACAGAATGGTCTGCCCTTGCTAACTACGAACCGGACTACACCGAAAGTCTGGTCCAACAAGGTCAAGATATCGGTCTTAAATTTATCGCAGAATCTAGTAACAACGTCGATATCTTCTCCCTCAAACTAACGGTACTTTACGGCATCAAAGGCGCGGCATCCTACACCTTCCACGCTTTAGAATTGGGTCAAGAAGACGATAAAGTTTATGCTTTCGTCGCCGAAGCGTTGGTGGCACTCGGTAAAGAACTTACGGTGGAAGAATGGGTTAACTTGGCGCTGAAAGTCGGGGAAACTAACTTGCGATCCATGGAATTGTTAGACGCCGGTCATACCACTACCTACGGTCATCCGGTACCGACACCGGTACCGTTGAACCACCGGGCGGGCAAAGCAATTTTAGTTTCCGGTCACGATATCAAACAACTCGAAGCGCTGCTGAAACAAACCGCCGATACCGACATCACGGTTTACACCCACGGGGAACTGCTGCCGGCCCACGGCTATCCTTTATTAAAGCAAAAATATCCTCATTTATACGGTCACTACGGCACCGCCTGGCAAAATCAAACCAAACAATTTGCTAAGTTTCCAGGGGCGATCGTTATTACCACTAACTGCTTGATGCCGGTTCAAGAGACTTACGAAGAAAAACTCTTCTGCGTCGGACCGATGGGATATCCCGGCATAACTCATTTGCCTGCCGCCGCCGACGGCAACCCCGACTATACTCCGGTTATCGCCAAAGCGAAAGAGCTGCCCGGTTTCGCAGAGGATGGGGAACCGAAACAAGTGATGACAGGTTTTGCCCGCAATACGGTTTTAAACGTTGCCGATACGGTGGTTAATGCAGTTAAAGAAGGAAAGATTCGCCATTTCTTCTTGGTGGGAGGTTGCGACGGCGCGAAACCGGACCGCAATTATTACACCGAGTTCGTGGAGAAAGTCCCAGAAGATTGCATAGTCTTGACTTTAGCTTGCGGTAAGTTCCGTTTCTTCGACAAAAATTTGGGGCAGATCGGCGAGTTGCCTCGGTTGATGGATGTGGGGCAGTGTAACGATGCTTATTCGGCGATCCAAATTGCTTTGGGTTTGGCGAAGGCGTTCGATGTGGATGTTAACGAGTTGCCCCTGTCGATGATTCTTTCTTGGTACGAACAGAAGGCGGTGGCGGTGTTGCTGACTCTGTTATATTTGGGAATTAAGGATATTCGTTTGGGTCCGACTTTGCCCGCGTTTATTTCTCCCAACGTCTTTAATTTGCTGTCGCAGAAATATAACTTGAAGGCGATCGCCACTCCCGACGAAGATTTGGCCGCTTGTCTCGGTTAAAAAGAAGGCAAGAGGCAAGAGTAGGCAAGAGGCAAGAGTAGGCAAGAGGCAAGAGTAGGCAAGAGGCAAGAGTAGGCAAGAGGCAAGAGGCAATAGTTAAGAAAGTAACAGTGATTTTTGGCGCTGAAAAATATTGGGAGAACGACTTTTTCTCAAAGTCTATTCCTTTTGCCTATTGCCTATTGCCTATTGCATGCATGCCTTTACAATATTACTCCGAAGTCTGAGATAAAGGAGATACTAATAAAGCAGTAATTAAGGCAGGAGTTCCCCCAATTAAACCGCCAATTAACCAAGTATTAAAATTGCGCCCTTTTTGTTTGGCAACGAAAGCTGCCGCCGTGCCGATAATGCAATGCAAAACCATTAAAATAACAAACAATTGCGGGTTTTCTATTTCTATCATCATGCTCCAGTTAAAGTCGATGGTTGGCTTTAGTATTTTACCCTAAAGAGTCCGTCGAGAAACCCGGTTTTTGCCAAAAACCGGGTTTCTGAGAATAGTTGACCGACTCTCTAGAACGGGCATCTTGCCCGTTCTACGATTGCCAAATTAGGGAAAAGGCTGTAAGATTAGACCAACTTTGTCGTTAACTATCTGTAAAAAACCATGCCAGAAAGCCAAACGCAGACTTGCCCGGTATGTAAAGTTAAAATACTCCCTGGGGATAAGGTCATCTTTTCCGCCGGGCCCCCCGGCACTCGCAGCAAGTTATGGGCTCGGGTGTGCCAGTTCACCAACAACCGCGCTTGTATCAATCAAGATGCGGAGGCGATGGGGGAAATAAAACAAACTGATTATTATAAACCGGAACCCAATTCGCAGTAATTGTTGATAAGTTCGTAGTAATCGCTTTAGGGATTTACGACTAAAGTTATTACTACGAATTTTGAACGCGAACTCTTAAAAAAAAGGAGCAATTAATGACAGTATTATTGGGAAATTGGCATCACAATTTTATTAACACAAATGGAATTAATCTCCATTACGTTAGCGAAGGGGAAGGACCGCTAATGTTAATGTTACATGGTTTTCCCGAATTTTGGTACTCTTGGCGACATCAAATCCCCGAGTTTGCTAAAGATTATAAAGTAGTGGCTCTCGATTTAAGGGGATATAACGACAGCGATAAACCTCCACAAAAATCGGCTTATCAAATGTCGGAATTTATTAAAGATGTGGAGGAAGTAATTAAAGGATTGGGTTATGAAAGTTGCGTGTTAGTAGGACACGATTGGGGAGGGGCGATCGCCTGGCATTTTGCCTACGCCTATCCAGAAATGGTAGAGAGATTAATCGTCTTAAATATCCCCCATCCTGCTAAGTTTGCCGAAGGTTTAAATACTATCGAGCAACTTTTTAAAAGTTGGTATATCTTTTTCTTCCAACTGCCTGCATTGCCCGAGTGGTTGTTGCAGTTAAACGATTATGAAGCGATCGCCTCTGGATTGCGCAATTCTGCCGTGGAAAAATCGGCCTTTACCGATGCCGATTTAGAAGCTTATAAAGACGCTTTCGCCAAACGGGGCGCTGTAACTTCTGCCATTAACTATTACCGCAATATTTTCGGGAAAATATTCGAGAAAAAAAACTGGGAAAAATTGCAAGTTCCCACCCTAACAATTTGGGGAGAAAATGATATTGCCCTTGGCAAAGAATTAACTTACCACACGGAAGATTATGTGGAAGATTTCCAAATTTGGTATATTCCCAATTGCGGTCATTGGGTGCAACAGGAAAAACCGGATTTGGTCAATCAATATATGCGGCAATTTTTGGCAAGAGATTCTGTGGAATAACTGGATAGCGATCCCCCCCCGCCCCCCGCTGAGTTGGGGGGAGCCTTCAAAGTCCCCCTTGTTAAGGGGGATGCGCGGGGGCTCTAAAGCGCTCCCTCCGCTGAGTTGGGGGGAGCCGTGTCAAAGTCCCCCTTGTTAAGGGGGATGCGCGGGGGCTCTAAATTATCAAAAGGACAATAAAACCATGACTCAAACAACAAACCAACGCGCCGTAGTTATCGGTGCCAGCATGGCGGGGTTGGTAGCGGCGCGGGTGCTAACTGTTTGGAGCGTCGGTAAGGACTATCCACCAACGGATGAGAGCGAGTTTTTAGAATTTACTCGCAGTTTGCGGCATCCCATCCTTTACGATCTGGTAAAAAACGCTCGACCTCTTTCTCCGGTTTATGCCTATCGCCGCACGGAAAATTGCTGGCGGCATTACGAGAAGTTGTCGAAACTACCACCAGGAGTGGTAGCAGTGGGAGATGCGGTTTGTACTTTTAATCCGGTTTACGGTCAGGGAATGACGACAGGAGCTTTGGGGGCGATCGCGCGACTGTTTGCGCGAGCATCCTAGCATGGAAGGTTTTCCCCAGTTCTTTTATAACCGTCTTGCCCGGGTAAATTCCGATCCTTGGTTGATGGCAACGGGGGAAGACTTGCGCTATCGGGGAACCGAAGGGGCAAAACCCGGTTTGGTAACGGGGTTGATGCACCGATATCTGGATTCCGTCTTGCAGCTAGCAACCGAACGACCTCAAGGGTGGGAGCAGTTCTTGAAAGTCCTAAACATGGTAGAACGTCCTACATATTTATTCCGACCAAATATGTTGGTGCGAGTCTTGGGGCAGGCGATCGCGGTTCGGGAACCTTCCGATCCAACTCCCCAAGAGCCAACGGTTCCTCAGTTTAACGGTTAATTGCTCGGCTCGTAAAACATCGCAAAGCGCGATTACTACGAACGGCGGAAAAATTGTTTTAAAATTTCTCCCGGTTCCCGGTCCCAGGTGTCGATATGTTCGTAAATTAATCCGTTTTCGTTCAATTTATAAGTCGAATAACCGTTAAAAAATATTTTTGCTTTCCAGGGAACCCGGAGAGTGCCGCGAACGGTCCAAGTTGCTAAAATAGTATCTGGTTCTGTTTGTTTTACTTCGTGTAAATCGAAATATAACTCGGTAAAAAATAGCTGTCCGTGAAAGCGTAGAGTCCAAAAAATTACTCGGTAATTAAGTTTGCCTTTGAATTTGTTAACGGGGTCTTTGAAGTAGATATTTTGGGTGTAAATATCGTAGGAAATGTCTTTTTCAAAAAGGGTGGGTAGGTCGTCTTTTAAGGTTTGAACGATTTGGGTTGTTTCCATTGTTTGTTAGCTCAGATAGATTGAGTTTGGGTAAAATTATACCATTTCCGAAAAGTCATGCAACAGTAGAAAAAACCTAAAAACCCTCTTATCTGTTGCCTGTTAAGAGTTCCCTAAAGCGAGTAAGGTGTGCTTCGCAGACTCGCAACGCTTCGCGTTTTAGACACATCTCGAATAAAACTGGTATAAAATTAGCCATGGCTCTTTGCAGCAGAAATGTTCGCACGCCAGAAACCGGGTTTTTGCGAAAAACCCGGTTTCTTAAGTTTCTAGGGTAAGCGATCGCTACTGTTAATTGCCCCAACAATAACCAATCCGTTTCATTTGTTAAAGGATAGGTTAAGGGAAGTTTAACCCAATCCAAAATCGTCTTTTTAGGGCAAAGGCAGAAAAACAATTCGGTCTTGATACTCTTCTTCTTCAGACGCCAGGGCAATTAAAATTAACTCCTCCAGATTAGCTCCAACGCTTAATTTAGAATTGAGGATAAAAATTCCTGGAAGATGACGATTGTTTGCCGTATGTTCTAATAAATGAACTGGCATAGAAGTACGGTTGTTGGTTACTAGAACGAAATTATTATCTTCGCACCAGCATAAAATTTCTGGGTCTTTAGTGCTTTTAGGTGGAGTGTTTATTTCGCCAACAACTTTGATAACCAAACTAGGTTCTCGCTGCCGCAGTTGATTTGGATAGATAGGATTAACGTTTTCATCAATTAAATATTTAAGGCTCATTGACTTTTTGTTGTGCTTTTTTTTCTGCTCTCATTTGTCGAAGTTTTGCCGAAACTGGTGGGGGGTTTAATCGTTGTTTTTCCCTCATTTTGTAACCGTGTTCTAACCAGTTAATCATGTAGGTAGAAATTGCTTCTTGGTTGTGCAGGTAATAAAGAATTGTGGCATAAACTTGTTCTAAGGTTAGGGTAGTGTAGGTTTGGGCAATTTCTTCGGGAGAACGACTGCAATCTATATATTCAGAGAGGATGGTTTCTATTCCTATTCTGGAGCCTTTGAGTCGGATGTCGCCGGGGGCTATAAAATCAAAGTAGTTTTCTAATTCCATAATGGTTTGGGCATTTAAGAGGTTTCAGATATTTTTTAACATAAATGGGGCGATCGCGTCAACTGGATGTCAGAGAAAATTTCGACATCAGGAGATGTCTAATGGTTAGTATTACGAATGAAATTCGGAAACCGAACTCCTGGCAATCTCCGACGAACTCCTCAAAATCGCCCAATCTCTCCAAACTTCTGAAGCGTTACAGTTCGACGCCGCCGGGCGACAGCAACTCCAGGCGGTCTTCCCAAAAATACGAGGCGCGATCGCTCTCGGCGACCTGGCAGCAGTCCGCCGACCTCTGACGGAAGCTACCGCCTTAGTCCAAAAACACCGCCGCCAAATAGCCCGGGGAGAAGCGGAGGGCAAGCAATTAGAAGTCGAGACAAACCGGCTTTTGGCAGAAGCGAGGGCGATCGCTGCCGGTTTGAAAGCGGAGTCGGTGGCGAGCAGTGGCAGCGGGGCGCGGTGGCGGAACTGGAAAATCTGATTCAAACGGCGACGGTGACGGCAGTCAAACTCTGTATTGTTTTAGCAGTAGCAAGTTGTTGTTGCGTTCTTACGGTTGGATGACCTGGAATGCCGCTAATAAAACTCAACCGGTTGGCAAAAAAAGTGCTAATGCTTGGGGGTTCCAGGATTTACATGGGAACGTTTGGGAGTGGTGTCAGGATAAGTGGCATGAAAGTTATCGCGGTTGCCCCACCGATGGCAGCCCTTGGACGACGGAAGGTCATAATACTAAGCGAGTCGTTAGGGGTGGGGCTTGGTATAGTTTGGCGGATGAGTGTCGTTGTGCTTCTCGCTTTTGTTACGATGCTAGCTTTAGATATTCGAGTATTGGTTTTCGCGTGGCGATGGATTTATTATATTGTTCGTAGTAATCGCTGAAGCGATTTTATAGTTCGTAGTAATCGCTGAAGCGATTTAAGATACATCTATTATAATCGCTAAACGGTCAACAGGCAGGATGCCTGTTCTACCTAATCTAAAATCTAAAGTAAAATTTTAAATCATCTTTGTAGTAATTAAAATGATGGTTGGAGGCAGAGAGGGAGGAGCGACAAACTTTGGCCCGCAAACCGAGCCGCCAGCGAATTAAGGCCCCACTCAAAATTCCAGGGGGACGGGTGTTGAAAAAATAGAGCTTCGAGAGGTTGAAAGAAAAAAGAAAATGACAGAATTGAGGTTGTACTTTAAAGAGGGCGATCGAGACAAAATAGTTACGGCAAATAAAGACGAATTTATCATCGGTCGCTCGCCAGAATGCGATTTACAATTGCCTTATAGTGGCGTTTCTCGCCACCATTGCCGCTTCTTAAAAACAGATGAAGGCAATTGGATAATTGAAGATCTCGGCAGCAAAAATGGAACGATTTTAAACAATAATCTCATCGCTACGCGAAAAAAAATCAAGCAAGGCGATGTCGTCCAGCTAGATAATATTATCCTCAATATTGTCTTAGTAAAATCCCCATCTCCTACCCCAACTCCTACCCCTCCAAAAGAAAAGCCTGTCGAGCAAGAATTAACATTAATTGGTAATGCCGAACAGTTCCAAAAACAATGGATAGAAGCTGAGACAAAACAAGAAAATCTCAGCAATTATCGCAAGGCTATAGACAGATTAAAAGACTTAGTGGAAATAGCAAAAATGCTGAGTAGCGCCGAGTCTATAGAAGAAATTTTCGCCAGAGTTCAAGAAATAGTTTTGCGAGAACTAACCATGTTAGAAAGGCTAGCCTTATTAGTCGATATTGAAGGTAACGGAAAATTAGAATTAATTGATGCTACGGTTAGAAATCCCTCCCCTGATGCAAATATGCCTGCTGGTGGCAGTTGGATTAGCAAGAGTATTTGTCGGACAGTATTTGATGAAAAAGTGGCAATTAAAACAGCCGACGCTCAAACTGACGCCCGCTTTGAAGGGGAAATGACTATTATTAATAAGGGCATTCGTAGCGCTTTAGCAGTTCCTTTATTAGATAAAGATCGCGTTTGTGGCGTGCTTTATGGAGATGCCCTTATTTCTTATGAAAGCTGGCAGCAAGGTGGGGATGAAGATTTGAGCTTTTTTTCTGCTATTGGTAATTTGGTCGCTGCTAGCGTGCAAAGATGGTTATTGTCCCGTCAATTGAGAGGAGAAGAAATAATGCGTCAAAGGTTAGAGCGCTATCATTCTCCAGGAGTGGTACAGCAGTTATTAAAAATAGGATTGTCCGACGGTATTTTGACTCCAATTGAATCTGAAATTAGTATTTTATTTGCCGATATAGTTGGTTTTACCGAACTTTCGGAACGCTTAAGTCCGTCGAGAATTGCTGAGTTATTAAATCATTTGTTTGAGGAAATGTTGCAGGAAGTTTTTGAGGTTGGCGGGACTTTAGATAAGTTTATTGGGGATTGCATTATGGCGTTTTTTGGAGCTCCAGAACCTCAAAACGACCATGCCGATCGCGCCGTAGTTGCTGCTAAGAGAATGTTGGCTCGTTTGGAGGCTCTTAACGAGAATAATACCTTAGGAGAAATTTTACAATTGCGCATTTCTATTAATAGCGGTAAGGCCGTTGTTGGAGATGTGGGTAGCTCTCAAAGGGTCGATTATACCGTCTTGGGGCCTACTATTAATTTGGCTGCCAGGATGGAGCCTATTTGTCCTCCTGGAAATTGCGTTATTAGCGAAAATACTTATAACTTGTTGCGATCGCCCTCTGGTTGGGAATTGATGGGAGAACACCGTTTTAAAGGAATAGACCGCCCCGTATCCATTTATAAAATTGGCTAATTGTTAATTGTCAATTGTTTTTTTATGTCATTATCACAGTTAAGCGTAAAAGTCAAGGGGAAAGGATTTCCAATTTTGTGCCTGCACGGCCATCCAGGTTCGGGGCAATGCATGTCAGTGTTTAGCGATCGCCTGCACTCCCGCTTCCAAATTATTGCCCCAGACTTGCGGGGATACGGTAAAAGTCAATTATCCTTGGCTTCCTTTGAAATGAGCCAACACCTTCTAGACTTAGAATCCCTCCTGGACCAACAGCAGATTAACAAGTGCTTAATCTTAGGTTGGTCCTTGGGAGGGATTCTGGCAATGGAGTTGGCCATTAGATGTCCCGAGCGCGTCTCCGGACTGATTTTAATAGGGACGGCGGCGAGACCCAGAAGCAGCCATCCACGGATTACCTGGCAAGATAATCTCTACACCGGTTTGGCAGGAATCATCAATTGGTGGTTTCCTAGCTGGCAGTGGAATATAGATACTTTTGGTAAGCGATCGCTCTTCAGATATCTAATTCAACAACACACTCCCACCGCCTATCGTTATTTAGCCGCCGAAGCAGTACCCGCCTATTTACAAACTTCCAAAGCTGCCACTAGAGCATTAAACCTAGCTTTGCGAGCCCGCTACAATCGACTGCTCGACTTACCCAAGATTGAATGTCCCTGTTTAGTGCTTGCCGGGGAAGAAGACCGCCACATCACCTCCGAGTCTAGCCGAGAAACCGCTCTAGCTATCAAAGATGCTACCTGGCGCTGCTACCCCAACACCGCTCATCTGTTTCCTTGGGAGGTTCCAGATTTAGTATTGACAGACATCGAGCGTTGGATAGGCGATCGTTCCGATCTTTTTCGTGAATAAACTTGGCCGGAGTAACAGAAAAGGTCAAGAAACCCGGTTTTTCCAAAAAACCGGGTTTCTGAAATACCAAAAAACTTGGTTCCTGAGAATACTTGACCGACTCAGATCAGTTTTTTTTCCCAAGTCTTCGTCCTCCACCGTCAGTTGGCGAGGTTTGCATCTGAGTATCTCGAATTTAATACTTTGGGCATTTTCGCTTTCTAAATCTTCTATATACCCGTCTTTTTCGGCTTCGGCTTCTTTTGCCGTTAGAAATGGTCCAAAATAATAAGTACAGTGAGGATTCGCCGTTACGATTTCAACCCACCAGGCCAGTCCGAAAAAATTGAACAAGTTAGTTAATAATTCTTTCATGTTTTTAAGGGAATAAGGAATAGGGAGTGGGGAATCAGCTTCCCGACTCTCTCTTTAGATTTTATCTTCTATCGCATTTTTTTTGTCTATCTGGCATTTAGTCTCCAGAAGCAAGTTATTATGCCAGCGCTGGGTATAAATTTCATAAAGAACCATGCCAGTTGCTACCGAGACATTCAAACTCGGGGTTTTTCCCGGCAGGGGTATGGAAATTAAAACATCGCAGTTGCGCTGTACTAAAAGACTCAAACCATCGCCTTCGCTGCCCACTACTACAACGATGGGGCGATCGCCAAAGTCAACTTTATTAACAAACTCACCCTCTGCGGCTACAGTACCGTAAATCCAGAAGCCTGCTTCTTTTAATTGTTCCAGGGCCCGATTGAGATTGACAACTCTCGCCACGGGAAAATTTTCTAAAGCCCCCGCTGCCACTTTTATTGCGGTAGAAGTTATACCCACTGCCCGTCGTTGGGGAATTACTAAACCTTGGACTCCCAGAGCTTCCGCAGTTCTAATAATGGCTCCTAAGTTATGGGGATCGGCGATCCCCTCCGCTACGAGTATGACCGGGCGATCGCTTTTTGATAGGGCTTGGGTTATTAGTCCGTCGAGTTCTTTGTATTCGTAAGGAGAGACTTGAGCAATTATGCCTTGGTGATTGCTTCTGGGGGCAATTTGTTCTAGCCGTTCGTGGTTTACCTCGTCGATGAGGGTACCTTTAGCTTTAGCTTCGTTGAGCAAACTGTGGAAGCGGGAGTCGTATCTCAGTTGCGGCAAAAGCCAGACCCGATTAAAAGAGCGATCGCCTTTGAGCGCTGCCTCCACTGGATGACGACCGTAGATTAAGTCTTCGTCTTCGTTGTTACTTTTGCTTCTGGGAAAATTGCTCTTTTGGGGCTTGCTCTGGAAATTTGTAGAACGGGCATCTCGCCTGTTACTACTTTTTTGAGGTTTGTTTTTGGGGATTGGTTTTGAATTTTTAGCAGACATATATTTTAGGCAAGAGGCAAAAGGCAAAAGGCAACAGTTTTGAAGCGAACTAATAATTGAACGCTTTTTGTTAGTTTGTTCTTGGTGTTAGTTGCATGCATACAAATTTTTGCAAAACTGACGTACTCCCGTTTCCTATTGCTATATTATTAATTTTACATTGATATTAGCTATTTTCTTCTGACAATTTCAGCAGTTCTAATAACTCGGTTAAGCGCGGAAAATCTGTCAAATATAAATATCCAATTAAAGTTTCTAAGCTTGTTGCTTGTTGGTAGATTTCGGCTGAGAGTCGCTTGGGCTTTCCGAAGGCCGCATTGCGTCCGCGTCTCAATATTTCTAATTCTTCGTCGGTCAGGTAAGGTTCTAAAGTTTTTAAATGACGGGCTTGACTTTCCGCCCTTACTTCGCCCACCACAAGCTGATGGTAAGTGCGCGATCGCTTGGGAGGCGTTAAATAAAAACTACGGACATACAATTCGTAAACTGCATCTCCTACATAAGCCCAAGAAGCTGGGGATATTCTGTTAACTTCCTCTGGCGATACCATCACAGGTTTAAGCTGTTTCCAAACGGTTAATTCCGCCATTTTTTGCCTTACCTGTCGTTTTTATAATTTTTAGCATTTGAACATTTACATTTTAATAATGGCTAATGGCTAACTGCTAATAGCTAATGGCTAACGGTTAATAAAATGCGGAAAAATTGGCAGTCAATAATACCGCAATTAACAATTAGCAATTAGCAATTAGCAAAACGAGCATAGCTGCCTGGTGGTAGTAGCCTGAGTCGCACTCACGAATTTTTAATATTTTCCAAAGCAGCATCCACCGACTGCTGTAAGGACAAAAACTTCTCTAAACGAACCAATTTTACAGTTTGAGTCACTCGGGGATTTGAGACTATTTGTAAAGTTCCCCCTGAGGTTTGGGCTTTTTTGACCAATTGCACCAAAGCACCCAACCCAGAGCTATCGACAAAATCTATCATAGATAAGTCTAAAACCAAATTTTTGGGTCCGCTATCGACACAGTTACTCAGCACTTTCCGAAAGGTTGCTTCGGAAAAAGCGTCTAACAGGCCTGTCAGACGGAATAGCTGATAGTTATCCCCGATTTCGCGAGTTCCTCTCAGGCTAACGGTTAAGTTTAATTTTTTTGGATCGGCAATGACAGTACCCTCCTTATAATTGCGTTTAAGTCAATATTCAATTATATTCCTTTATGGCTGTTTTGTCTAGTCGATATCGAGCTTTTTGAGGAATGGGGAATGGGGAATGGCCCCATTGTCAGGTGCGCTCCACCCAGCCTACTAGCACTGCACAGCTAAAATGGTGGGCAGACGCACCGGACGCGGTGACGCGGCGACGCGGTGACATCCCCTTCTCCGTGTCTCCCCTTCTCCGTGTCTGGTGTGTCTCCCCTTCTCCGTGTCTCCCCTTCTCCGTGTCTCCCCCTCTCCGTGTCTGGTGTGTCAATTGTTACCCACCATTTTAGCTGTGTTGCGCTACTACTTTTTGGGGAATGGGGAATGGCCCGATTTATCAGGTGCGCGTTGCGCACCCTACTAGCGATCGAGAAGCAACAATTAACAATTAACAATTGACAAAAACCTACCGTCGTCCTTCTCCCATGGCGTTAACAAAACGTTCGAACAAATAATCGGCGTCGTGAGGGCCGGGACTTGCTTCGGGGTGGTACTGAACGGAAAACAAAGGTAAAGACTTATGTCGCAAACCTGCCACTGTTCGGTCGTTGAGGTTGAGATGAGTAATTTCTAGCTCGGAGGCCAAAGAGTCCCCATCGATGGCAAAACCGTGGTTTTGACTGGTAATCTCCACTTGTTGCTGCAAACCTGCCGGTTGATTTAGACCGCGATGGCCAAATTTTAATTTAAAAGTATCGGCACCCAAGGACAAGCCCAGAACTTGATGACCCATACAAATGCCGAATACGGGTTTAGAAGACTGGAGCAATTGCTTGGTAGTCTCGATACCTTCGCTAACTGCTGCGGGGTCGCCGGGGCCGTTAGAAAGGAAAATACCGTCGGGATTGTATTTGAGGATTTCCTCTGGTGGCGTATCGGCGGGAACGACGATTACCCGGCAGCCGTAACTGGCCAAACGGCGCAGAATATTGCGTTTGATGCCGAAGTCTATGGCCACTACGGTAAATTTTTCTTGATGTTTGGCGACTGCAGGGTTAAACTCCCACGCTTCATTGGTAGGTTCGGACCATTCATAAACTTCTTTGGTGGTAACTTCTCGGACGAGATTCAATCCTGCCATGCTGGGAGCTTTCTGCACTTGAGACAATAGCTCGTTGGGGTCGAGAGTGTCTGTGGATATTGCTCCGTTAATTGCTCCGAGAGTGCGGATTTTACGGGTAAGGGCCCGGGTGTCGATGCCGTAAATTCCCGGAATATTGTGTTCTTTGAGATAATCTGGCAGGGATTGGGTGGAACGCCAGTTGCTCGGTCGCCTGCAGATATTACGAGCGATCGCTCCTTTTACTTGAGGTTTTGAGGATTCTTCGTCTTCGGCATTGACGCCGGTATTGCCTAATTCTGGATAGGTGAAAGTAACGATTTGACCGCGATAACTCGGGTCTGTCAATACTTCTTGATAACCGGTCATGCCGGTATTAAAAACTACTTCTCCCATGACAGTTCCCGCACCACCAAAGGAGAAACCTTCAAAAGAAGTTCCATCGGCAAGAACCAGCAAAGCCCGAGGGGCGTTATTAATCATTTTCGTACCTCATCAACTATTGGTTAACTAACTAATAAAGCGCTTAAGTTAAACTGTAAATAGTACAGCAAACAACAAAACAAATTTTAAACACAAAAAAATAAATAAATTATGATTAATTTGACCTCCTTATTTACCGAGAAGCGATTGAAAAAAAGCATCTTGTTTGTTTCCTTGGCACTGATTTCTCTGAGCGGTCGTGGTGGAGTTGTTACCAGAGGAGCGATCGCCCAAGAACATCCAGACTGCTTCATGCGAGACAAATCGGGCAACGTGATTAATTTAACCAGATCTGTTTGTGGTTTGTTTCCCGAAGCCCCACCCTTGCCCGACGGTTCTCAGGCAGCTGCTGGGGCCTATCTAATTCCGATTAAAGGTCGTCGCTCCAACCTTCCCATTGTAGATGTAACTTTTAACGATACTAAAACCTACGAAATGATTTTAGATACTGGAGCTAGCGGCACTTTAATTACTCAGGAAATGGCGGACGGTCTCAACGTTATAACAGAAGAAACCGGCGTTAGCCAGGTTGCCGACGGCAGAGAAGTGGAAATAGGCATTGGTTTAATTGGTTCTATGTCTGCAGGCGGTTTGACCATCAGCCAAATAGCTGTGGGCATCGCTCCTCCTGCAATGTCTATCGGGCTTCTGGGGCAAGACTTTTTTGGGGGTTACGACATGACTATAAAGGAAGATGTCGTGGAATTAAGGGCTAGAGGCAGTTAAGGTAGGCAAAAGTAGGCAAGAGGCAAGAGGCAAGAGGCATGCATGCAATAGGCAAGAGCAGGCAAGAGGCAATAGGCAAGAGGCAATAGGCAAGAGGCAAGAGTGGGCAAGAGGCAAGAGGCAATTGACAATTAACCGGCTAGAAACTGAACCAGTTCTTCTAGTTTGCTCCAGGCCGCGCCGCTTTGGAGGATTTCTTTAGCCCGGCGAAATCCCTCGGCAGTGGCCCCCATCGGTACGACTCCGGCAACCTGGAGGGCTAAAGAGCTATTCAAGGCTACTACGTCTTGTTGGGCGGGTGTTGCTTTTCCTTGGAGAACGTCTCGCAAAATTCTGACGTTATCCTCCACTTCTCCTCCTCGCAACGCGCTTAACGGTGCGTCGGTCAAGCCTAATTCTCGGGGATTTACAGTTTCGACGCGCACTCCATCGGCGGACAAAATAGCCAGATCCGACAAATCGCCCAAACCCGCTTCATCCAGTTTTTCTCTTCCGTGGAGGACGATCGCCCCTTTCATGCCTAAGATTCCCAGGGCCTCGGCTACCACTTCTAGCAAGGAAGGATCGTAAACTCCCATCACTTGAGCTTGGGGCCGCAAGGGATTAACTAGGGGGCCTAAGAGATTAAAGACGGTTCGTACTTTTAAGGTTTTTCGTAAGGGGACCACTGCTTTCATGGCCGGATGCCAGCCGGGAGCAAAGAGAAAGGTAATCCCTACTGCGGATAAAGCGGCGGTTACTTTTTCTGGGGGGGCTTTGAGGTTGACTCCTAGGGCTTCGAGGACGTCGGCAGATCCTACTTTACTGGAGGCGGAGCGATTTCCGTGTTTGGCTACCGGTACTCCTGCGGCTGCTGCTACGAAGGCCACGGCGGTAGAAATGTTGAAGGTGGAAGCTCCATCGCCGCCGGTGCCGCAGGTGTCGAGGATGGGGTAGGGTTTATTAATTTCGGGCTGGGTTTGTCCGACAGATTGGGATTGCAATACTTTGGCCATGCCTGCTAGTTCTGCGGCGCTGACGCTTTTGGCCTGTAGGGCTGCGAGGATTGCTCCCGAGAGGACGGGTGAAATCTGTTCGTTGAGCCATCCTTCCATTAACTCCGAGGCCTGGTCGAAGGAGAGGGATTGACCGTCGAGTAGTTGTTGTAAAAGGGGGGGCCATTTTTCTGTTACTGGGGCGATCGCTACGGCCGCCGATGTTTCTTTGGAGATAGACTCGCTCATGGGTGCTGGTTATTTTTTAGGTTTAGTTAATTGTCAATTGGGAACTTGTTAATTGTCAATTGTTGCTTCTTGGTAGGGTGCGCACTGCGCACCTTACGAATGGTGCCATTCCCCATTCCCCATTCCCGATTCTCCAAAAATATCAAAAATTGACATATTTTATACAGCAATGTTGATTCTGGTTGTGGCAAATTAAAAGGTTGACCCATAAGAGCGGAGCAATTGCGAGTTTTCTGTCGATGAATCTAGCACGGCTTTTTTTTCCCAAGTTAGCAAGAACGAGTTTGGCCTCTAAGCCCCAAACAGTACCTATCGTTAATTGTTAATTGTCTATTGTCTATTGGGAACTTGTCTATTGCTAATTGTCAATTGTTAATTGTTAATTAAAGGGTGCTGTCAGAAAACCTACACAATCGAGAAAAAAAGTGGCAAAGCAACAACCAGAACGGAAGATATTTAATCGTCAAACGGCCGAGGAGGCACTGCAAGAAATGGAAGCGAAATACCGAAGTATGTTTGAGAATGCCGTATCTGGCATTTTTCAGACAACGCCTGACGGACATTATATCAGCGCCAACCCTGCCCTAGCTCGTCTATACGGATATAATTCCCCAGAAGAGATGATGGGGAATCTGATGGATATCGAGCATCAATTATATGTCGATCCAAAACGACGAAAAGAGTTTGCGACGGTTCTACGAGAACGGGATTCGGTATCGGAATTTGAGTCCCAAATTTATCGCCGAGACGGTCAAATAATTTGGATTTCAGAAAGTGCTAGAGCGGTGCGCGACGATGCAGGAAAACTGCTTTATTACGAAGGATTTGTCGAGGATATTACTCAGCGAAAACAAGCTGAAACGGCCCTAAGAGAAAGCGAAGAACGCTTGCGATTGTTAATCGAAGGGGTACAAGATTATGCCCTATTTATGTTGGATTTTCGCGGCAATGTCGTTAGTTGGAATTCCGGTTCTCAAAGGCTTTATGGATATAAAAGCGAACAGATAATCTGCCAACATTTTTCCTGTTTTTATACCCCAGAAGACCTCAAAATTAAACTCCATTGTCGGGGTATCAAAAAAGCTAAAGAGACGGGTAGATTCGAGCAGGAAATTTTACAAGTTCGCCGGAATGGCACGAAGTTTTGGGCTAATACGATCGCCACCGCTTTATATGACGAAAACCGTCTCTTGCGCGGCTTTTCTATGGTGACTAAAGACATCACGGAACGGAAACAATCGGAAGCGGTACAAGCTGGATTGATTGCGTCTTTACAGGAATCGGAAAAAAAATACCGCAGCTTATACGAATCGACGACGGATGCTGTTATCCTCTTAGATGAGGAAGGTTTTTTAGATTGCAACCGCGCAACTTTAGAACTTTTTGCTTGTGGTAAAAAAACAGATTTTTGCAAGAAAAAACCTTATGAGTTTAGTCCGAAATTGCAACCTAATGGAAAACTTTCTCTTAATTTAACCAAGGAATATATGGCTGTAGCTTGGGAAAAAGGTAGCTGTCGTTTTGACTGGCGGCATAAGCGTTTGGATGGTTCGGAATTTCCGGCAGAGGTATTGTTGACTTCCATGGAATTGGGAGATAGAAAAGGGCTGCAAGCTGTGGTTCGCGATATTACTTATCGAGTGCTGGCTCGAGAGGCTTTGGAAAAGGCTAACGAGCAGTTAGAAAAACGGGTGGAAGAGCGGACTTTTCAACTTAAGGAAGCTATTGAAAATTTGCAAGCTGAAATAGGAGAACGCAAGCGGACGGAAGAGAAGTTGCGTACTTCTGAAGAAAAGTTTTGTAAGGCTTTTCGTTCCAGTCCGGATCCGATGACGATTACTACTTTTAAAGAAGGGAAGTTTATCGAGGTTAACGATAGTTTTTTGTTGGTGACTGGCTATGAATTGGAAGAGGTTATAAATCGCACTGCTAAGGATTTGCAGATTTGGGTAAACTGGGAAAATAGTTCCCAGGTAAGGGAGTCTTTGGAAAAATCTGGGGTGGTTCGCAACGAGGAATACGAGTTTAGAATTAAGTCTGGGGAGGTTCGGGTTTGGTTGCTGTCGGCGGAGATTATTCATCTGGGGGACGAGCTGTGTTTGCTGTCGGTGATGACTGATATCACGGAACGGAAAAAGGCGGAGGAGGCGCTGCAGGAAAGTCAAAGGGCTTTGTCAACTTTAATGGGGAATTTGCCGGGGATGGCTTATCGTTTCCGTAATGATGTCGATCGCTCTTTGGAGTTTGTTAGCGAGGGGTGTTACAAGCTGACGGGATATACTGCGGATGAGTTTCTGGGGTCGCCGAATTTGTCGATGTCTCAACTGACTTATCCAGAGGATCGCGATCGCTTCTGGATAGCGGTAGAAGCGGCGATGCGCAAGCAGCGGCCTTATCAGTTGATTTACCGCATTATTACTAAGGATGGGGAAATTAAGTGGGTTTGGGAACAGGGCATTGGTATTTTTTCTGCTTCGGGAGAGATGATAGCTTTGGAGGGGTTGATTACGGATATTACTAAGCGCAAGCGGGCGGAGGATGGTTTGAGGCAATCTCAGGCTGAGTTAAAGGAACAAAAGAGGCAGTTAGAAGAAGCTTTGGAGCAGTTGCAGCAAACTCAGGCTACTTTAATTCATGCGGAGAAGATGTCTTCTCTGGGGCAGATGGTGGCGGGTATCGCTCACGAAATTAAGAATCCGGTGAATTGCGTTTGCGGCAATATGGTTCATTTGAGTCACTATACGGCAGATTTAATGAGTTTGGTGCAACTTTACCAGAGCCATTTCCCTAACCCGCCACAAGAAGTTGTAGAAGAAATAGAGGAATTGGATTTGGAGTTTTTAATGGAGGATTTGCCGAAGGTGGTATCGGCAACTCAGATGGGGACGGATCGGATTCGGGAAATCGTGCGATCGCTCCGCAATTTCTCTCGTACTGACGAGGATATCAAGAGTCGGACGGACCTTCTGGAGGGTATTGAGGGGACTTTGGTGATTCTGCAAAGCCAACTTAAGGGACAGGGTAAAAAGACAGCAATTACTGTTAGTAAGGAATATGGCAAGTTGCCTTTGGTGGAATGTTATGCGGGAAAGATTAGTCAGGTGTTTATGAATCTTATCGGTAATGCGATCGATGCTTTGCGAGAGTGGGAGGAGGAGAGCGAGGCGGAGGTTAAACCGGCGATTTGGATTAAGACGGAGACTGCGTTCGACGAGTACGAGCAACCGCAGAAGGTTGTAATTAGAATTCGCGATAACGGTCCGGGGATGGCGGAGGAAGTGCGCCAAAAGTTATTTAAGAAGTTTTTTACGACTAAGCCGGTGGGTAAGGGTACTGGTTTGGGGTTATCTATTAGCTATCAAATTGTGGTTGAGAAACACGGCGGCAAGTTAGATTGTATTTCTGCTCCGGGGAAGGGTGCGGAGTTTGTTATGGAACTGCCAGTAGAGTTGGAGGGGGTTTAAGAAACCTGGTTTTTTGGAAAAACCAGGTTTCTGGCCTGGGAAAAGCGTAGAACAGGCATCTTGCCTGTTCGAGCTTATTTTTTTCCCTTATTTTTTTTCTGTTGAATAAATAATCAAGCGTATAGGCGAGTTCCCCCGGACAAGTTTTATTGTAATTTAAAAAAACCCGTTTGTCAAGGGGTTTTCTAAAGTTTTTTTTTGGGGGCCATTGGCCATTAGGCTTAAGAAACCGGGTTTTTTAAAAAAACCCGGTTTCTGCTGGGCGATGGGGTTGGTTGTTGGTGGGTGAAGTAAGTTAGTTTGTAGTAATCGCTTTAGCGATAAAAAACTGTAGGGGCAAAAGCATTCGGGCGTTAACTGTTAATAAAAAACATAAATTTTTCTGTCCGTTTCGTTTACCCCAAACCCGC
>CAZSTZ010000082.1:0-2783 GCA_964609515.1 uncultured bacterium | reverse complement strand
AACTGTTAATAAAAAACATAAATTTTTCTGTCCGTTTCGTTTACCCCAAACCCGCGTTTAACTTTCTGATTAATCAAATTGAAGAAACCGGAGATTTAAGAAACCGGGTTTTTTAAAAAAACCCGGTTTCTGGCGGGGCGAAAAAGGTTGGTTAGCAGCGGATTTTGAAACGGATGTAGCGGATGGGTTGTTGGCGTGCGAAATAAGTTAGTTTGTAGTAATCGCTTTAGCGATAAAAAACTGTAGGGGCAAAAGCATTCGGGCGTTAACTGTTAATAAAAAACATAAATTTTTCTGTCCGTTTCGTTTACCCCAAACCCGCATTTAACTTTATGATTAATCAAATTGAAGAAACCGGAGATTTAAGAAACCGGGTTTTGCAGAAATTACCCGGTTTCTGGCGGGCGAAAAAGGTTAATTGCCCCACCAATAACTAATCCGTTAAATCCGTTACAAAATCCGCTGCTAACCACATTGTAAATTGATTAAAACATTTTGGAGGACTTAATTATGGTGATACCTTTGCTTGCTGGCGCTGCTGGTTTATTGACATCTGTCACGTCGGCGGTTGCTGGCATTGTTAGCGTTTTTAATGGTAACAAACGTCGCGACACTGAAAACAGCCGAGAAACTCAATTAAAAATTGCTTATGCCCAGATGGCGAGTCAGTGGAAATTAGAAGAAACTCGACAAGATTTTCAAGTCAAAATGGAGCGCGATCGCCAACAATTCCAAACCCAACTTGTCGAATATCAATGTCAGGAAAACCGCGAAATTCAAGAGTTCGTAAAATCCGTCGATGCTGCCATTGCTAAAAGCAACCAACAATTCCAAACCTGGCTATTTTATCAGCAAAAAAACTTACAAATAGAACTCGCCGAATACAACCGCCAAACCCAATTAGAAATGGCAACTTCTCAGCGGGAAACCGTTCGCCAAACGGAGGAATATCGGAAAATTCTCGAAAATTGGCCGCTGAAATTAGTGCCGGCTCAAATCATCGATTCTCACGAGGGAGAAGCGGCGACTCCGCTACGGGTAATTCTCGCTCCTCCAGAAATAGATTACGACAGTTTTGGTACTGCAACTCAGGGTTTCCCAAAAATAGAAAAACGCCTCTCCCAAGGATTGCGAAATTTCCTCGAAAAACACTATTCAACTGACAGCAAACAGCGACCGACGGAACTGTTAGACCGGGCCTGGGATAGCAACCGTTTCGGCGGCGGGGCGAGTATTAAGGCATTATTTGGGATGTTGAAATCGGAGCCTACTTTAATATTAGAATCGGAGGTAGATGGAGATTTAATTAATCTCCGGCTGGCTTATTGGAGTGGGGGGCAGGCTATCTATTTATATAAGACAGTAATCTCCGATTTCCCCTACCGAGAAATTTTGGATTGGTCGGCAAAAACTCGCGCTTTGGAATGGGAAACTAACGTTAAAAATAAACTCTTGGCTTTAGGGAAAAGCGAGGCAGAAATTAATCAAAAATACGGCGGCGATAACGCTCTAAATTTGGAGATATTGAAAGAACAAGAAATCTTGCAAGAAGCCGGCATTCCAGTGGAGCAACATTTCAACACCAATCATCAAGATTTAGCTAAACTCTGTCAGTTTTTAACTGCTTACCACAATCTCTTAACTGCCTTTTTTGCCGACGCTCATTATCTCATTCATTACAATTTAGAACCGCAATTGCCTCAGTTACTATTAGAAATAGTTGGGGAATTTAGCGAGTACGATGTCGGCGTTTCGATGTTGCAATGGGCGGTGGATAGTTTGCTAGATGTTTTTAAGGCTTTGGAAACTGACAGACCGGCTTTAATTCCCGATTTAAGCATCGATTTAGCTGTAAACCTAGCCCCTTTGCCAGATAAATCTTGGGCGCAAAAAGTGTTAGATTATTCTGTGGTTTCTTGGTTGACTGCCCGTTGCCTTTCTCTGGGAACTCCAGAAGAAAATTTAGCAGCATTAGAATCGGTTTTAGCGCCGGAAGATGTGGCTTATGTTGATAAGTTAAATCGCTGTTTGGCGGGTTGTGAAAATAACCGTCAGTTTAGCACGGAGAAAATTAAACAAAAACAGCGGCAAGAAGAGGAGGAAAAACGCCGCCGCCAACGAGAAGAAGAAGAAAGAAAATTGCGCGAAGAACGGGAAAAAGGCAAAGAATTTACTTTTGAAATTGTCACCGTTAATAGCAGCGGCAAAATCACAAACCGCCGCCAAGGTTCGGCGCGACAAAAAGTAGAAAAGTTGGCAAATGGCGTAACTTTAGAAATGGTCTATATTCCTGGGGGCACTTTCACGATGGGTTCTCCAGAAAGTGAGGAAAACCGAAGCCGTGATGAAGGCCCCCAACATCAAGTGGAGATTTCACCTTTTTACCTCGGCAAATATCCCGTAACCCAGGCCCAGTATGAGGCTATTATGGGTAATAATCCTTCAAATCTCCAAGGGAAAAATCGCCCGGTGGAGAGTGTTACCTGGCACAATGCCGTGAAATTTTGCCAGAAGCTCTCCCAGAAGACGGGCAAAACCTATAGCTTGCCTTCGGAGGCCGAGTGGGAGTATGCCTGTCGGGCGGGAACTACCACGCCGTTTCATTTTGGCGAGATTTTAACTCCCGGGTTGGCAAACTATGATGGTAACTACGTTTATGCCTCCGGCCCCAGAGGAGTTTATCGCGAACAGACGACCGAAGTCGGCAGTTTCCCTCCCAACGCCTTCGGCCTTTACGATATGCATGGCAACGTCTGGGAATGGTGTCAGGACGTTTGGCATGA
>CAZSTZ010000081.1:0-25590 GCA_964609515.1 uncultured bacterium | reverse complement strand
GGTTGGGGTTGCGCCGCAGCCGGGGTGGGTGTCGGTGCCGGTGTTTGTGCCACTGCCGGTGCGGGAGTTGTTTGGGGTTGGGGTTGCGCCGCAGCCGGGGTGGGTGTCGGTGCCGGTGTTTGTGCCACTGTCGGTGCGGGAGTAGGCTGGGGTTGGGGTTGTGCCACTGCCGGGGTGGGTGTCGGTGCGGGTGTTTGTGCCACTGCCGGTGCGGGAGTTGGCTGAGGTTGAGGTTGAATCGTGGATATAGCGTCTCGGAGGACTTTTTGTGGTATTTGTCCCGATGCCGACTTAGCTTCCTTAGCTTCTATAAGAGCCTGTTCTATCTTTAGAATGCCTGTTTCTCTTCTTTGACGTACCTTCGCTTCTAAATTTTCAAAGAGGGCTTTTTCTGGAAGCCATCGTCCCCGTTGTTCTCCTGGGAGGAGGAAGCATACTCGCCGGCGATCGAGGGATTTAGCTACTGCTATGACTTTTCCTTCTTTTTTTTCTCCTTTAATATAACAAGTTGTTTGTGCAAATAAGTTTTCTGAACTCACCGTTAATATTCTCCTTAACTTTTTCAATTAATGGGGGTTGGGTTTTCAATGGAACGGGCTCGAATCTTACTGATTCTACGGTCGTACAAAGATGTTATTAAAACAGGGTTGACAATTTTTTGTTTCTATGCTTAACGATCCATGCTTCATCTCCAAGAAAAAAAATTTTTAGTTAACTAGACTAGCATAGCATGATATAATTGAAATTTGGCAATTAAACAGCTAAAAGCTCCGGGTGTCAAAAACCCGGTTTTTTCAAAAAACCGGGTTTCTGAGATACCCAAGATGGCACTCTCTAGTCATCGAGAAAAACAACGGGTGTTTTTTTGAGTATGAGTATGGGTATGAGTATGAGTATGAGTGCCCGCAAGAAGACAAATTATGATGCACCCGAGACCCCTTTTGCTCTAATTTTTGGCGCTCGGCGTCGAGGGACATTTTAGGGGGAAGCGGGGGATGGCAATAAAACAGACTTTCAATTTTAGCGTTTACTCATTTTAACTGAAATTATGACCGATTCAATTCGTTTTCTAATGTGCGCCCCGGACCACTACGATGTGGATTATGTTATCAATCCCTGGATGGAAGGAAATATTCATAAATCATCTCGCGATCGCTCGGTGGAACAGTGGGAAAAGCTATACCATAATATCAAAGAACACGCGATTGTAGATTTAGTACCGCCGGAAAAAGGTTGGCCGGATATGGTATTTACCGCCAATGCGGGTTTAATATTGGGAGATGTAGTAGTTCTCAGTCGTTTCTACCACAAGGAACGTCAGGGAGAAGAACCATATTTCAAGAAATGGTTCGAGAGTCAGGGTTTTACGGTTCGCGAACTGCCGAAGGACGTGCCTTTTGAGGGAGCGGGGGACGCTCTTTTAGATCGCGAAGGTCGCTATCTCTGGGCGGGATATGGCTTCCGTTCGGAACTGGACTCCCACCCCTTCATCGCAAAATGGCTGGACATTGAAGTTCTATCTCTGCGACTGATAGACGAGCGTTTCTATCACCTGGATACTTGCTTCTGTCCTTTAACTGGGGGTTATCTGCTCTATTACCCTCCTGCTTTTGATTCTTATTCTAACAGACTGATCGAGATGCGGGTGCCGGCAGAAAAACGCCTCGCGGTGCCGGAACCAGACGCGGTGAATTTTGCTTGCAATGCGGTGAATATCGACAAAACCGTGATTATGAATAAGGTGAGCGATCGCCTCAAAGCAAGCATGGCCGAAGCCGGTTTTAATCTCATTGAAACTCCGCTGACGGAATTTCTCAAAGCTGGGGGTGCGGCTAAATGTCTGACTTTGCGAGTAACCGAACCGGTTATGCCGGATCGCCACGCTGTCTCCCAGGTGGAAAGTCGGAGCATTCGGATGCAAGGACATTTGTTGGATGCCGGTTTAATCAACCAAGCTTTAGATTTAATTGTCGATGGCGGCGGCAGTTTCCAGGTTCTCAAGTTCGATCTCGGAGAGCAGCGGCAAAGCACTTCGGAAGCTGAGGTGAAAGTATCGGCGCCTTCCCACGAAGTCATGGAAGAAATTATGAGCCAACTGATCGACATCGGGGCGATGATGCCTTCGGAAGATGTCGAGGATGCTAAGTTGGAACCAGTGGAACGAGATGGTGTGGCGCCGGACGATTTCTATGTTAGCACGATTTATCCGACTGAAGTCAGGGTTAAAGGTCAGTGGGTGCGAGTGCAAAATCAACGGATGGATGGAGCGATCGCGATTACGGAAACGGCCAACGGCATCGAGGCTAAGTGTAAAATTCTCCGCGACCTTAAAGTCGGCGAACAAGTAGTAGTGGATGTTGTCGGTTTGCGGACTCTGCGGAAGGTGGAATCTCGGGAACAGCGGGGCAGCCAAGAGTTTAGCTTTATGTCGTCTGGGGTTTCCAGCGAACGTCGGGTAGAGTTGGTAGTGGAACAGGTTGCCTGGGAGCTGCGGCAAATTCGCGATCGCGGCGGTAAAACTGTTGTGACTGCGGGACCGGTGGTAATTCATACGGGAGGCGGCGAACATCTATCCCATCTCATTCGCGAGGGATACGTTCAGGGGTTGTTGGGCGGTAACGCGATCGCGGTTCACGATATCGAACAGTCGATGATGGGTACTTCCCTGGGAGTGGATATGAAGCGGGGAGTCGCGGTTCGCGGCGGCCACCGCCACCATTTGAAGATAATTAATACGGTGCGTCGTTACGGCAGTATTGCTAAAACGGTTGAAGCCGGAGTTATCGATAAAGGGGTGATGTACGAGTGCGTTAAGAATAACGTGCCTTTTGCTTTAGCCGGTTCTATTCGCGATGATGGGCCGCTGCCAGATACGCAGATGAACTTGATTAAAGCTCAGGAGGAATATGCCGAGCTTTTGAAAGGGGCAGAAATGATTTTAATGCTGTCAACCATGCTGCATTCTATTGGTGTGGGCAATATGACGCCTGCGGGAGTGAAGATGGTTTGCGTGGATATTAACCCGGCGGTGGTGACTAAGTTGAGCGATCGGGGTTCTGTAGAGTCCGTGGGCGTGGTGACTGATGTCGGGTTGTTCCTGAGTCTGTTGGTGGCGCAGTTGGATAAGTTGACCAGTCCTTATAAAGTGACTCAGAGGGTTTAGTTGTCGTATTCTCAGAAACCCGGTATGCATGAAAAAACCGGGTTTCTTGACTGGAGAAAAAACCGGGTTTCTTGACTGGAGCTTTACTTCGCCATTTTTTCAAGGCTAACTCGCTTACCAGAAACCGGGTTTTTCGCAAAAACCCGGTTTCTTAAACCTCTTGTCGCCAAACAACTTTTTTCACTCACCAAAAACCCTCAGAAACCCGGTATGCATGAAAAAACCGGGTTTCTTGACTGGAGCGGAGCTTTAGTGCCACTGGTAGGGCGATCGCTTCACCATCTCATAATTTGCATCTAACTCCGGTTCGAGCAATAACAGCGCCCCCAGACATCGCGCCATGTCGGTAACTTCTCGCACTTCCGACCGTTGCAAAGGTCGCCCTAACAAGTCTTCTTCCCGATAACTCAGCCATTTTTTAATTACTTGATAGCCGCCGATAGTGTAATCCCAAACCCGGGCGGGAACGTTTTGCAAGCAAGCGATATCGTTAAAATAAACGTCTCTGGTGTCTTCCCCAAGTTGTGCGATAGTTTCTCCCATTGCTTTGCGTTCCTCGGCAGTATAAAGACGCTGTTCTATTTTGCCCTTGTCCGGCATGGTGATGCCGCCTTTGCCGCCGTAACCCCAACGGGCGGTGACAGCAAATTCCGTATCCGGGTTGAGGTTGCCGCCGCCGACGCGAGAAACAACTGCCACCGTCCGAAGTTCGGGGCGAATTTTTCCCGAGGTAACGCCCGGAGTGGGAGTTTCGGTATCTAGGAGGGCGGCTATTTGGCGACCGAGTCGGGCGGAGGCGAGGAGGGTTTCGCGACTGTCTGGTAGGGGAATGCGGGGCCAGTCTTGGCGGATGCCGTCGGCGTTTTCTGCCAGGTAGGCGGGGGAGTAACCGATGGCGAGGGCGTGCATCCAGATAATGCTGGCGGTTTCGGGGTCGCGATCGGGGTTGGTAATTTTGAGTTTGGCGAGGTAGGCGCGGGCGGTTTGGGAGAGGTTAGCTTTAGGGGTAGTATCTTGGTATTGTTCGAGGTCGAAAAGGGTTTCACTTTTGGAACTTTTCCTTTTTACTGGTACAAAGCGCATGGGAAAATGTCGAGCGTGTCCGGAAATGGAATCGTAATCGCAAACAAGTTTAGAGAAATAAAAAGGAGTTCCTTCTGGATTTTTATCTGCTGTATCGCGAGTAATAAAAAAAGCATTATCTTCAAGATTTCTTTGCGCCAATAAGTCAGGACTCGGCCTTGAAAACAAAGGTTGTATTTCTGGGTCTAAATAAGCAAGGCGAATATCAAACGGTTTGAAGGGATAGCGACAAATATGGCTGGCTTTAAACTGGACTTGTCCTCTTAATTTTTTCCGAGTTTTGTTTGCCTTAAACTCACCAGATGACTTCATTAATTTAGGAGCGATCGCCTCTATTTCTTCCTCGGTATTTGTCGAGTCTAAATACTTTGACAAAACTTCTAAACTTTCTCGATCGCTTTCATAAACTATCAAAGAATTTCCTCTTCGTTCCATGGGTCCGTTAAAAGGGGATACTCCACAAATATCTATGACTTTTGCCCAGTTTAAATAGTCCTGAGAAACATTACTCGGCCTAAAAGAAAAACGATTATCTTTAATTGCTTTTGCTACTTCATAACTCTTATCAAAATTAGCACTTGCCAAACTCTCTAACAAATCCGATCGCTTATTGACTCCCCAAAGATGCCGAAACCTCACCAAAGGTTCGTCCTGGCACTCTTCTTTTTTAACCATCAAAGCGATCGCCGTCCCCACTCGAATACCCTGCCGGTTATATTCCGTCGAAAAAACAGAAGGATCCGGCTTTCCCTCCGGCGTCAACTTCCCAGTTTCCCGACTGTCGCCGTTCAAACAATCAAACCACAACTTATCGAACTCCTGCAAAAACCTTTGGCGCATCGCTACATAAGAAGGAGCCCCCAAATAAGAGAAATTAGAAATATAACAAACCACCCCCTTTTTCGGTTCCGCATCGGTAACGCAATACTCGGCCAACCGAAAAAACCGAACGTAAAGGTCGTCCAAATTAAACTTCTTAATCCCCCAACTCTCAATCAACCCTTCCTTATATAAATCCACCAAACCTTCTTCTTCTTTGGGACTCACTCCCGCAAAAGCATTATAAGGAGGATTTCCCAATACTACTAAAATCGGTTTTCCTCGCTTCACCCCATCAGCGGCCTCCTTTTCCTCTCCAAGTTCGGGAAAATTTAACGAAAGTTGCTTATACCTCACCTTCGCTTCCTCCGTCGGCGGTTCCCAACCAGTCAAAGCATTAGTCAAATAAACCCCCACCCGCTCCTCTGGCAGCAGCGGCACCCCCAAATTCTGCAACAACAAACCCAACTGTAAATGAGCGACTACAAAAGGCGCCGTCAAAATCTCAAACCCAAAAACCCGATTTTTCGCCGCCTCCTTCAATTGGGAACCTGCCAACGCCCCCAAACCCTTCTCCTCCAAAGTCCTCTCGATACGTTTGAGAACTTCCACCAAATAAGCACCGGTGCCGCAACAAGGGTCTAAAATATAAACGTTTGGGTCCGCCAAACCGTCCTCTATTGCCAACTCACCGCGCAAAACCGCATCCACCCGTTCCACCATATACTCGACAACTTCCGGTGGCGTAAACCAAACCCCCAAATCTTTGCGCAATTTGGGGTCGAACGCTTCCAGAAACGGTTCGTAAAAATATTGAACCGCCCGCCCCTCGTCAAACTGGGAGAAAAACGACTCTGCATCAACCCGGTTGAGAGCATCCCCCGTCCAGTTCAACACTTCCACTAAATCCAATTTCCCCAAATTTGTCGGCGTGGCGACCTTCTCGAACAGTGCCTTAATGGTGGGAACGTGCAAATGCCAAGCTGCCATCTGCCATTGGAAGTTACCTTGTTTTCCTTGTTTGTGCCACAACACCCAGGCGGAAAAGATGCCGTAGAACAGGGTTTGGATGAGAGCGGATTTAAAAAAGCGATCGCCCTTTTGCCCATCAAAAGACACGCCCAAGGCTTCCTCTAACCCTTGGCGAACCTGTTGGAGGGCGGGGAGTTGGGTTTTATCGATGCGGGCGCGGGCGTCTTTAGCGTAGGAAGCGAGGAACCAGGCGACATCTTTGGGGGAGGCAATGGTTGCCGACTGCAACATCACCCGCTTGAGATACTCGCTAAATTGTTCTGCTTGTTCGGCGGCAAACGTACTCGGGTTTTTCGCCTTCTGCCAAAACTCCGTCTCGCTTTCTGCCAGGCGATAGGTTTCGAGGATGGCCGGTTGTCCGCTGGCATCTTGCCCCAGTAAGACAAAATCCCGATAGTTAGTAACTAATACTTGACGATACTTTTGCCAATACTTAGAAACCTGTTGGCCGTCGGCAGTTAACCAGGCATCGTCGGCGGTACTTTTGACCTCGATAACGCCTCGTTCGGGATTTTCCGGTTCCGTGGGAGTTTCCGACTTGCGCTTAAACTGCCGGGCGGCAAATAACCCGCCGTCGGGCATTCCCGCCCCTTGATTTTTTAACTGCATGACGCAGCGAACTTTAGGTTTGAGGGTGTCGCCGATGTGGTTGAGGAGTTTTTCGAGGGCTCCGTAGTAGGAGGTTTCTTTGACTGCGGCCCCAGTGGCGCGAATGTCGCTGAGGTCGCGGATGTAGTTTTTGAACGATTTTGATGGTTCCATGTTTTGTGGTAAAATCTAGTAACAATAAGCGATCGTAACACAAATAGAAATAGACGTTCAAAAAATCAATGAGGAGAACAAACTGCAAAATCTACCAATAGACCCCTACGAGGAAGAACTATTCAGGGGACGTACTGAAGCAGAAATAGCTGAAATGCAACAGTACATGACTAACAGGACATCTTCCACATATACTAGCGTAGCCCATAACATTTGGGAACGCGCTGTGAGAAAGGATTTCGAGCCTTTAAAATACCTCAGAAAAGCCCACAACTTTAACAAGAGGCGATCGGGGCGATTTCCCAAAACAGGATATCGCCCCGATGATTCGGCAGTTTATAGAAAAGGGCAAGAATATCTGATAGTTAAACCCGATGTTTTTGGAACTGAAAAAATTGTCACTTATGGACTTAACGATGAATAAAATTGCGATCGAAACTACGAGAACTGAACTAAGCAAAAACCGAATCGGAGATTTTCTCGACAGCTTAATAGTTTACGAAAAAAACGCCAAAGCAGACAGGAAAAAACTGGCTCCAACCTTACCAAAAAACTCCGATGATTTTACAGTTTTAGAAGAAATAGAACTGTTAACCACAGAAATCAGAGGATATGGCAGTCAAATCAAAATTTCCGGTCGGATAAACAACGAAGAAGAAGCTATTAAAACACTAGAAAGCAAAGGAATTTTTGCCATTCCCAGCATCGCCCAATGGTATTTTAATTCCCAGGATGATTACCAACAATTAAAATTCTATGTTTCGATGTTGGATTGTTTGCGCCTTTTGATTCTGGAATATATCAAATTAGAGCGCAATTAAGTAGGGCTAGCTGAAAAAGAGCTTTTTCAGCTAAAATGGTGGGTAAATCATACTCATACTCTTACTCAAAAAGAGAGTTTTTCTTTGAGTAAGAGTATGAGTACTCGTCGTGAGTATGAAGAGAAAATACCCACACTTTTAACTGTGCAGCGCTACTACGATTATGACACTATTTCTATTTCACAAACTTTAAAACCCTCGCCCGTTGGTAGAGGATTTCCATTCAGATCTGTGGGATATGATTCCAGCGGACTCTGGGGGATATAGGGTTTAGCTTCGACATACTCTCCCGTTACCTTCACTTTTCGGTCGATGTATTGCTCGAAACTGTCAAAAGGAACGTTATCCGAAGGTCGTAAAATTACCCCTTCGATAGCCGATCGCTCTTCAACTTCCCCATCCCCCACGTTCAGAACGTAATACTCGCTACCTCCCGCCATCCAAGATTCGGCATTCTTCGCCCAGGGTTTTCTAATAACCGTCCCAGTTAAGGTAGTTTCAGAACAATTAGTATTAGATGGTTGTTTCATTTGTGCGGTCTCCATTTCTTTTGCTTCTATTTGGGGCAACCAAAAACCAGTAACGCCCCCTAGTAATATTAGTCCTAAAGGTAGCCAGAAATACCAATTTTTGTTGAGGGATTTATTTTGAAGTAAAAATTTCATGGGTATTGTCATTTTAACTAAGTTGTGGTAATATGAAATACTATCATTTTTTCTACTAATCGGGAAAACCATAATGATTTTAACAACTGTCGAAGGAGTGCCGGGGAAAGAAATAGTCGAACATTTCGGTCTGGTACAGGGTAGTACGGTTAGAGCCAAAAATATTGGCAAGGACATTTTGGCGGGTTTTAAAAATGTAATTGGTGGAGAACTAAAAGGCTACACCGAATTATTACAAGAAGCTCGCCAAGAAGCAACCGATCGCATGATTTTACAAGCCCAACAATTAGGAGCAAATGCCATAGTTAACGTCCGTTTTGCTACTTCCTCGGTGGCCCAAGGTGCTGCGGAACTTTTTGCTTATGGAACTGCGGTGAGGGTGCAATAACTATGGACGATTTAATCTCTATATTTGTCGTTTTGGTTTTGTTAGCGGTTGGCTTTTTTTCTGGAGTTTATGTGGAGAAAAAGCATTACGAAAGTATCAAACAACGAGAACGACAAACCCTCCACGTTCCGGTGGTAACTTTTGGTGCCAAACAAGCATTACCAGAAGCGCGAGAAGCTCAAATGTTTGTAGGTAGCGTCGTTATTTCTAGCGACTACTTTAAAACCTTTGTTTTGGCATTGAGAAATTTAGTCGGCGGTCGAGTTATTGTTTACGAAAGTTTGTTAGATAGGGGTCGCCGCGAGGCAATTTTAAGGATGAAAGAAGAGGCGATCGCTTGGGGTGCAACTCAAGTTTTAAACGTTCGTTTTGAAACTTCCACTATTGGCGGAAACTCTAATAGCGGTCCGGTTTCTATCGAGGTTATTGCCTACGGAACTGGCATTCGTTAAGAAGAAGGCAAGAGGCAAAAGGCATGCATGCAAGAGGGGGAGAAAGATTTATGGCAATCCAAAAAGCGAGTTGCAATCAATTAAAAAGCAAGTAAAAACCCCGAACCCAACTCTTGCCTCTTGCCTTAAATTGAGATTGCTTCGGCTATTTTAACAATTTTTCCCAATAGATTAACTCGTTTTCCCACCGCCTCGCAATGACAATTCAGCGATATTTGTTCTTACTATTACCTATTATCCATTACTCATTATGAAATACACTCCTAAAGAAATCACCGAAGAAGTTAACGTAACCAAGGTTCATCCCTTGGTAAATTTTGCTTATTTATTAGGTGTGGTAGTTGGTTTTACATTGCTAGTTTATTTAGGTTTGGGAATAGCAGCAGATTTTCTGGTTCCTAGAATTAGTAATAAAACGGAAAAACAAATAGGAGATTTGTTAGTGCCAGTAGTTACCGCTCAATTAAATGCTACGGAAATTAAAGACGACAAGCGCATCGAATATCTGGAAGATTTACTGATATCTTTGCAAGGAGAAGAAGCAGATACAGAAATTCCTTTAACGGTGCATTTAGTGGATAGTAAAATCAAAAATGCTGCTGCTTTGACGGGGGGTCATATTTTTGTGACTGCGGGTTTTTTAAACTCGGTAAAATCGGAGAACGAATTAGCTTTTGTTTTGGCGCACGAATTGGGTCATTTAGCTGCCAGAGATTCTTTAAAAGGACTGGGGCGATCGCTTCCTTTAATGTTTATTTTAACCGTAGTTGACTTCGGAACTTCGGGGACGGGGGGCACTCCTGGTATTATTAAATACGCGGTCAATTTAACGGCGATGAATTACAGTCGAGACCAGGAATATGCCGCAGATGTTTATGGTTTGTCGGCGACGATACGTCGTTACGGACATGGGGGGAATAGTTTAGATTTTTTTGAAACAATGGCGAATAAGGAAGGGAAAACGGGGTTGGCAAATAACGTTTCTGAATATTTTTTAACTCACCCTTTAACGGAAAAGCGGATTGAGATTTTGCAAGAGTTAGCGGCGGAAAATGCTTGGTTAATGGTAGGGGAAATTACGCCCTTACCAGAGGGGTTGAATTGTTCTAATTTTGAGTGTGGAGGTTCTGAAATATTACGTTGAAAAAAAGAACGTGTAGGGTGCGCAACGCGCACCTTACCATAAATATGTAACGATAAATTAATCCCGCCAGCGATCGAATCGATCTTCGGAACAACCGTTAATGTATTGGTTATAAACCCAACCATTTAGTGGCTCGAAAGTCTCGTTGGGAGTGTATCCATAAACTCGGGCTTCGATTTTTACCCAGTTGCCTTCCCGATAAGCCGCTCTCACTCCATCGCCGCGATTGAGTTTGACGATGCGGCGATATTGAGTGCCGGGACCGCTACGAATATTAACGTTATTGCCGGTAATAAAGGAACAAACTGTATTTTCCAGGTTTTCGCCGTTGGAACCTCGATAATAGCCGTCAGCTTTTACCGACATTGGCAGGAGAAGTGGAACGGTAATAATACTCAGAGATAGAGCGATCGCCCCATTTACGATTCGATTTGGTTTGTGCATGATTCTATTTCCGTCGGTTTAGTTGTTAGCTGTCAGTTGTTAACTAACAACTAGCTTTGAGCCAGGAGAGGTCTAATGATTAGACCTCTCCTTTTTGGTAATGGGTAATAGGTAATGGGTAATGGGGAAGAAGGTTTCCAGGATTTTTTGCTAGTAGTAAATAGCCCTTTTTTGCAGATAAAAAAAGCGATCGCTCCAGTATCGCCTTGCGGTATGAATTTTTTTTGCTTAAAAGTACGACCAAAAATAAAACAAATGGTATAAATTAAACTGTTTGGCGGATGGTTCCGATGGAGTTAATGAAATTAATAATCAATAAGCTGGCCAAAAAGTCAAATTTTTAATAGTTATCCTCAATACAATTGTTTGGTGGAGCTTTAGGCGGGTAGCTGTCAGAATTGAAAAAAAGAAAAACTGCCTTTCCTTTAATCTCGGGCCATTTACCTTGCGTTTGAAGTGGCCAGGAAAATATTAAAAATTCTGAAAAGATTCTAAAATCTGCAAAACTGGCTAAACGATGTTGCTAAGATATTGAGAATAACTTTTAATAAATTTGAAAAGAAAAATGGCAAAAGAATCGGATAAGATGGCAAGCTCTTGGGAGGAAAAGAGAGGCAGTTTTTGTCAGTCTGCCTCTAAAAGCCCCAAGAAAAAGGCTTCTACGCCAGCAAAGGTGGCAGTGGTTTTAGGTCTTTGCTTGTCTGCGGTGGCGGCGATCGCGGTGTGGCAGGGGGAACGAGAAACCCTCGCCATTCAGTTGCAAGAAACTACGGAGAATTTGAGAAGCGCCCTACAAGAACAAATAGATCGCAACCGAGATTTTACAGGGGATAATTTTTCGGCGGCAGAACTGCTGGAGGCAACTTTGCCCGGGCAAGTGTTAAACGACCTCAATATTTACCTATACGAGGAGACACCAGAAGGCAAATCTCAACCCCTAGCATTGTACGAATTTAACGCCCATACTTTCATTAGCGACGCGATCGCGCAACCAAAACTTTCTGGAAGGGGATGGCTTTGTCCGGAATTTAGCGTTGCTTCGAGCTCTCCGACAGGTCGAGCTTTTCGCCAACTCAGACAAACTCAGACAACGGGGAAACCTTGCAAGCGATCGCTCTCGGTGGGCGAACGGCAATGGTCTCTCTTATTACTGCCAACGCCGGCATATTTGGCACCTTATAAATATTGGCAAAGCTGGGGAATTTTCCTCGGCGGTTTAATTTTAACGAGTCTGCTGGCAACCTATTTGCTAGTATCGGGGCGCTATACTCAACAGGTCGAAGAATTAGTAGAAGAACGTACCATTAAAGCTCAACAATTGCAAAAAGCCCTAGAAGAATTACAGGAAACTCAAGGGATGCTGGTTCACAGCGAAAAAATGTCTAGTCTCGGTCAAATGGTAGCGGGTATCGCCCACGAAATTAACAATCCAGTCAACTTTGTTTGTGGCAATATTGACTGCGTTAAGGAATATACTCAAGACTTGTTAAAACTGATGGGAATCTATCAACAACATTACCCTCATCCCGCTGCCGAAATTGAGGAATTTATCTCAGAAATCGATTTAGATTTCTTAGCTGAAGACCTGCCAAAAATTTTAAATTCGATGCAAGTTGGAGTAGATAGAATCTCCCAAATCGTTCTCTCAATGCGGAATTTTTCTCGTTTGGATCGAGCCGAAATGCAGGCGGTAGATTTGCACGAAGGGATTGAGAGTACCTTGTTAATTTTAAACAATCGCTTTCAAGCAAAACCGGGTAGTTATGGCATTAAACTCGTTAAAGAATACGGGGATTTGCCTTTAGTAGAATGCAACGTCGGTCAACTGAATCAAGTTTTTATGAATATCGTTGCTAACGCCATAGATGCCATACAAAGCTACGACAAACAACGCTCCCACGAAGAGAAAAAAGCTAATCCCAGTTGGATTGCTATTAAGACATCTTTGGGTACTGCTTCTGGGAGTCCGGTTCGTTCCGATTATGTGACGGTGACAATTGCGGATAACGGCCCGGGGATTCCCGTTGAGATTCAACAGAAAATTTTCGACCCATTTTTTACTACGAAACCCGTGGGTAAAGGCACTGGTTTGGGGATGTCGATCGCTTACAAAATGGTGGTTGACGGACATGGTGGCACTCTTCGCTGTTGGTCGGAAGTCGGTCGGGGAACTGAGTTTAAAATCGACCTCCCCATTAAACAAATTTCTAAGGAAAAAAAGTCTAATTCGATGAGGGTAGCTGTAGCTTAAAAGTTTGGGAATGGGGAATCGTTTGCGAACAGACAAGATGTTTGTTCTACGGAAACTATCTCCAATAATTCTCAAATTAAAACGGAAAATATTCAGCCATCAGAGGGGAGAACGCTACTTACAAACCCCTCGCAAATTCTGAGGAAGAGAAATCGTGAAAAAAACGCAGCAAAACTTAAATTTTTCAACCCTCTTAGAGGCTTATTCAAGAGCAATTGCGGAACGGAATTATCTGGAAAAGAAATTGCAAGAAACCTTGAGAGAATTATCGAGTTTAAAGTTGGCTTTAAAACAAGCAGCAATTATCGCGACTGAAATTAGCGACAACCCAAAAACTGTATTTTTTGATAGCAGTATCCCCGAAATTGTTTTGAGGAAAGTGCAGTTAGAAACTGAATTAAAAACGGCGATCGCCCAAGAGCAGTTTCGGCTAGAATATCAACCATTGGTGTCGTTAAAAGATAAATCTCTTGCTGGTTTTGAAGCTTTAGTTCGGTGGCGGCATCCAATCTTAGGAAATATTCCTCCTTGTCAATTTATTCCCATTGCTGACGAAACAGGAACGATTATCGAGTTAGGCGAGTTGGTATTGCGCCAAGCTTGTTGGCAAATGCGAAGCTGGCAGGAGAAATTTCAAGGAAAAACAACTAGAATATCTGTAGCGGTTAATGTGTCTGCCAAACAGTTTTTAGAACTAAATTTGCTGGAAAAAGTCGATAAGATTATCCTAGAAACAGGAGTAGATGCGAGTTGTTTAAATCTGGAAATTACGGAGAGTAGTTTTCTGGATGGCGAGGGAGCGATCGCTACTTTATACAAACTCAAAAAAAGAGGGATTAAATTAAGTATTGATGACTTTGGCACGGGTTATTCTTGCTTGAGTTATTTACACCGTTTTCCCATAGATGTTTTAAAAATAGATCGGTCTTTTATTCGGTTACTAGGAAAAAGAAAAGAAGCTGAGGAAATAATGAAAGCCATGGCAACTTTAGCTCATAACTTGAATATGGAGCTAGTTGCCGAAGGAATAGAAACAACTGCCCAGTTAGAGAAACTTCAGCAGTTAGAATGCGAATACGGACAAGGATTTTTGTTCGCTAAAGCATTGACTCCTAAAGCGGCAGAAGAGTTAATAATTTCCGGGCTAAATGTTAACAAATAATCGGTGCAGATTTTGGGATTTTTTATTATTCGGTTTTTAGGGAGACTAAGAGGTTTTTTTAAAAACCGAAATGCTCTTTTGATAATTAATAATTAATTAGGTATGCCACAACGTTCTTTTTTCGATCGCCCAAAATTTGCAAAAAGACGAAATGCGCCGGCAAAAATAGTAGCTGTCGGCGGTATCTGTCTGTCGGTTTTAGCAAGTATCGTCGTCTGGCAGTGGGAGAGAGAAAAACTCCAAAATCTGCTACACGAATATTCAGACAACTTTAAAGCAGCCTTAGAAGAAAGTATTGTTCGGTCTAGTATTATTGGCGATATAACCACTAGAGTAGTTGTAGAAAGAGCTTTGCCGGGACAAACTTTAGACGAGTTCAATATTTACATCTACAAAACCTCACCAGAAGGCGAAGTTCGTCCCCTGATATTTTATCAACCAAAAACTCACAATTATATCGATGTCGGAGACAAAAAACCCCAGCTAACCGGCAGAGGATGGCTTTGTCCGGAATTCAGTCCGCCCTCAAACTCTTCGGGCGGCAAAGCTTTCCGAAAACTGAGGCAAACCCAGACCGGGGGCAAACCTTGTACGCGGGAAGTCAAAATAGGGAGCGATACCTACTTCTCATTGTTACTCCTGCCAACAGCAGACTACTTCGCCCCTCACAAATATTGGCGAACTTGGTCGGCGCTTGGGGGGGGGTTAGTTTTAACCAGTATCTTGACAAGCTATTTGCTGGCCCTGCAGCGCTATACAAATCGAGTGGAGGCGCAAGTGGAAGAGCGCACTGGGGAACTCCAAGAAAGCAACGAACGACTGCAACAGGCCAACTCGCAACTGCAACAAACTCTCAAAGAGATTCGCGGGCTCAACGAAATGAGCGATCGCCTCCAGGCTTGCTATACTCGGCAACAAGCTTACGCGATCGTTTCCCTATATATGGAACAACTGTTTCCCGACCTACCCGGGGGAGTGTTTGCCATTAGCGAATCGAAAAATTTTCTCGAAGAGATGTCGAGTTGGGGGAAAGGAAGTTCCATCCAGAAGCTTTTCTCCCCCGATGACTGCATGGCCCTGCGGTTGGGTCAGCTATATGCAGTTGGAGGCGCTCGCTGCGGGGCACTTTGTAAAAATGTGAATCGCCCCCATCCCTCACAGCATTGCTGCATTCCGATGGTGGCCCTGGGAGAAACTATCGGTTTGCTACATTTGAGTTCCCCAGAAGGAGCGAAATTAACTCAGTCCAAGCAAGAGTTGGGAACTACTGTTGCCAAACAGGTAGCACTATCCCTAGCAAATTTGAAACTGCGAGAGAGCTTGCAGCATCAAAGCATTCGGGATCCCCTGACTAATTTATTTAATCGACGCTATATGGAAACTTGCTTAGAAAGGGAGTTGCGTCGCGCCCAACGCAACGACCTGCCTTTGGGTATTTTAATGCTAGACTTAGATCGTTTTAAGCAATTTAACGATACTTTCGGTCACGATGCGGGCGATACGGTACTTCGAGAGATTGGCTTGTTTTTGCAAAAGCAGATTCGCGAGTCGGATATCGCTTGTCGTTATGGAGGCGAGGAGATTACTTTGATTCTGCCAGAGATGTCTTTGGAAGTCTGTCGTTCTCGCGCCGAAAAAATTCGAGAGGGGGTGAAGCATCTCAACATTCAGCATCGCGGTCAGTCTTTGGGGGTTGTGAGTTTCTCGATCGGGGTGGCGACTTTCCCGGAACACGGCCTGACGGGAGAGGCTGTCGTGGAAGCCGCCGATGCTGCTTTGTATAGAGCCAAACGCGAAGGTCGCGATCGCGTAATTTGCGCTTCTTCAAACGCGATCGCCAATACCTCTTAGATAGGTAATAAGTAATGGAAAACGCATCTACTGAAAACTAAATCAGACGATCGTCAAAAGGAAAACCGAAAATGAAAAAACCAACTATCGCTCTCATCGGCAACCCCAACTGCGGGAAAACTACAGTCTTCAATAACCTAACAGGTTCTCATCAGACTACCGGTAACTGGCCGGGGGTGACAGTCGAGCGCAAAGATGGCTACTACAGCTATAACGGCGAAAAGATAGCAGTTATCGACCTCCCTGGAGTCTATTCCCTAGATGCAGAAGACTCGGAAACTAGCCTCGACGAAAAAGTAGCGCGGGATTATCTGCTATCGGGAAAAGCGGATTTAATCGTTAACGTTATCGATGCTTCCAACTTAGAACGGAATTTATATCTAACTACCCAACTGATAGAGATGGGATTGCCCGCGATCGCCCTCCTGAATATGATGGATTTAGCAGAAAGCGGGGGCTTGCAGATAAATCCCGAGCTGCTGTCGCAGCGTTTGGGATGTCCGGTATTGCAGGCAGTGGCGGTGCAAGATGTGGGAACCACCGAGCTGCGGTCTGCGATAGCCGAATCTCTCGAACGTCCGCCAGTGCCTAAATGTTATGTAATTTACCCCGCCGTCGTCGAAGAAGCGATCGCCTCATTAATGCCCTGGGTCATAGAATACTGTTGCGATACCGACATCGACCCCCGTTGGACTGCAGTTAAACTGCTCGAATATCGAGACGATGCCCTGCCGCAGTTACCAACAACCGAATTAGACAAACGAGTAGTAAAGCAGCGGCGAAAAATCCATCAAACTTTAGGGGAAGATATCGATATTATTATTGCCGATAGTCGCTACAGTTTTATCCGACAACTGCTTCTCGGCGCGACCGATCGCACCCGGGAAGTCAGTTCCAGCATTTCGGACAAAATCGATTTAGTCGTGTTAAACCGATGGTTGGGGATTCCGATTTTTCTGACAGTGATGTATCTAGCCTTCCTATTTACCATCAATATTGGCGGCGCGTTTATCGACTTCTTCGATATCGCCGCCGGCACGATTTTTGTCGACGGTTTCGCGGTATTGCTGGAAAATCTCCGTTTGCCCGGATGGGCGATCGCCTTGCTGGCAGACGGTGCCGGCGGCGGCATCCAAACCGTTACCACCTTTATCCCGGTTATCGGATTTATGTTTTTGTTCCTGTCGTTTTTGGAAGACTCCGGTTATATGGCGCGGGCGGCCTTCGTCATGGATCGGTTAATGCGGTTCGTGGGGCTGCCGGGAAAATCTTTCGTGCCGATGTTATTGGGTTTTGGCTGCAACGTGCCCGCCATTATGGCAACCCGGACTTTAGAAAATCCTCGCGATCGCATAATGACCATCATAATGAACCCATTCATGTCTTGCGGGGCGCGACTGCCAGTTTACGCCCTCTTTGCCGCCGCCTTCTTTCCAGTGGCAGGTCAGAACGTGGTTTTCGGTTTGTATATCATCGGCATCGTTGCGGCAGTATTCAGCGGTTTGGTCTTGAAAAACACCTTGCTGCGAGGAAAGTCGGCATCTTTAATTATGGAACTGCCGCCCTATCACATTCCCCAATTTAAGGGGGTGTTGTTGCGAACCTGGGACCGGCTGAAAGCGTTTTTGTTGAGGGCGGGAAAAGCGATCGTTTTGATGGTCATGGTGTTGGGTTTGTTAAATTCCCTCGGCACCGACGGTTCTTTCGGCAACCAGGATAGCGAAGAGTCGGTATTGAGCGCCACTGCCAAAGCGATCGCCCCCGCCTTCGCGCCGATGGGCATCCGGCAAGAAAACTGGCCCGCTACCGTAGGCATTTTTACGGGAGTTTTTGCCAAGGAAGTGATGGTGGGGACTCTGGACAATATTTACAGTCAAATAGCCGAGGAAAGAGCGATGGTAGCGGAGGCTTCTGCTAGCAGTCCTCTCGAGCTCGGGTTCGACTTTTGGGGAGGTATCGGCAGCGCCTTCGCCACCATCCCCGGAAATTTGGCGGAAGTTCCCGGCGCGCTGTTAGATCCTTTGGGGCTGAATATCGGGGATGTACGGGAGTTAGAGCTAGCGGCATCGGAACGGGAAGTAGCGATCGGCACTTTTGGGGAGATGGTGAGGCAGTTTGACGGTAAAGCGGGGGCTTTTGCTTATTTGCTGTTTATCCTGCTCTACTTTCCCTGCGTGTCTGCCACTGCAGCGGTTTACCGGGAGACTAATTTGGGTTGGACGTTATTTTCTGCCGGCTGGACGACCGGTTTGGGCTATTGGGTGGCGGTGATGTTCTATCAAACGGCGACTTTTGCGCGACATCCGCTTACTTCTACGTTGTGGATTGGATTGTTGACGATGGTAATGGCGGGCGTTATTTTCGCGATGAAGATGCTGCGGCCTGTTGTTACATCAATTAATGTTAAATATAAATAACATTTTTCATTGTTAGTTGTGAATTGTCAATTGAGAAAAACTAACTTTGAGAAAGATAGGGAGGCGCTGCGATCGCTTTGTCGAGTAGGGGACTTCTCGGTAGTCCAGAAACCGGGTTTTTGCCAAAAACCCGGTTTCTTAGGAACAAAATCGGATAAAAACTCGTTTGAATTACCAATTGCAGCGGATTTACGTTTGGCAATGTTCTCCTAATTTGAGACTAATGTCATTTTAGTGTAGTAGAGCGTCTAACTTAAAATAGTGGGTAACTCATACTCACATTTTTAGCCTAGACGCGCTAGTAGGGTGCGCATTGCGCACCTTACCATAAAGATGTAACGATAAGTTAATCCCGCCAGCGATCGAATTGGTCTTCGGAACAACCGTTAATGTATTGGTTATAAACCCAACCATTTAGTGGCTCGAAAGTCTCGTTGGGAGTGTATCCATAAACTCGGGCTTCGATTTTTACCCAGTTGCCTTCCCGATAAGCCGCTCTCACTCCATCGCCGCGATTGAGTTTGACGATGCGGCGATATTGAGTGCCGGGACCGCTACGAATATTAACGTTATTGCCGGTAATAAAGGAACAAACTGTATTTTCCAGGTTTTCGCCGTTGGAACCTCGATAATAGCCGTCAGCTTTTACCGACATTGGCAGGAGAAGTGGAACGGTAATAATACTCAGAGATAGAGCGATCGCCCCATTTACGATTCGATTTGGTTTGTGTACGATCCGAGCTCCGTTTATTGAGTCAAAGTTAATATGTCAGGTGCGCGGTGCTACTGCTCGTTCAGTTTATCGTGCAGGCGCTTGAGTAGGATAACCATTTCGGCGCGGGTGACGAAATGGTTGGGACGGAAACTGCCGTCTTGATAGCCGGTGATGAGGCCCTCTTGTACGGCCCATTCCAGTTCGGAATAGTACCACTCGGTTTGAGAATTGCGAACTACGTCTTTAAACATACGCTCCACGTTGCTAACAAAAATGTAACCTGAATAATAGAATACACCCTTATCGACCAATTTGGGCAAATCGTCAATTTTAATGCGGTAGGTGTTGAAGGGTTGGGCGTCGAGATAGTTATCGATAACTAAGCGGGCATAGTCGGGGAGATCGCGATCGCGAGCGATGCGGATGGCGTGACCGTAGGTTGTATTGACGATGGAGATATTATCTAATACCCCGTCTGCCGCTACATCTTGATTGTATTGGGAGTTACCGCGATAGCCCGTAACTACGCTATAACCTTTATTTAGGGCTTCCACAAAATCCGAACCCGCTACATTCACTCGGTAGGTAGTCATATCTCCTTCGTTAGCTTTCCACCAGCGGCGAAGCAAATCCACTGCTTTATAGATATACCAACCTTCTGTATCGGAAAAATCATCTTTTTTTGCTTCTTCTACCAAAAAGCGAAATTGAGTGTTATTAAAACGATATCCCGTCAAATCGGAAATTGCACCCGCAGAAGCAAAGATAGTGCAAGACATATCGTGAACTTCCAATTGATTGTATTGAATTTGATACTCCCAGAAAGTGAGAGGAGCTGCGGGTACGTTCTCAAGAACGCCCGCACCCATTCGCCAGTCGAGGAGACCGTAAACTTCTTTAGCGGCGTAATAGCCTTCTGGGACTTGTTGTTCTCGAACCATAGTGCGATTGTTAAATTAGACTTAGCCGCTGCTGTCACCGAATGGGGAATTGGAAATATATTTTAAGGGAAAAGATACAAAAAAAGATTTTATTTTTACCTTCGCAAGAAGCCTATTCACGATCGTTATCAAAAGGCATAACTATCTCTACTGGTTCCAACTTTTTGCGAGATAAAGATTTAATTTTCTCGGTGCCAAAATCTAAGGTAGAAAACAAAGGTAAAATTTCCTTACTAAAAGCCTCAGCAGCTTTAGAACGATAGCGATTTGGATTATAAATCAAAGACAAGATTCTATTAACTACAACCCGCTCTATTTTAACAGTAGTAAGAACGCCTATTTGCAATTCTTTTTCTATAGCTGAAACGGAAACAAAAGCCACTCCTAAACCCGATTGAACGGCATTTTTAATAGCCTCTATAGAATTAAGTTCCATCTCAACTTTCAAACGACGGCTATCGATACCGCTGCGACTGAGTATGTGGTCGATGACTTTGCGAATAGTAGATTGGGAATCGAGAGTAATAAAGTTCAAATTATAAAGCTCTTCTTTTTGGATAGTGTCCTTCTCGGCTAAAGGATGAGATACCGGCAGAATTAAAGCCAGTTCGTCAACCGCGTAAGGGATAATTTCCAAAGACTCTTGCAGCTCCGGAGGAACCTCCCCGCCTACAATGGCCAAATCTATTTGGCCATTAGCAACGCTCCAAGCGGTACGACGGGTAGAGTGAACGTGGAGTTGTACGGCCACGTCCGGGTATTTTTCCCGAAACATCCCGATCGTCCGGGGCAGAAGATAAGTCCCGGTGGTTTGAGATGCGCCCACAATTAAAGTGCCACCTTGAAGGTTTTGTAAATCTTCGATGGCGCGACAGGTTTCTTGGCAGAGGGAGAGAATTTTCTCCCCGTAGTTGAGCAGTAGATGTCCCGCTTCGGTGAGTTGGGCTCGGCGGCCTCCACGATCGAATAGGGGTACGTTTAATTGTCGCTCTAAATTTTGCACCTGCAAGCTAACCGCCGGTTGGGAGACAAACAGGCTATCGGCGGCCCGTTTGAAGCTGCCTTCTGCGGCGATCGCTTTGAGGATGCGCAATTGGTCTAAAGTAAAAGGTAGCTCGGACATATTGTTAAATCTCCAGAGGAGACAAGAACTTGGGAATGAAGCCCAAAGGGTTCCTCAAGGTTAAAACTAAGATTGCGATTTACCCCTTGGGGATCGCGTTTTTTTAGCATACTCCACTAAAGAGTCACGAGTCGAGTTTATTTTTACGATCGATTGCCTGTAAAAACCATGTACTACGAATGGCTGACCCCTAGCCACTGGGTAATGTTGGGGTTATTGTTAACTTTTGCCATAGCTCATAGCGGTTTGGCTGCCTTGCGTCCCTGGGGCGAGGCTAAAATTGGCCCTAGACTCTATCGAGTTTTGTTTGCTTTAGTCAGCTTACCACTGGCCGCGATCCTGATTGTCTATTTTTTCAATCATCGCTACGATGGCCTCCAACTTTGGCAAGTACAAGGGGTGCCGATAGTCCAACCTACGGTTTGGTTGCTGTCTGCCATTTCGTTTTTGTTTTTGTACCCCTCTACTTTTAATCTCTTGGAAATAGCGGCCATCGATAAGCCCCAAGTCCATCTCCACGAAACCGGCATTATTCGCATTACTCGCCATCCGCAGATGGTGGGGCAGGTAATTTGGTGCGTGGCCCATACTCTCTGGCTGGGCACTAGCTTTACTTTGGTAACTTCTGCTGGATTAGTTTTGCACCATTTGTTTGCTGTCTGGCATGGCGATCGCCGACTGCGGGCCAGATACGGAGAGGCTTTCGACAGCTTGAAGGCCCGGACTTCTGTGGTTCCTTTTGTGGCGATCGCTCGCGGAAATCAAACTTTGCAGCTTCGAGAGTTCTTTCGTTGGGCCTATTTGGGCGTGGCCATTTTTATCCTGCTCTTGTGGCAAGCTCATCCTTTATTAATTCGTGCAACAAGTAACGTTCCTTGGTAGCATGATCCCATAGCAATAATAAAAAACCATAAAAACTGAGGGATCGTCGTGTTATCCGTTAACGAACGCAACTTTAGTCAAGAGGTCTTAAATGCCTCTACTCCTGTATTGGTCAATTTTTGGGCTCCCTGGTGCGGCCTTTGCCATTCAATTGTCCCGCAATTAGTTCAGTTTCAAGCTGATTGGGATGGCCAGTTAAAGCTGGTTGGTGTTAATGCAGATCAAAGTTTAAAATTAGCAAGTACCTATCGTCTTAAAACTCTACCCACTCTCATCCTTTTGGATCGCGGTCAAGTGCAACACCGAATAGATTGTTTTTTGGGACGAGAAGATTTGCGACGAACCTTGGATGCTTTGATGGTGAGCTATCAAAACCGTCGCGAGGGTCAATTGCTTTATACTGCCAGCTAGGTTTTTAGAAGCGGTTAGGGAGTTGTGCAAAAATAAACTACCAGTAAGAGTGTAGGTTGGGCGATCGCGAACCGGAACCCAACGCCTAAAATGCAAGTCCCTTAGCCACAGAAGCAAATTACAATAAAAAAATTAGGGGTGCGTGTTTCTCCACAGGGGACGCTCGAACTGGGGGTAAGGAAAAATCTATTTTCCCTTTTTTCTAGTTTGAGCGTCTCTTTAGTATTAGTGGTTCAAAGTTTTACTTTTTATGGAGCAGGAAGCATGAGTTCTTATTCGCGCAAGTTCGGAAAGATTTTTTTTGCTCTTTTGTTGGAATTAGGATTAGTCGCTAGTTGGTGTTTGTCTGCCATTGCCGGAGGCACCCAGGAGAAAACCCCTGTTTTAAGGGTGACAGGCGAGAGTGCGATCGAGATGACAGGGGAGACGCCTGTCCTACTGGTTCAAAGTTACCGGGTTGGTGATAAGGTAGAAGTTTTGTGGGAGGGTAAGTGGTATCCGGCAAAGATTTTCGATCGCCAAGCAGGAAGTTACTGCATTACTTATGTCGGTTACGATCGCTCTTGGGATGAGTGCGTGGAGGGCGATCGCATCCGCTATCCAGAACGAGCCTTTGGAAATATAGACCCCCAGCGAGGAGAGAGGGTTGACCTACTCTGGCGCGGTAATTGGTATCCTGCTATAGTTTACGATATGAGTAATGACTTTTACTGCATTACTTATATCGGTTACGATCGCTCTTGGGATGAGTGCGTCGAGAGCGATCGCTTGCGCGAATATACTCCCCCACCAGTAGATGGTAGCGCAGAGCCGCTACTAATAGAAGCTAACAATTTAATCGAAGAAAGCTACGATTTTGTCGGTTACGGTCAACGGTATCAACAAGGTTTAGAAAATGCCGAAAAAGCCCTAGCAATTTATCGACAAATCGATAACCGTTCTGGTGAAGTGGAAGCTTTGTACGCTGTTGGATGGGCTTATTATTGGATGAACGAATATGTCAAAGCTCTCGATTACTACCAGCAAAGTTTAGAGCTGGCGCGAGAAATAGGAGATACTGATTCTGCGACTTCACGACTGTTTTACATCGGCAGAGCTTATATGTATCTGGGCGATTACAAAAATAGCATCAAGTATCAAGAAGAGTATTTGCAAATAGGGGAAGACACCGATAATGATGGGATTAAAACGGGGGCTTTAAGAAGCATAGGAGATAGTTATTACTTTCAAAAAAATTACGAGAAAGCTCTCGAATATTACCAGCAAAGTTTAGAACTGGGAAGCACTCCTTTGTACTTGGGAGGGGTTTTTACTGCCTTGGGAATGCACGATGAAGCCATTTCATTTTTTGAACCTGTTATAGCTAATCCAGCAGATATTTATACGAAATCGGTGGCACTCAATCAACTGGGTCTGAATTATTTAGCTTTGGGGGAATACAAGAAAGCAATTGATTATTTCGAGCAACAGTTGGCGATCGCTCGCGAAACGGAACAAATTTACAGCGAGTGGGAAGCATTTAAAGGTTTGGGTTCGACTTTCTTTAAAATGGGAGAACTCAAAAAAGCGGAAAAAAGTTTCCGCGCCGCTATTAAAGCGCAGGAAACTATCAGAGAAAAAGTAGGAGATAACGATCGCTTAAAAGTTTCCCTCTTCGACACCCAAACGGATGCTTATCAAGATTTGCAAGAAGTCCTCGTTGCTAACAATAAACCGAAAAAAGCCTTAGAAATAGCCGAACGAGGTCGCGGTCGCGCTTTTGTCGAATTATTATTCAATCGCATCTCCCCAGAAGCAGCAGAACGAGCAAACATAGAACCCCCTACCTTTAAGCAAATTAAAAAAATTGCCAAGGAACAAAACGCGACTCTGGTCGAATATTCAATAGTAAGAGATAAGCTCTACATCTGGGGAATTAAACCTAACGGTAAAATGGCATTTCGTCAAGTCGAACTATCATCTATTCTCGAAGATAGCAGCTTAAACGACCTAGTAATAGACGCTCGCAATGGTTTATTTGTTTTACCTCATCAACCAACAGCTAAACTACAGAAACTTTATCAAGTTCTCATCGAGCCCATTGCTGATTTTCTCCCCAAAAATCCAGAAGAACGAGTGGTATTTATTCCTCAAGGAAAGTTATTTTTGGTTCCTTTTGTTGCCTTGATGGATGCGGAGGAAAAGTATTTAATAGAAAAGCACGCTATTCTTACTTCTCCGGCAATTTCAATATTAGAATTAACTCGGCAGCAACGAGAAAACAACCTCGAATTTAATCCCAAAGATACTTTAGTAGTGGGATTGCCCAGAAATTCTGAAGATAATAACTTAGTCATCGGCAACCCGGCAATGCCAAAAATTATGGGGGAACCTTTAGCTCCTTTGCAAGGTGCCGAAGCAGAAGCAGAAGAAATTGCTAGCTTCTTAAATACGGAGGCAATTTTGGGCAGTAATGCTACTAAAAAAGCATTAATACAAAAAATAGAAAATTCCCGAATCGTTCACATAGCTACTCATGGTTTGCTAGACGATATTTCGGGGTTAGGAATTCCGGGGGCCTTGGCCTTAGCTCCAGATGGCATAGATAATGGATTCTTAACTTCTGCGGAAATTATGAATCTTGATATTAATGCCGAACTGGTCGTTTTAAGTGCTTGCGATACGGGGCGAGGCGATATTACTGGAGATGGAGTTGTTGGTTTATCTCGTTCTTTTATTGCTGCTGGAACTCCGAGTATTATTGTTAGTCTTTGGAAAGTTCCCGACGATTCTACTCAAGCTTTGATGGTTGAATTTTACCGCCAGCTTGATGTTAGTAAAGATAAAGCTTTAGCGCTGCGAAATGCAATGTTAAAGACGATGGCTGATTTTCCAGAACCTAAAAATTGGGCTGCTTTTACTTTAATCGGCGAAGCGGAGTAATTTATAGCAATCCATATCTGAGAAACCGGGTAATTTCTGCCAATACCCTCGCCAAAATTATTTTCTTGTGGCTCAAACCGACATCCAATCGATACTGAAACCCGGTTTTTTGCCAACCGGGTTTCTTTTCTTGTGGCTCAAA
>CAZSTZ010000080.1:15021-25900 GCA_964609515.1 uncultured bacterium | reverse complement strand
AAACCCCATCACCCACCAACAACCCATCCGCTACATCCGCTTCAAAATCCGCTGCCAACCAACCAACCAGAAACAAAAAAAAATCGAGCCCCGTAAGGGGCACCATTCGTAAAGAGGGGAAAAGGGGAAAAGAGCAAAGGGGAAAGAAGAGTCCTCACGCAAAACAAGAACCAGACGACTACAGACCAGGCAACAGAACAACACGAAAACCCCTGAGGCTGTTCCTGCCGTCCGCAAAGTTCATGATGCGAAAGGCGCAGCGACAATACCAGGGGTAGTTGACCCAAGAACCACCACGCTGCATCCGGCGAGAACTATCCCCACCAGATTCCCAAGCACTCCCGTCAGTGGGGACACCATTATAATTAGAGTGCAAAACATCCTGACACCACTCCCAAACGTTCCCGTGCATATCGTACAAACCAAAAGCATTGGGAGGAAAACTGCCGACATTTGTAGTTTCTTCGCGATAAACCCCTTTGGGTGCCGAGCCGTAAGTGTAGTTGCCGTTGTAATTAGCCAACTCCGTAGTAATAGTTTCCCCAAAATAAAACGGAGTAGTAGTTCCCGCCCGACAAGCATACTCCCACTCCGCCTCCGAAGGCAACCGATAAGTTTTCCCCGTTCGTTGGGAGAGTCGCTGACAAAATTCCGTTGCATCGTTCCAACTTACAGTCTCCACCGGGCGGTTTGCACCTTTGAAACGAGAAGGATTATTTCCCATCACCGCTTGATACTGCCCCTGCGTTACTGGATACTTCCCCAGAAAAAACGCCGGAACCTTGACATAATGTTGCGGACTTTCACTGTCACGTCGGTCCTCCTCGTTTTCTGGCGAACCCATCAGAAACCTGCCCCCAGGAATAGACACCATCTCCAGACTGACACCGCTACCCAAATCTTCCGCCAACACCTCCGCTTCTCCTGGGAGTCGTTCTATTATTTGCCCTCGGGAGTTGACTTTAACCGTAGTAAAAGTCTGAGTCGTCGTTACCTTCGGCTCCGGTGTTGGCTCTGACATCGCTAAGTAAGCAACACCCCCAGTAATAGCCAAAGCAGCTCCCCCAACTATAACTTGTCGGCGACTAAAGAAACTTTGCCCCGTCGCCGTCGTCGCTGGCGGAGTTTGAACCGTCGTGGGTGCCGTTGCCGAACTTTCCTCCGTAGCTTTAATCGCCTTTAACGCCAGAGTTGCATTGGCATAGCGATCGCTAAAACTAGAACGCACCATCTTATCCAATACATCCCCCAACTCCTTACTTACCGAAACGCGATCGCGCCAAACCACCTCCATCGTTCCAACATCCAACAACTCGTTAGGCGAAACACCAGTCAACGCCTGAATGCCAACCATCCCCACCGCGTAAACATCGCTGCTCAGTTTCGGTTGCCCCACCATCTGTTCCGTCGGACTATAACCAGGAGTGCTGATACCAACAGTCTGAGCGTTAACTATCAAAGTACAGATTTCCTTAACCGCCCCAAAATCAATCAACACTATTTTGCCATCCTCCTTTCGCCGCATCAAATTCAGCGGTTTAATATCTCGGTGGATGACACTTTCCCGATGTGCCGGTTCGAGAGCCTCCAAAACTCCAACCAACAATTTCCGAACCTCCGACTCGCCCCACTGCTTGCCCGGAGTCAACTCCTTACTCAAATCCTCCCCTTCTATATACTCCTGCACCAAATAAAACTCTCCCCCTTCCTCAAAGTAGGCGAACAATTCGGGAATGCTGTCATTTTTCTTACCTAATTTATAGAGAGCCTCAGCCTCCCTCTCAAACAACTCCTTAGCCTTAACTATAGCATTAGACTGTTGTGGTTTGAGATGTTTAACAACGCACCGAGGTTTCCCCGGCAAGTCCCCATCTTCCGCCAGATAAGTATCCCCAAAACCGCCGCTGCCGAGTTTCTGGAGGATGCGATACCTATTTCTTAGAATCGTTCCAGTTTGCATGGTGAGTTATTTAACAATAATCATCGGATAAATGGACATCATCTATTATAGTCCCCCGATGCTCAAAAAAGCCCGTTCGTAGTAATCGCGGAGCGCGATAAACGGCCCAATCGCTAAAGCGATTACTACGAACTGCTTGACAAAACTTTTTTTTAATGTTATTATGGAGTCGATGAGGAAGAACTGCCTACCCGTATGAGGGGTTAGACCCATCGATGGCCCCGAACAATACCATGTAATAAGTATCTGCACAAAACCAATCTTGCAACGGATGGGTTGTTGTTAGGTGAGGGTTTCTTAAAATCCCCCGTCGTCAACCAACCTGGTTCGCCTACCACCAACCGATCCCTCCCACCAAAAACCTAATTATTAACTGTTAATTATTAATTGCCAGTAACAAAAATTAACACAAATCCCCTTGACAAACCACCCCAAGTAAAATAAAATTGGAAGGTCAATATATCTGGTCTAAGGAGTCAAGAGACCGTGAGGCAAAAAGCTAAAAATCAAAATATATTACTGGGAGCATTTCTAGGAATTGTTATCGTGGCGGGAGTTCCAGCAGGAGTATTAGCCCAAAGTTCCCCCGTGGTAGTGTCGCCGTCCGCACAATTGGAGGAAGCGAAAAAGCTAGAGCGAGAAGCAACAGAGTTATATCAGCAAGGTAAGTACGACGAAGCTATTATCTTAGTAAAACAAATTCTGGAAATTAGAGAGAAAGCTTTAGGACCAAACCATCCGGCAGTCGCCGCCAGCCTTAACAACCTGGCAGAATTGTATCGCAACCAAGGGAACTACGCCGAAGCCGAACCCCTGTTCCAACAATCTCTGGCAATAGTAGAGAAAGCCTTCGGACCGGAACATCCATTAGTCGCCGGCATCCTCCAAAATCTGGCCGAACTTTACTTAAACCAAGGGAACTACGCCGAAGCCGAATCCTTCCTCAAACGGTCTCAGGCAATTAGAGAAAAAGCATTAAGTCCGGAACTTTCAGATATTGAGTAATATCAATTTTGTTCGTAGCGATCGCGGAGCGCGATTTCTAACTAACTTTTTAAATCAGCGATCGCTACGAACCCTGCGACTTGACAAACTCGCCCCGTTCGTGCTACGGTTTCCTAGAGAGTCTGCCTGTGAAACCCGGTAATTTCGGCTTGCGCCGGGTTTCTGGATCGGTTCTCTAGAACCCAATCATCTCAAGCGCTAAAGCGCTTACTACGAACCATGCGCGTATTACAAATAGTTCCTTCAATATCTTTAGTTTATGGCGGTCCCAGTCAAATGGTCTTGGGATTGTCAAAAGCCCTCGCCGACCGAGGAGTAGAATTAACTATACTCACGACTAACTCTAACGGCGATAGCGGCCAACCGCCGCTAGACGTTCCCTTAGATAGACCCGTGGAACAACACGGCTATCAAATTCGCTACCTTCCCTGTTCCCCCTTCAATCGCTACAAGTTCTCTCTCGAACTGCCTAGATGGTTGAAAGAACGAGCTAAAGACTTCGATATCGCTCACATTCACGCCATGTTCTCCCCCTTTAGCAGCGCCGCAGCCAGGATTTCGCGACAGCAAAAGCTACCTTATATATTGCGTCCGTTAGGAACCCTAGACCCCGCAGACTTGCAGAAAAAAAAGCAACTGAAAAAAATATATGCTGCCCTTCTGGAGAAACCTAACATAGCCGGTGCTGCCGCCATCCACTTTACCAGCGAAGAAGAAGCGAGAGTCTCCGAAAGGTTCGGCGCAAAAACTCGGGATTTAATTATACCCTTGGGAGTTCGCCCCCCAGAAACTACGGGAGAAAACAACCCAGAATTTCAAGAACTCAAAAACCGACTCGACCCGAACAAACCGATAATACTATTCATGTCTCGCATCGAACCGAAAAAAGGATTGGATTTATTGTTACCCGCTTTAGAGAAGTTGCTGGCAGAAGGGATAGAGTTTCAATTTGTGCTAGCGGGTTCCAACCCCCAAGACCCGAGATACGAAGCAAAAATTAGACGACAAATAGAAACCTCCACTCTGGCAAGTCGTACTTTAATTACCGGTTTTGTTACTGGAGGAGTGAAAGCGGGTTTGTTGGATGTCGCCGATGTGTTCGCGTTGCCGTCGTATTACGAGAACTTCGGCATCGCCGTGGCGGAGGCGATGGTTGCGGGGACACCCGTGGTCATCTCCGATCGCGTCCATATTTGGCCCGACGTTACTGGTGCCGATGCCGGGTGGGTTGCCAGTTGCGAGGTAGGGGCGATCGCTTCTGCCATAAAAAACGCCCTCTCCAGCAGCGACGAAAGGAAAAGGCGGGGAGAAAACGCCCGAGAGTTTGCCGAGAAGAACTATAGTTGGGACGCGATCGCCCTCCAAACCATCGAAGCGTATCAGAATTTGGTAATAGGTAATAGGTAATACCCATTTAATAAAGTTATGGTAGAGTCTTTAACTCTTAAGCCCCCCTTGATAAGGGGGGTTGGGGGGATCCAAGTCTTTCAGAACTTTAACAAATTGGTATAATAAAAACCCTTTTACCCGTAGAACAGGCATCTTGCCTGTTCTACAGGGATGGGGTAAAACAGCGATCGAAATAAAACCTCGCCACCGTATCCCCGGCAACCGCCCCCAAACATTCGCCAAAAAGTCGTCCCGCCGCCGCCAACTCCCCGGAGTGGTAAAGGGAAAGAGCCTCCGCAAATATCGATAAAGTATTTAATTTTCCTTGCTTCTGGGAGGACGGATCCGCGTCGAACACTTCGTAAACCGTCACTTGTTCTGACTTACCCTTAACCTTGGCTTTACCGATAGTCCGAATGGCGTAGTCGGTGGGAGTTTTCAAGCGGGAAAAAGTTTGTTGAGTAATTAATAGAGAAACGCCGTAATTTTTCGTCAAACTTTCCACCCGAGAAGCTAAATTCACCGCATCGCTAATCACCGTTCCATCCATACGGTTTTCGCCGCCGACGGTACCCAAAATGAGGGAACCAGTATTAATACCGATACCGATGCGAATGGGATAATAACCGGAATTAGCCCGTTGTTGGTTGTATTGGCTAAGTAGATTTAACATATAAATTCCCGCTTTAACCGCATTATCTGCCTCGCCGCCAAATAAGGCCATAATCGCATCGCCGATGTATTTGTCGATAAAGCCTTCGTGTTCTAAAATAGCCGGTTCCATGCGGGATAAATAGGAATTAATAAAGCGAAAGTTATCTTCGGGAGTCATGGTTTCCGACATGGTGGTAAAGTCGCGAATATCGGAGAATAAAACGGACATTTCTAGTCGAACGGCATCCCCTAATTTAGTTTCTATTAAACTGTCGTATCCGAGAAATGCTAAAAATTGATTGGGGACGAAACGACTGGCAGCTTCTGCTAGTTTTAGTTCGTTATTAAGGGCAATTTGTAAGTTTTGGTTTGCTTGGGATAAGTCGGAATAAAGTTTGGCATTTTCGATGGAAATGGCGGCGGATGATGAAAGGAGGTTGACGATTTCGAGGCGATCGCGCGTAAAAGCGTTAGTCGTTAAATTGTTTTCTAAATAAACAATACTGACCAGCTTTCCTTGGTTAATTAAAGGTACGCATAAAACCGATTTAGGTCGATTTTTTTTAATGTAGGAATCTTTGGTAAATTTCCCTTCCCGGACGGCATCGTTTAAAACTACAGTTTCTTGAGTTCTGGTAACGTAATTAATAATAGCCGTGGAAACAAAATCGCAACTTTCAACGCCTAAAGAATCGCAAACCGTCACCAGTTCTGTTGCCAAAGAACCCTCAGCCTCCACTATTAGCTTACCCTCTTTTTCTAAAATCAAATAACCTTTTTCCGCCCCCGCATTTTCAACTAAAATTTTCATCGCTTTTGCTAATAATTTATCGAGCATAATTTCTTTAGCAAAAGCTTGAGATGCCTTCATTACCGTAGCAATATCTAATTGAGAACGGGAGCCAGTGGTAGTAATATTGAGAGAATCGAGTTTATTAGCTTTTGCTAAACGAGTAGTAATAAATAGTTGGGGATAGCGTTTTTCTAAATCTTTTACCTTAGCAACAGCGCCCCATAATTGATAGCAGTAGCGGGCTTCTTGCATATAAGCTTTAGCGGTTAACTCGTTGTCTCTGGAGAGATAAAATTTAGCTGCCAGTTCGTAAGCGAGGGCGGTTTCGTGGATGTATTCGTTTTTTTTGGCGAGGGCGATGGAGCGATCGTAATAGTGTCTGGCTAAGTTATCTTTTTTCAAAACTCGATGTCGTTCTGCCTCCACTAGATAATATTTATGTAAGTAATTCATCGGCGCGTATTTTGCCCATTTATGCATCTGCTTTTGGTTGGAAACGACTTTTTTAAAATAGGCTTTAGCATCGGACTTAGAGGCAGTAGATATTAAAGCTAAACGCACCAAAGAATCGTAAAAATTAAACTTAGCAATAAATACAGAACCAGCAATACTAATAACATACTTTTCTGCCTGATTTCCACTTAATAATCCTCCCGAATGCTCCTCAAACAGGTAGCAAATAAATAATTTATTAAAGTAAAAAATAAACAAAGCCGTGCCTTCCTTATTTTCAATCAGCAAAGGCAAAATAGTTTCTTCATGGCACGCTTTTCCAGTTAAAAAACAAGGATTTTTTCCTTCCCCTAATAAATTCAAAACTGCTTGATGGCAGGGTTTAGCTTCGTATAAAATTTGTTGTTGCTTCCAGTGGCGAATAGCTGTCAAGTATTCGGTCATCTCAGCATCTAAGTCGGTTAATTGTTTGCCGATTAAATAAGAATGGAAGCAGTAACCGAAAGCAGCGTAAGAACCGTATTCCAAATCTCCCGTTTCTGCTGCTTTTTTATAAGTTTCTAAAAACACTGGTAAAGTTTCTATAATAGGTGCTTTCCAGTGAGTAATAAAAGTATTGACCATGTGGAGGGTTTTAGCAGCGAATTTTTTAGCAGGCGATCGCCCCAACAACCCCAACGCCACCTGACCGAATTTATAACCGCCATCGATATCCCCCACCACGCCGCAAAGAATCAACCCGTAACAAGCGTAACCGTAAGCAGACTCGCCGCTGAAACCGTATTTTAAAGACAACCTCACCTGCTGACAGCTAATTAACGGTAAAAGTTGAGACCCTGTAAGATAAGCTGGAGCAGTTATTTGTACCAGAATGCTCGAAGCTGCTAACTTAGTAGCATCCGACATCGGCGGGAGGTTTGCTAAGTCCGAAGTTTGCTTGCCAGCGAGAGCTAACTTAGTGCGCCAAAGCTCCATCCACACATGAAACCGGTTCGGTTGCGCTGGCAGTCTCACCCCCAGCTCTCTTAAAATTTCTACCCCCGCGTTAACCGCTTCTCCTAACTTATTTTGAGCGCTGAAAGCCAAAATTTTAACCTCTGTTACCCGCACTTTATCCAATACATTTCGGCCCCGCTTTAAGACAATTTCAGCTAACTGTTCCATCCGAGCAAAATTGCGGTTAACATAAGCAGCTTCCGCAGCATTGGTATGCAAGCTCAAAGCCAAATCATACTCTCTTTGCCAACCCGTTTCTCCCAACAATGCTATACCCAATTCCAAATAATTCAAAGCAGAATTATAAGCAGCAGAACTCTTAGCTTTTTTCCCCGCCATCAGATTTAACCCTGCCAATTCATCCTTGTCTTTTTGCTTAGTAATTAACTCGATACCGAAGTTTAATTGATTGACCAAATCGAAAATTTTCTCCTCCATTTTCTCCCCTGGAGTATTTTCCACCATCAACCGTCCGATTTGATAGTGAAAAGCAGGTTTTTCGGCATCATAAATTAGAGAATAAGCTGCTTGTTGAATTTTATCGTGAACGAATTTATATTTGGGGAATGGGGAATTGCTGCGGAAAATCCCCCCCGGCCCCCCTTGAAAAAGGGGGAGATTAATGGGGAATGGGGAATCGGTAATTGCTTCGAGATTTCCTAAAGACAGCACCAAACTTTCCGCCACTGCCACATCTAAAATACCGATTATTTCTTCCAGAGACTTCGATGCAACCTCCGCCAAAGTTTCTAACTCAAACTGATTGCCAATACAAGCAGCTAACTTTAAAATTTCCCGAGTAACTTCTGGCAGCTTTTCTAGCTTACCCGCCATTAACTCCACCACATTATCAGTAAAACCTCGGGCCTCAATTTGCTCTAAATCCCACCGCCAACCGCCCCAACTCCGCCCGTCGGCGTAAGGTTCCAGAGGGCAGGTATAATCAATAGTTAGTAACTTTTCTTCAGCCAGAGATTTAAGAAATTGACCCAGGAAAAAAGGATTGCCTCCCGTTTTTAAAAGCACCAATTCTGCCAAAGGTTTAACCTCATTTTCCGTCCCGTGTAAAGTGTCGCTAATTAATTGAATTACCGCTGCCAAACTTAAAGGCAGCAGATAAATTCGATTAATAATAGCCTCGGTTTTAGCAAGTTCGTTTAAACTCAAACTTAAAAGATGAGTTGCCGAAACCTCGTTATCTCGATAAGCCCCTATCAAAAATAAGCCCGGTTCCGAAGAAGTTACCAACAATGTTATTAACTTTAAAGAAGCCCCATCCGCCCACTGCAAATCGTCAATAAATAGCGCCAAAGGATGCTCCGGTTTAGTAAAAACTGCGATAAAGTTTTTAAAGACTAAATTAAAACGATTTTCCGCTTCCTTCGGTCCTAGTTCTGGTATTTCCCGTTGCTTGCCAACAATCAATTCTACTTCTGGGATTACTTCCACAATTACCCGTCCGTTTGCCCCGAAAGCTGCCAACAATTTCTCCCGCCATTGATTTAATTTCTCCTCAGTTTCAGTTAATAACTGTTTCACCAATTCTTGAAAAGCATCAACTACTGCGCTGTAGGGAATATTCCGTTGATATTGGTCGAATTTACCCGAGATAAAATAACCTCGTTTCTCAGTAATTGGCTGATAAATTTCCCGGACTAAAGCCGTTTTTCCCACTCCAGAATACCCCGAAATTAACATCAATTCGCTTGCCTCGCTGCTGGCGCGATTAAATGCTGTTAATAAAGTTTCTATTTCTACTACTCGCCCGTAGAGTTTTTGGGGGATTTGAAATTTATCGGCAATGTCGTAACGCCCCAGAGGAAATTCCGTTATATTTTGCCGAGTTTGCCATCGTTCTAAACATTCTTCTAAATCGGCCTTCATGCCCCAAGCGCTTTGATATCTTTCCTCCGCAGTTTTCGCCATCATTTTCATTACCAGACTGGAAATAATTGGCGGTATTTCGGAGTTAATTAATGCCGGCGCTACTGGTTGTTTGGCGATGTGACAGTGAACTAATTCTAGAGCATCCGTCGCCTCGAAAGGCAATTGATTAGTTAACAGTTCGTAAAAAGTAACTCCCAGAGAATAAAAATCGGTTCGGTAATCTAAAACCCGGTTCATTCTGCCCGTTTGTTCTGGAGAAATATAGGGGAGAGTTCCTTCTAAAACATCGGGGTTTTTGAGGGTAGGAGTTTCTCTGGTTAATTGCGTAGAGATGCCAAAATCGATTATTTTTAATTGTCCAGTTTTGGGGTTAAAAACAATATTGCTGGGGTTGAGGTCTTTGTGGATGATATGTTCGGCGTGAACGTGACCTAAAGCGTCCGTAGCGGCGATCGCTATTTGTAAAAATTCTTCTAAATTAAACCGACGTTGCTGCATCCAACGTTTCAAAGATTCCCCGCCGAAATCTTCCAAGAACATAACCAGAGTATTTTGATACCTCTGCAAGTCATAGACTTTTACCACCCCAGTCAGATTGAGAGACTTAGTAATTTTATATTCCGTTTGATAGCAGGTCAATTCTTGGGGAGTGGGATAATTTTCTTTGAGAACTTTAAGAATAATACCTTGTCCGTCTTCCTCTCGGATAGCGCGATAAACTAGAGAGTTGGCACTTTCATAGATTTGGGAGGTAACGGAAACGCCAGGGAGAGTCAGCATAAATGATAGTTATGGGTTTTACACGACTACTCTATTATTTTATACTAATTTCTGGGGAGCGATTATTTTGCACTCAAAATCCCCGTAGAACAGGCATCTTGCCTGTTCGAGGAAGGGGTTAACAGCGAACGGGTCAGCTCCCTGTTCGCCGCAAAATTAAACAACTTTATTATCTTCAACTTTTGCGTCTAAAATCTCCGCAGCAGCATCCACAGGAATATCTAAAACTTCCCGCAAACGCTTCAAAAATACTTCTTCTCTACCGCAAAAAACACCATCGGCAAAAACCAAATCCGTTGCCACAAGAAAAGCAGTTTCTTTATGTTTATCCTGAATACTTTCATTAGCTATGGCAACTAAATTATTAAGACCTTTTTCGTGAAGAACGTTAAACATTTTATCGACGGTTTTGGTAACTTTTTGTTCCGAAAAGCCTTTAAAAAGTTCCAATTGAGAGAGAAGCCAGAGAGTTCTTTCGCTTTCCACCTCTAAAATTTTACCATCAGCAGCTACCGCCGCCACAGCGATGGCCGCCACCGCTTCAGCTTGAGAAAAAGAAATTCGTTTGGCCCGAGTAGGGTCTTTTTTCTTTAATAAATTCATTTCTGATATTTCCTGGTTGTGTTGCCACTTATTAATACTCGTTGCAATTTCCATATCCGGTTCCTGGCTTGCTCAAGCCTGGCCATGAAGCCTTCAACTAAAAAATTTACAACAAGCCGGCTTCATTTTAGCTTGCAATCCAGCAATTTTTCAAGTCTTAAGATTTTCTTAATTTTGTTATAAATTAACAATTATCGATCGCCCAAAGGAGTTAACAGCAAACTGCCATCTTCAGGAAACCCCAAAACATTAGGTTCTCCGAAGCGCCAATGTTGGCGATAGCGGCTGAGAAAATTCTGACCGACAATGCCATCAACTCCTAATAATTGCAAAACTTCGCTATTAATAATTACAGCCTC
>CAZSTZ010000080.1:0-14921 GCA_964609515.1 uncultured bacterium | reverse complement strand
TTGACTATCTAAAATAGAATTAGAAGCCCCCGTATCCAGTAAAAAACTTCTAGTTTCACCGCCCACGCTAACCGGGATGCTAAACAGTCGAGAATTAGGAACCCGTTGGAGTTGGATCGAAGCTTGCCCCCGACTGGAAGTGCTTGGCATCGTCGCCCCAGCAGTAGTTAATAAAATCTTCATCAACTCCTCAGCATCCGGGTTAATAGTGCCGTCTGGGCTTAACATGATTACTTCCAGGGTACATTCCATAGATGCCCCTTGGAGCTCTTCGAGAGATGGTTGTTGTGGGTTAGAGACTTTTTTCAGAAGGCATTGCCTCAATTCTTGGATTAATTCTTGAGCGCGATCGCTCCCCGGCAAAGACTCTCTTTGTGCTTGTTTTCTTTCTACAACTATTTCGGTGGGAGTAGTTTCCGCATAATTTGGAGGTGGCGAAACCAGAAAACCGACAAAAAAGAGAATAGCTAAAGCCTTATGGTTAGTTTTCATCATAATCTGCTCCTAGTTTGTAGTAAGCACTTTAGTGCTTTATTATTTTCTAGCACTAAAGTGCTTACTACGAACGACAAAATCCAAAATTCGGCGAGAATATTCATCCCCTGCCACAGAAGATAAACAATTATGCTCTGCCCCGGGAACGATAAAAAGTTCTTTCGGTTGTGGGGCGACTTCAAACAGTTTTTCGCTCATATAAGTCGGAATTAATTCGTCATCAGTTCCGTGAATAAAGAGAACCGGCATTTTTAATTTAGGCACTTTATTAATGGAGTCAAAGCGTTGGTTGAGGAGTAAATTTACAGGAAATAACTTATATTTGCCAGTGCTATTAATTACCTCAGCTATAGAAGTAAAAGAACTTTGAACGATTAAAGCAGCAAAATCTGGATGTCGCCTGGCTAATTCAATAGCGATCGCCCCTCCCAGAGAGTGACCGAAAACAACAATATTTTGAGGATTTATTCCCCGTCTACCGATTAAATAATCCCAGAAAATATCGACATCCTCATAAATTTGTTTTTCCCTAGGGAAACCACCCGTACTGCGACCGTAACCGCGATAATCCAGGGAAACCACATCAAAACCCATTTTATAGTACTTGTGCATTTCATCGATATTAGCCCCCATATTGTAGCCATTGCCGTGCAAATATAAAAGAACCAAATCCGATTTAGAGCTAGTTGCTGGTATCCACCAACCGTGTATAGTTTCCGTTGTGTTTTTAGCAGGTACTTGCAACCAGATATCTTCATAAGGCAAGTTAAAAAGCTCTGGAGTTTTTTCGAGAGTAAGGGAGGGGAAAAAGATAAACTTTCTTTGTCTGAATACGAGAAACAAGCAAACTGCCAGATAAGCGATCGCGGTAATTGCTGCTATAGTTACTAGGTATCGCAGGAACAAAGAAAATAGAGACATTTTTCCCATAATAACTAATAATGGTAATCCGTATCAATTGTTAATTGTTAATTGTTAACAACTAACAACTAACAACCAACAACTAATGAACTTTAGGAAGTCTGGTATGCCAATCAGTTGACTCTTGATAAACGCGACCCACTTCAAATAACTGAGATTCTTTTAAAACATTACCAATTAATTGCAAACCTATAGGCAATCGCTTGCTATCGAAACCGCAGGGCAAACTCAAAGCAGGCAAACCGGCAAGATTGACAGGAATAGTCATTAAATCCGATAAATACATACTGAGAGGATCGTCAGCTTTTTCACCTATTTTAAAAGCCGTAGTGGGAGAAGTAGGACAGGCAAGGATATCCACTAGAGCGAAAGCGCGGTCGAAATCTTCCTTAATCAAAGTACGGACCTTTTGAGCCTTGAGATAGTAAGCATCGTAATAGCCCGCAGACAGAGCATAAGTACCCAACATAATGCGGCGTTTAACTTCCGAACCGAACCCCTTAGCGCGGGTAGTACCGTACATATCCAGAAGAGTCTCAGCATCGCGATCGCGAAAACCGTACTTCACCCCATCGAAGCGGGCGAGATTTGCCGAAGCCTCCGAAGTAGCAATCACATAATAAGTAGCCAAACCGTAGCGGAAGCGAGGACAAGAAATTACTTGAATTTCCGCACCCAAATCTTGCAACAATTCCATTGCTTTAGTCACCCCATCCTTGACCTCAGCATCCAAACCCTCCCCAAAAGTTTCTTTAATCACCCCAATTCTAATCTGCCCCTTCGGTCTCAAATTCGGTCTGAGATTTTTAACGTAATCGGGGATAGGAACGTTAATACTGGTAGAGTCTTTAGGGTCGTAACCGGCGATCGCCTTTAACAAAATTGCCGCATCCTCAATCGTGCGACCGAAGGAACCGATTTGGTCCAAAGAAGAAGCATAAGCCACCAAACCGTAGCGAGAAACCAGGCCATAAGTCGGCTTAAGTCCCACCACCCCGCATAAAGAAGCCGGTTGACGAATAGAGCCCCCCGTATCCGTTCCCAGGGCCACCATGCTTTCCCTGGCCGCCACTGCCGCCGCCGAGCCCCCAGAAGACCCCCCCGGAACTCGTTCTACATCCCAGGGATTTGATGTATTCTCAAAGGCAGAAGTTTCTGTGGAACTGCCCATGCCAAACTCATCGAGATTAGTCTTACCGACGATGACAGCATCCGCCTCCTGCAGCTTTTGGACCACCGTTGCATCGTAAGGAGGGACGAAATTTTCCAAAATTTTAGAGGCGCAAGTAGTGGGAACGCCCCGGGTACAGATATTGTCCTTAACCGCCACCGGGACTCCTGCCAATAATCCAATGTCTTCCCCCGCCGCGATTTTAGCATCCACCCGGCGGGCTTGTTCGATGGCCCGGTCTGCGGTTACGCAGAGAAAACTTTTTAATTTAGGCTCTAATTTATCGATGCGCTCCAAATATTCTTGGGCAATCTCTACAGCGGAACGTTCTTTATTGACCAATTGTTGGTGCAACTCGGAAATGGATGCCATGCTTTTTGTCTTTATTAACCTAAAGTTCAGCTATTAGATTATCAGATTGGGAATAGGTCAGGGGGAATAGGTCAGGGGGAATTGGGAATGGCCAATTGTGGGCTGCCCTTCTTCTTAATTTTATCCGGATTGTGCGGCGAGCTGTCGATCTATAAAACCGATGCCCCTGAAATCTTAAAAGGCAGATATGCCACCAAAAGCTCGCCTAGAACCCCATCTTACTTTCGAGGAAATTAAAAATTGCTACCGAACGGCCCAAGATACTACGGAAGCTCGTCGGTGGCATTTGCTATTTTTGATTGCCAGGGATTGGTCTATCAAACAAGCTGCGGAAATTGTGGGACTTAGCTACGATTACGCCAAGGAAATTGTCGGCCGTTATAACAAGCAAGGGCCAATTTCTCTGAAAAACCGCAGCAAAAACCGCCAACCGCCCCCCTCTAAAGCTTTGCTCGATCCAGCCCAACAAGAAGAATTGTCCCAGGCCCTCAAGGGTCCGGCCCCCGACGGCGGTCAATGGTCCGGCCCTAAAGTGGCCCGCTGGATTGCGGAAAAAACGGGTCGCGATCGCGTCTGGCCCCAAAGAGGTTGGGAGTATCTCAAACGATTGGGGGGAATGGGGAATAGGGAATAGGGAATAGGGAATAGGGAATGGCAATTAACAATTGACAATTAACAATTAACAATTATAGCAGTTCTCATACTGGTGAGGTACAAAAATTTGGGCTTTCGGGAACTCTTAACTGGGAACTCTTAACAGGGGTAAAAATCAAATAGTTACTGTTTTAAATCTATTTTTCCTCAAAATCTATCCCTCCGTTCCCCGTTCCCCGTTCCCCGTTCCCGCTCATCAAAAATGTACCTCATTAATTCGAGAAATGCTATAACAATTAACAATTAACAATTAACAATCAACAATTAACCATTAACAATAGTTGATATTTCATCCGGATTTCGATCCAGCGTTTAGAGATCTGGTGTGATGGTTGTTCCAGTGGAGTAGGATTTTCTGAAATCGTATTTATCCTAGATAACAATCATCCCTTAATTGAGAATTAGTTCGTCACCAGATAACAATCATAATGAAACTACATTCGTTAACAAAACTGCTGTTAGGAACAGCCCTGTTGTTGGGGGCGACAGCAGCCACCGACAAACCTGCAACAGCCGAAGATAATACTAGAATTGTCTGCATCGATCGCTCCCGAGACGGTCATACTGAATGCGAGCGAGTAGACACTGTCGAACAGCAGTCAGTAGAGCTATGCGATCGCCACCCCGACAATTACTGCGAAAACGAGCATCCGCAAGAAGTGGAACGCCCGGTATATCCGCGCCGCCAGGTTCATCCCCGAGAAGTCGAACATCGCGAACATCCGCGTTTTCCCGTCCATCCGCGAGAAGTGGAACGCCGGGTACATCCGCGCCGCGTTGTCGAACCCCGAGTAGAAAACCCCAACTCTACCGCCGTTCTCCATAGATTTTACTGCAACAGCAGCGAAGATGGCGTACCCACAACCTTCGTAGAAACTGCCCAAGGCACTTATCCAGTAATTCGCTGGGTTTCCGATTATTTCACCCCCCACGGTTACGACCAAACGACGCGCTGCCGTCAAGTCTCGGATAAATTCCAGACCCACTTTAACGATGGCAGTTTGAACTACATTACCACTGGCGTAGTCAACCACCAACCGGTTATCTGCGTTTCTGATACCAACGGGGGCACTTGTCAAGGGGTGTTATTCACTCTCAAACCCGAACAAAATGCCAGTCGCATCATCCAGCGACTTTTTGACCTCCGTTCTGGTGCCGCTTCCGGTCCTCTCGAAGAAACTGGTTCCCGCCTTTATTTGAATTTCAACCGTTACCTAGAGGATACGGTTAAGAGACGGTAATGGCTCATTTTCTCAGAAACCCGGTAATTTCGGCAAAACCGGGTTTCACAGGTCGGTTTAATTCCCCATTCCCCATTCCCCCCGAACCTAATTTCCCAATGGCGAACTTGCGAACTTTAACCTTAGCTGCTTGTATTGGCGGTTTTTCGATAATTCTGCCAATACAGCTATTTTCTCCCAGTTTTTCTGCTCCAAATAACTTGGAGGTTTCATCCGCTTCCCTCTATTGCACTCCGCAACAACTCACAAATATTGCCGAAACCATTACCGTCAAGGTATTTTCGGCAAATTCTTGGGGTTCGGGGATTTTACTTCGACAGGAGGGGCAAACTTACACGGTTATTACCAACCAGCACGTTTTAAACTCCAGCGATCCGCCCTATACGGTTCAAACTGCGGACGGTCAGTTATACCAAGCTTCGGCGTTGGAGGGCGATCGCTTTCAAGGAAACGATTTAGCCCTGTTGCAATTTAGCACCAGTACCGCCTATCCAGTGGCAAGGTTAAAATCTTCGGCTACTCTGTCTCCTGGAGAACCAATTTTTGCTGCCGGTTTTCCTGCTTATAGCGACATGACTTCGGTTCCATTACCGGAACCTACGGAACTCGGACTGGTATTAACCGCCGGGGAAGTGTCTCTGTTAGGCGATCGCTCTTTGGAACGAGGCTATCGCATCGGCTACACTAATTTCATCCAAAAGGGCATGAGTGGCGGACCGTTGCTGAACCAACGGGGGGAAGTTGTGGGCATTAACGGAATGCACGCTTATCCCCTGTGGGGGGATCCGTATATTTATAGCGACGGTTCCCGCCCCACTCCGCAACTGCGCGATCGGATGTTCCATTTAGCTTTTGCCATTCCTATCGAAACCGCTGCGGAATTAGCTCCCCAATTTGCTTCCTTGTCTCCCGTTAATAATACAGAAACTAACGCTACCGCCGTTGCTTCTGCTGGGAATCCTTTTTCTTTTCTCCTAGATTTATTTAATTTTTCAACGCCTATTAAAACGGTAAAATCCTCCTGCGTGATTCCTCTGGAAGAATAGGGAATTGGGAATGGGGAATAGGGAATTGGGAATGGGGAATGGGGAATGGGGAATTGGGAATGGGGAATTAACAAGCCATCTATCGCGCTCCGCGATTACTACGAACTGGGAAAATGAAATTTTCTGTTGGCATAACTACGGCTTTAATCGGTGCAACAATTGCTTTAGTTCAACCTGCGGCGGTGGCTTTAACTGCTTACGAACTAGAACAAAAGTCCGCCCAATTTACAGTTTTAATTAACGGTATTAATCCCGGTTCGGGAGTTATTATTTCTCGACAGGGAAATACCTATTATGTTTTAACTGCAAAACACGTCGTCGCTACGGAAGATGAATATACCGTTGTCGCTCCCGATGGCGGGCAATATTTGGTTGATTATCATAAAGTTATCAAACTGCCAGATATCGATTTAGCCATAGTCGAATTTCAGAGCGATCGCTCTTATCAATTAGCAACCTTTGCTAATTACAATTACGACGAAGATTACAGACATATTTTTATTTCTGGCTGGCCGGCATCCACCTTGCCCGTCGCCCAAAGACGGCGTTTATTTAATGCGGGCTTATTAATTAGTAAAGAATACAAATTAGCTTTAGCAAGCAGTCCTATTTCTCCAGGATACGAGCTTTTTTATACCAATATAACCGGAGTTGGTTTGAGCGGTGCGCCATTATTAGATACTCGGGGGCGAGTAATTGGAATTCATCGGGCATCGGAGGGGGCAAAAATCTATGATGAGGAATCGGAAATCCTCGCAAGAGTGACGTTAGGATTTAGCTCTGGCATTCCCGCAGATACTTTTTTAAACTCCAGCAAACGTTTGGGAATTAGATTAAATTTTAGGGTAGAAAATTCGCCGCCACCGCGACTGACTCAACAAGAAGCTGCTTCTATAGAGGCTTATTTAAAAGTGCCCGAAATTTCGGTAAATTCTACGGCTATTGAATGGGCAAATCGCGGCAACCAATTATATCGCCTGAGTCGATTTGAGGAAGCTTTAAAGTCTTTTAAAATGGCGTTAAGATTGGACGGTAATTTTTATCCAGCTTGGTACGGTTTGGCTAACGTTTTATCTTCTTTAGGACAGTACGATCCAGCAATATCTGCTTATGAAAAAACAACGCAAATCGAATCCTATTTTTATTTAGCTTGGCGAGATAGAGGAGCTTTATTGGCATCTTTAGGCAGATTTGAAGAAGCTTTAAAAAGTTTCGATCGCTCCCTAAAAATCAAACCAGAAGATTTTGCAGGTTGGTATTTTCGAGGCAATTTATTAACGGTAAATTTGGAGAGACACGAAGAAGCGATCGCCTCCTACGAAAGAGCGATTCAACTCAAATCTGATTTTGCCGAAGCTTGGGTGGGGAAAGGAGAAGCTCTTTATTATTTAGGAAGATATCGAGAAGGGCTTCATGCTTTCGATAAAGCGATTTATCTCGATTCAGACTTAGGAATAGCATGGACTTACCGAGGCACAATTTTCTTAGATTTAGAACAATATTCAGAAGCATTAGAAGCTTATAATCGCGCTTTAATAATTGCTCCCAACGACGAACAATTGTGGTTGTTAAAAGCAGTAACTTTATTGTATTTAGAAAGACCAATAGAAGCGAGAGAAGCGGCAAATAAAGCTTGGAGGCTAAAACCTAACGACCCAGATATTGTCAATTTTCTTAATGCCCTCGAAGACAAACATTTACCGCGAAGATATCGGGAACAAATACCAAAGCGATCGCGTCGCGATTTGCTCTGGTAATTTCCGGAGAAATGTTAAAATAAGTTGAAGTTAATTAAATTAGCAACTACCGCGCGTAATAATTCTCGTTTGGGGGGAATTATTACGCTTTTTTTTTGGGCTTAATAAATCTCAGTAAAAACCCGGAACTTTTCTGAAACCTAAGAAATCTTTAAGCTTAAATAAACCCGCAAAAAGGAGTAAAAAAATGCTAGCATTCCAATTAAAAGAAGACATGGAAACAAGAGAAGCATCTCAAACAACAAACGGCAGCATCGGCGGAGTCGCATATAACGACTTCAACCGCAACAGCATCCGCGAACCGGGGGAACCGGGACTGCCCGATGTCGCTATTTATCTGGATGTCAACAGTAACAGCACTTTTGACCCCAACGAACCGGCTCGCGTAACTGACTTTAACGGTAACTATTTATTTAGCAACATTCCACCGGGAGTTTATCCCGTTAGGCAAGTGCCTCAAAGCGGTTTGACTCGTAGCGGTGGCGATCGCATCATCAACCTCAACGGGGAAATTTTCGAGAACATTAACATCGGCAACATTTCGGGCCCCCCAACAACAAATGGCAGCATCGGTGGAGTCAAATATAATGACTTCAACCGCAACGGCATTCGGGAACCGGGAGAACCGGGACTGCCCGGAGTGACTATCTATCTGGATGCCAACAATAATAACGCTTTCGATGCCAACGAACCGGGCAGCGTTACCGACTTTAACGGTAACTATTTATTTAGCAACATTCCAGCGGGAGTTTATCCCGTTAGAGAAGTACCCCAAAGCGGTTTTACTCGTACCAGTGGCGATCGCATCATCAACCTCAACGGGGAAATTTTCGAGAACATTAACATCGGCAACATTTCGGGCCCCCCAACAACAAATGGCAGCATCGGTGGAGTCAAATATAATGACTTCAACCGCAACGGCATTCGGGAACCGGGAGAACCGGGACTGCCCGGAGTGACTATCTATCTGGATGCCAACAATAATAACGCTTTCGATGCCAACGAACCGGGCAGCGTTACCGACTTTAACGGTAACTATTTATTTAGCAACATTCCAGCGGGAGTTTATCCCGTTAGAGAAGTACCCCAAAGCGGTTTTACTCGTACCAGTGGCGATCGCATCATTAACCTCAACGGCGAAAACTTCACCAATATCGACATCGGCAACGCCCAACCGACTTTAGGCAGTATCGCCGGCATCAAATATAACGACCTCAACGGCAACGGCCAACTGGAACCGGGGGAACCGGGACTGCCTAACTTCACCCTTTACCTGGATGCCAACAACAACTCCCGCCGCGACGAGGGCGAGGCGAGGTTTATCACCGACGCCAACGGTAACTATTTCTTCCGCGACATTCCCAGTGGCGAGTATTTTCTCAGGGAAGAACAGCAACTAGGTTTCGTTCAAACCACCGAAGACCGTTATATCGTTCTCAACGGCGAAAACTTTACCAATGTTAACTTTGGCAATACCTCCACTCGGGGCAGTATCAGCGGAACCAAGTTTAACGACCTCAACGCCAACGGTCAGCGAGAACCGGGGGAACCGGGACTGGGGAATTTTACCATTTATTTAGATTCCAACAATAACGATATTCTCGAACCTGGGGAACAAAGCACCGTTACCGATACCGAAGGAAACTATGCTTTTAACGACTTGCCCTCGTCTATCTTTGTAGTGCGGGAAGTGGAGCAGTTTGGTTTTAGCTCGACCACGCCCCCTCGGGTTATCAACCTCAACGGTCAAAATTTCACAGGTATCGATATTGGCAACGCCAGACCCATCGGCACGATTAGTGGAGTAAAGTTTAACGATTTCAATACCAACGGCGTTCGCGAGACTAACGAACCGGGGATAGAAGGAGTTACAGTGTATTTAGACAATAACAACAACCGCACTCTCGACCCCGGAGAAAATCGCACCGTTACCGGTAGTTTGGGCAACTACGCTTTTACTAACTTAGCTGCGGGAACCTATCCAGTGCGGGAAGTGCTGCCAGTCGGTTTTACCCAAACCACTCGCACTCCTCTGATTACGGTGAATGGCGATACTTTCAACAATATTAACCTCGGCAACGTGCGGAATCTCGGCAGCATCCGGGGGGTGAAGTTTGACGATATTAACGGTAATGGGGTTTTAGATTCTGGGGAACCGGGTTTGAGCGGTTTTACGATTTTTCTAGATATTAACAATAACGAGATACTCGATGCTAGCGAAGCCGCCAGCATCACCGATACCGGCGGTAACTATTTCTTTGACGACTTGCCGGGAGGAACCTATATAGTTCGGGAAGTGCAGCAACCCGGTTTCATCCAAACTACTATCGTTCCCATTATTACTATCGACCCGGATAATAACCTCAGTAACGTCGCCGTATTTGGTAACGCGAACGCTGGCACGCAAATCGACGGAACGATAGTAGTACTCGCCAGCGGCAGTACCGACGGCGAAGTTGCCCTCGTACACGAAGCACAACAAATCGCCGTTTTCGACGGCAGCACTCCGGTTGAGGAGTTGTTAACCGCCGCCAGTACTGGTGGTGGCGAACCGAATTTGGGGTTATCTAACAGTTTTGCAGACGAGGCGATCGCCCTTGCCAGCGATACCGGCGAGGTGGCGATCGTTTAGAACTGCTCGTACTGTTGTCCGGAGCGAGGCGGCCCGAACTATCGTTAACTTTTTGGTCCATTTACCTTTACCCTAACTCGTTAACGCAATTCTAGCAGAATCAATCGAAAAAGCTTATTATACTCGGAACCTGCAAAAAACGGTGTTTTTGAACCGAAAACCTCAAACCTCTGACCTCTCTGACCTCAAAAACCGAAAACCTCAAACCTCTGACCTCTCTGACCTCAAAAACCGAAAACCTCAAAAAAGCGCAATTCCTTCCCGTGTTGAGTATAACCCTGCTCTAAAAAACGCTTTTGCTCCAAGTAGAACTCCAGTCTGGAAAACCTGAATTTGTTCTCTTGGAGCCATAGAAATAAGCGATAGAGAGCGATCGCGACAGACCCCATTTTAAATCCCGTTCGAGGCAGCATCAATCAATTCTTCAACCCCACTTACAGGCAAAATTGGAACCTTCAGCCTCTTTTCCAACTCTTCCAAACTCACATCGTCCAAAAACAAATTCTCCCCCGACTTCAGCATCACCGAAGGCAATAAAATCCCATCACCCAAATTCCGCCCCTGCAAACCTTCTAACAAATCTTGTCCCGTTAACAGTCCGGTGACAGTAATCTCTTGTCCCCAATAGTCGCTAGATAAGGCCACCATCTCGACTTGCAAACCCTCAACTTGGTTAAGTCGGCGAACTATAACCTCAAAGGCCTTCTCTACTGCATTGCCCACCACCCAAGTCCACCTTCGGGGCGGACTAACAGAAACCCCATCCAACATCCGATCCGCTGCGGCCTCAAACCCTTCTAAAAACTGCCTGATGGAACCAACCCCGTTACCTATTTGGGGATAATCTTCGTATTCGGAAGCTGCTGGCAACTCGCGACGGGCAATTAAAAACCATTCGTCGGCCAACCAGACGCAGGTGGAACCGTATTGCTGGCGAAACTTGGTTTGGAGAGATTCTACTAAATCGATGACTTCTGCGGCCTTCTCTGTTGTTACCGGTATCAACTCGTCTTCTGGGGGGCGAAACCGAGTTAATCCCACGGGTACCACGGCCACCGATGCTACGGCGGGAATTTCTCCGGTGCAAAACTCTGCCAAATCTAATAAAGTTCTTTCCAAGTGTAGGCCGTCGTTAATTCCAGGACAAACAACTACTTGGGCGTGTATTTGTAAATCTCTTTCTTGAAACCATTTTATTTGTTCTTTAATATTACCCGCCCGAGGATTTTTGAGCAGTTTAATTCTGACTTCTGGTTCGGTGGCGTGAACGGAAACGAACAGGGGAGAAAGGCGCATTTGTTCGATGCGGTTCCATTCGTTTTGGGAGAGATTTGTTAGGGTGATGTAGGAACCGTATAAAAAGCTCAAACGATAGTCGTCATCTTTGAGATAAAGAGTTTTTCTTTTGCCGGGAGGTTGTTGGTCGATGAAACAGAAAGGGCAGCGGTTGTTGCATTGAATTAAACCGTCAAATAAGGCGGTTTCAAATTCTAATCCCAGGTCGGTATCGCAGTCTTTTTCTATTTCTAGATGGTGAGTTTTTCCTTTGGTGTCTTTAACTTCTATTTCTAGATATTCGTCGGCACATAAAAATTGATAATCGATTAAGTCGCGGGGTTGTTCTCCATTAATAGAAACGATGGCATCTCCGGGTTCAAAACCGATTTCGGCGGCGATGGAATTGGGAATAACTGCGGTTATAATTGCGGGTGCGATGGAACTGGTACTCATAATAGTGGGAATGGGGAATGGGGAATGGGGAATAGGTGGTAGGGTGCTATAAGGCGCACCTTACGTTAACTTAGAAGAAGCCAAAAATTTAAGATTTATTTTAGAAACAGATGGTCAATCTGGTTCTCAACCTTTATATGATAGTAAAAAACTATTAAAAAAGGAGGAATCGCAATGGAACGCGATTACCAGAAAGCTGAAGAAATAACTAAACTAACTGGACTGGAAGCCAAACATTTCGCGGATTTGATTAGGGCGGCCCAACTGGTTTATGACCCTTCGATGGGGGTTGCGGGTAGAAAAGTCCTGGTGGAATGGGAAACCTTTAATATTTCCGATGCCGTGGCAGACAATTTAAGCGAATTGGGCAAGAAATATCAATATGCTTCTCCTCACCTTCCGATGGAATTTGTCTGGGAGGAATTGAGTGCGGAAACCCGCAGTTGGTTAATTGATTTTCAAGACAAATTATGGGAATTGGAGGAGGTTTTAGCTCCTCTTGATGAGGATTAATTTATTTTTGCTAATTGCTAATTGCTAGTTGTTAATTGGCAATTAGCGGTAATTTTTGGGCTGCGAGGCAATTTCTTTTTTAGCTTTTTGCCAGAGAGCTTCAAACTCTTCTAAAGAGTATTCTGATAGGGGGCGATCGCAGGCTTTCTCCAACAAAGCAAACCTTTTAATAAACCGATAATTCATATCGACTAAAGCTTGTTGGGTATCTAATTCGTACCACCTGGCTAAATTAACTAAAACAAATAAAATATCTCCTAATTCTGCCTGTTGGTGTTCTTTATCTTCGGATTTTAAAGCTTCTTCAAATTCTTTAACTTCCTCGTGATATTTATCCCAAACGCCGTCAACGGTCTCCCACTCAAAACCAACTGCTGCTGCTTTTTTAGATATTTTCATTGCTGCCATTAAGGGGGGTAACTGGCGAGCATAACGCTTGAGTTTTACGCTTAAATTATCAGTTTCTCCTTTCTCGGCGGCTTTGATTTTTTCCCAATTTTGATGTACTTCGTCGGCGTCGCTAACAGTTAAATCTCCAAACACATGAGGGTGCCTTCTTATGAGTTTTTCGGAAATGCCCCTGGCAACTTCAGCTAAGGAGAAACTTTGAGACTCGCTGGCAATTTGCGCTTGTAAAACTACTTGTAATAATAAGTCTCCCAATTCTTCGATTATCTCTTCTTTATTTCCCGTTTTTATGGCGTCGACTAATTCGTAAGCTTCCTCGATAATATAGGGGGTTAAAGTTTCGGGAGTTTGGGCTAAATCCCACGGACAACCGCCATCGGGAGAACGTAATTTAGCAACTACTTCTATTAATTCTTCTAAGGCAGTTAAAGTAGGATTTGTTGGAGGCATAATTGTTAATTGTTAATTGTTAATTGTTAATTATTTAGTTCTGGTTCTGGGCTTGATTTTAGAAGTATTCGACTTGCGGCGAGTTTTCTTTTTTTTAGGAGATGGAATAATTAACCCAGACCAACCTTGAGACTGGAAACGTTTATAAATAGATGGGGGAATTAAACCAATTAAGCCTTTAGTTTTAACCTTTTTGTAAGTAGAAACGACAAGATCGCTGAGAGTGTGGGAGGTGGCCCCGAGTTCGAGGCCGATAAACAGGGCAATAGCTTCGAGGTAGTGGGCCGAGAGCGATCGCCACATTTCCTGAAAAGCAGCGGCCAAAGTCCAATTTGGGGCCGCGAATTGAATTAAGATTAAAGAAGGTATTGCCAAAAGGGCAATCCAGGCGATTAAATAAATAAGTCGGACCGCAGTACCGATTAAGGGGCCGTGGGACAAACAGGAGCGATGGTTAAGGCCATTTTGATATGGCAGCCAAATCCAGCGGAACCATCCCCACCTTTGAAACTGGCGGGAATAAGTATCTAAGTCGGGGCCAAACATTAGGCCGCCAAAGAGAAATCCTCCAGAAACTAATAAGGTAAGATGACTGCTACGGGTATGCCCGAAGGTCAAACCTGCCACGAGGGGCAAACTCCAAAGGGTTATGCGATCGTGGGTTTTACCGCTGGGCATGGACGTCGGAGATAATAGGGGACAAGGAAATTTTGGATTTTGGACTTAATGCCAATATTATCCTAAAATTTTTTTCTAGCGATCGCTTTTTTTGAAAAAAGTGTGTTAAGCTATGAAATAGCCTAAAAAAAAGGGGCGGTTAGCTCAGTTGGTAGAGCGCCTGCCTTACAAGCAGGATGTCACAGGTTCGAGTCCTGTACCGCCCATTAAGCCGAAACCTTTAAGAAACCAGAAGAAACCAGGTTTCTGTAGTGCGAGCTAGCTTTGAAAAAATGACTTTCAATAAGCCCGGTTTTTACAAAAAAACCGGGTTTTTGGGTTTCGTCTCTAATTCAAAAACGCGCTGCCATTTTCTTCAATGGATAGGGTGGTTCTATCGAAATCGAAAACGTTAGTTTCTCTCATATTTAATTCCAAAATTCCTTCTTCATTAACGGTAGCTTGTATCAACAAAAAACCGCCATCGGTGCGGCGAAAAGTAACGTTTGTCGGTGTCGGTAATTCCCTTAAAGTTACTTCCGATTTGCCGGGTAAAGTTCTGAGGGTGGTATCGCCTATTATCTCATAATTAATAGTTGCCAAGGTTCTATTAATCAATTTGACGCTAACCAAACCGTTTACTGGAGTGAGAGTCGCTACTGTGTCTTGTACTTGTTCGGGTAAAGGTGGCGTGGTATTGTTCGTTGGGGGTAAGGGTCGCGATGGTGGCATTGGTCTGGGTGGTGGTGTTGTTGTCGGTGGCGGGGATACGGGTTGGGGGACTGGCACTTCGATGGGAATGGCATCGGAGGGCGGGGAGACGGGTTGGGGGACTGGCACTTCGATGGGAATGGCATCGGAGGGCGGTGAGAC
>CAZSTZ010000079.1:0-26017 GCA_964609515.1 uncultured bacterium | reverse complement strand
CGGTCTCAGGACTGACTACGGGGGTTTTCGCGTAGTTATGGCGGAAGGTTTGTAGCGATTTATAAGTCCCAAAAATGGCCCACCTACCCTATCGACGCCCATCTTCTCCCATTTTAACATCTTAACTATAGGTTAGCAGAGGTTTTGCGGTTTGTCAAGGGGTTGGTTAGCAGCGGATTTTGAAGATCCCCCCCCGCCCCCCGCTGAGTTGGGGGGAGCCAGAGGAATAAATTTTTAGTTTGTGTAGCGGATGGGTGGTTTGCGGGCGAACGAGGTTGGTTGGCGGACGGGGGGTTTTGAGAAACCGGGTTTTTGCGATATTCCCGGTTTCACGTGGGTGATGGGATTAGGTGCAATTGACAATTGACAATTAGCAATTTATGTGTTAAAAAACATATTTAGAAACCTCTCAAAAACACAACCATGCAACTATCAATACCCGACTCGGTGGCAGAGGCGATCCGACTGCCAGAAAAACGTAAGGAAACAGAAATGTTGAAAGAATTGGCGATCGCTCTATACGCTCAAGAACTTCTCAGCTTTGGCAAAGCTAGAGAATTGGCTAATATAGGAGCGTATGAATTTAGTCAATTATTAGGAGAACGCGATCTCCCCAGACATTACGGCAAAGAAGAACTGGAGGAAGATTTGAACTATGCCCGCAGTAAGTAATACTTCCCCACTGTTGAACCTGGCAATAATCGATCGCCTGTCTCTATTGCGGCAGCAATTTGGATTAATCCAAATACCGACCGCAGTGCTTGGAGAATTAAGAGTTAACGAATCACTTCCAGGCTCTCTACTGCTCCGAAAAGCGATGGAGGATGGATGGATACAAGTATTGGAAGTTAGCGATCGCAGATTAGTCCAGTTGTTGCAGCAAAATTTAGACCCAGGAGAAGCCGAAGCTATTGCCTTAGCGGTGGAACTAGAACCCGCCTGGACGCTTTTAGACGAACGGGAAGGAAGGAGAGTTGCCCGCGCTTTGGGACTTAACATTACTGGAGTAGTGGGAGTTTTGCTGCGCGGTTGGCGCGAAGGGGATATCCCATCGGTTTCCGAGGCGATCGCTCAGTTGCGCACTTTTGCCGGTTTTCATATAGCACCTGCTTTTTTAGCAGAGGTTTTAAAAGAAACCGGAGAAATAGAATCTTGATACTTTCTTAGGAGGTTGCGACCGAAAATGACAGAAAAACCAAATCGACCCAGAGAATACGATGCCGTGCTTGGCGGCAAAAATCCTCCTCCAGTTAATGCTGCGGTTTTGGGCGGCATCGAAGGAGCGAAAAAGCGTTTGACTGCAAGCGATGAATTAGTGCGAGTGGGGGCAGTTCGAGATGCGATGAAATATGGGGAGGCGGGGTTGGATGTGGCGATCGCCTCCCTAAAAGATAACTCCCCACAAGTCCGACTCGCGGCTATATATGCGCTTCAAGCAAAACTCAGTCATCCAAAAGTTCAACCTCTTTTAGCTAACGGTAAATTAATCAAAATTTATCGAGAGGAGTTTGAGACAATTACCGTTGACATCCGGGGAGAGATAATTAAACTCGAATACCACCAAGCAGAAATGTTCGCCGAAGACTTGGGAGGAGGTGTCGAGTTAGAAATGGTACCTATTCCTGGGGGAAGTTTTCTGATGGGTTCCCCAGAAAGCGAGAAGGGGCGATATAAGCGGGAAAGTCCGCAACACGGAGTAAACGTTCCGTCGTTTTTTCTGGGGAGGTATCCAGTGACGCAAATACAGTACGAGAGAGTTATGAAAAAAAATCCTTCTGAGTTCAAAGGTGCAAACCGCCCGGTGGAGCGCGTAAGGTGGAACGATGCCGTGGAACTTTGTCGGCGACTCTCCCAGAGGACGGGGAAATTTTGTCGCTTGCCTTCGGAGGCGGAGTGGGAGTATGCCTGTCGGGGGGGTACAACTACGCCGTTTTCTTTTGGAGAGACGATAACTACAGATTTAGTTAATTACAACGGCAAGTTAACTTACCGTTCGGCACCCAAAGGCGTTTGGCGCAAACAAACAACGGATGTCGGCAGTTTCCCCCCCAACGCCTTCGGTTTGTACGATATGCACGGGAACGTCTGGGAGTGGTGTCAGGACGTTTGGCATATAAATTATAATGAGGCACCCACCGACGGAAGCGCCTGGGAATCTGGCGAGGATGGTTCTCGCCGGTTGTTGCGTGGAGGTTCTTGGCTCATCGCTCCCGGGAATTGCCGCAGCGCCAGTCGTTTCAGGAACGACCCGGGCACTTGTTATGTCATCAAGGGTTTTCGCGTGGTTCTATCGCTTTAGCAATGTCCAAAAAATGGCCCACCGACCCTATAGACGCCCATCTCCTCCCATTTTAACATCTTAACTATACGTTAGCAGAGGTTTTGCGGTTTGTCAAGGGGTTAGTTGGCAGCGGATGGGTGAAACGGATTTAACGGATGGGTGGTTTGCGGGCGAACGAGGTTAACTGATTTGATTTTGTCCAATTCTGTAGGGGCAACAGCATTCGGGCGATAACTGCGGATAATAATCGTTAATTTTTATGTCCGAATGCTTTGCCCCCACCCCGCGTTTAACCCCTCTGTTTAAGAAGATTGAAAAACTGGAGACTTAAGAAACCGGGTTTTTTGAAAAAACCCGGTTTCTGGCGGGCGAAAAAAGTTAATTGCCCCACCACCAACCCATCCGCTACATCCGCTTCAACATCCGCTGCCAACCAACCCATCCGCTACATCCGCTTCAACATCCGCTGCTAACCAACCAAACTACCCCATCCCCAAAGCATCAAGCGCCGCTTTAATCAACTCAAAAAAGAAGGGTTCGCGAACGTTAACTTCCTTAGCATCTTCCCGACTCGTTCCTAACAAACCGGTTGCTTCTCCCCGGCGCACCGCCAATACCTTCCCCTCGGCATTGCGAATTTTTAACTCCTTCCCATCCCCGCGTTCCGACATGGCGCAAGTGTAGGGGCGATCGCGATAAACGAACTCCACAGCTTGAGGGCGAGAAACGCCGCCGCCACCGGGCAAACGCACTCCCACCAACTCCAACTGCACGCTAGTAACGCCGTTCCAAGTATTCTCCCGCAACTTATAAGCAATATCCACCACTGGCGGCAGGGGAAAATAAGCAGACCAACGCCAAGCAATACCTTGAATAATAGTCCCCGCCGCCAGAGTTAACTTGATATGCCCCTTGCCCACAATTTTTTGTTCGACAACCCGAACGTTGGGAGTCCAGAACGTCGGGTCTTGATTTTCGATGCCGCAGGGATGAAGCGCATCTATTTGCTGGTAAAGTTCCATATCGATATCCCCAAAACTCGCTTCCACATCAACCGCCACCAACGGTCTCAAGTGGTGCGGTTGCAGACAGCGACAAGCAAAAGTGCTGAGACGGGCTCGCAACCCCTCCAAATTTTCCGCCGGCAGGGAAAAACCCCCCGCCGCCTTGTGACCGCCGTATTTTCCCAACAAACCGTCGCAAAATTGCAAAGCTTCAAAAACGTTAAATTCGGGAATGCCCCGGGCCGAACCCCGAATGCGCTCTTCCTCGTAAGTACCGATAAACACCGGCGCCCCGTAACGTTCCACCAGACGGGAAGCGACGATGCCGATAACGCCGTGATGCCAGTTTGGTTCGACTAAAACTAAAACCCGTTCTCGTTCTAGATTTATCCGACTCTTTTCGACAACAGCGATCGCCTCTTTTTCTATTTCCTCGCACAACTGCTGGCGGCGTTGATTTATTTGTTCGCATTCCGTCGCCCGCTGGATGGCAGTGGTTTGGTCTTCGGTCGTCAGCAACTCGATAACAATTTGCGGGTCGTCGATGCGCCCGACGGCATTAATGCGCGGCCCCAAACGAAAACCGATATCATCCGGTTTCAGGGGTCGGGTTTTCTGAGTTTTGGGGTTCAAAATTCCCGCGCTACCGTCGCTTCTCACGGTAATGCCCGCCGTTTGAACGAGCGCTTTTACTCCTAAAAGTCGGGAACGGGGCAACAGTCGCAACCCCCGCTTCACCCAACGGCGGTTAACTCCGGTGAGTGGGGCGAGGTCGGCGATGGTTCCCAAAGTAAAGAGCTCCAAAAGAGGTTTTGTCAAAGATTTAACCGCATCGACTTTCTGGCGCTCGGCGACGGCAACATCGCTGTCGCTATCCTTGCCGGGCCGAGCGACACGCCGCGCCAGAGATATGGCCAAAACGTAAGCAACCCCGACTCCCGCCAAACCCCGATAGGGAGAAGTTTCGGCGATTAATTTAGGGTTGAGGATGGCGGTTGCGTTGGGGAGAGTTGGCGGGAGGTCGTGATGGTCGGTGATGATGACATCCAGACCGAGTTCTCGGGCTCGGGCGATGGGTTCATGGGCGGCGATGCCGTTATCCACGGTGAGAATGAGGCGGACTCCTTCGGCGTGGAAGTCTTCGACGATGCGGGTGTTGATGCCGTAACCTTCGCGCATCCGACTGGGGATGGCGTATTGAGCGATCGCTCCCAAATGCCTAAATGCCCGCAGTAACAAAGCGGTACTGGTCATGCCGTCGGCGTCGTAGTCGCCGCAGATGGCGATTTTTTGTTTTTGAATAATTGCGGTTTCTAAGAGTTCGATACTTTTGGGCAAGTCGGGAAACTCATCCAGTGGCGAGGGCAACTCGATAGACTCCGGATCTAAAAATGCTTTGGTTTCTGCCGGCGTTTGGATGTCGCGGTTGATGAGTACCTGTGCCAGAAGGGGGGAGAGTTCTGTTATTTGGGCGACTTCCCGGGCGAGTTCGGGTTTTTCTGGATGGACGAACCACCGCTGGTTGGGGAGGCGATCGCGTTTGGGGTCGGGGGTGGAATAGTTTTGCACGGAGGTTTGAGATTTAAACGACTTTGTTTATTATAGTTTTTATTATAGTGCAGCGATGACCTTTCAACCTTTTTTGGCGTCGATATCGAATTTTAAACCGACCGCCAAGAAACCAGGTTTTTTCAAAAAACCTGGTTTCTGAGATAGTTTGTTGTTGGGGGAGACTTTGAATTTGAATGCTTTCAATTGTTGCCAAACGACAATAGGAAGAATCTTCGTTAACCAGAAATAAACTATCTCCCACGGACAAACTAATATTATTAATTATTGCCACTGCCGCCCTCGGTTTTTTAAACCATTCTGTAATTTGACCGATATTTCTAGCCTTACCGCTGGAAATTTTAATCTCTATTATGCGGTAAGTTACTAATTCTGCTAATGCTTGGGATAAGCTTTCAATAAAATAAGTTAATCTTTCTAATTCTTCAGTGCGTAGAGTAGTATCGACAAAGGTATGAGCTGCTTCATTTCGATAGTCAATAAATTGATTTAGTTCTATTTCAGCATTATTTTGATTGCCTCTAATTTCTTCGATAAAATTTTTCACCTCCCTATGCTTATCTATCCAATTCCATGTCTCCTTATAAATTCCAGCATCAGCAAATAATTTTTCTAAAATATCCTTTCGCAAATTCTGTTCTTGCAGTAAAAATGCTTCCGGGACTAACTCGTAATTTTCATTAGCTGTTAATCCCTGGAACAAACCTTTAACTACAGTTTCAGGAGAAAGATTTTCAAACTTTTTCTTATTCAGTTCTACTAGCAAACGTCCTACACCCTCTCGATGGGTGTTTTGAATTTGTTTTTCTAAGTTTGAGTAACGTGGGATTAGCTGTGGTAAAAGGTTGAGCCATTCTGTAATCAAATCTTCAACAAAGCTCTCATTTTGTTCTGTTGTTGTTAAAGACATTTGCTGTTTTCTCCATCGATTAAACGGAATCGAGTCAAGCGCGATCGCTACGAACGGGCCAACTGACCCTATAGACGCCCATCTTCTCCCAATTATATACTAGCAGCAATTTGACAATTTGACAAGGGGTTGGAATAAAATTTTTTTATCGCTACTAACTGGCGATCGCAATTGACACTAGCTTTTAGCTCTCTCAAACAATTGCTACATTTTTTTGTAGATTTAGCGATCGAAAAATTTGTTCTTACAATAAAACTCTTACTATAGAGAAAATAAAGTATTCTCAGAAACCCGGGTTTGACAGGCAGACTCTCCAGGCAAGGCATTACCGAGCGATCGCTCGGTAATGGCCAGTGCTGTGTTTAGACCCTAGCAACTGGCCGATGGAGTTGAAAGCTTAAAAGTTGATATGGTAGCCTTGTAACCGCCGACCATGCCGGAAAGCTAACGGGCCTAAAATTGCCCTGGGGTTGGAAAGGCGGAAGAAAAATGGGATATCGTAGGCTTCGCTAATGCTAAAGTCGGGCGACAACTGATTTCAGGACGCTCAAAAAAAATTAGCTCAAATACTGAATATTGCTATCTTCCCAGTAAGCGAAGTTGAAGAATTAATTTCTACTGGGAAAGGCAAGAGAAAAATATCTATTAATTAAATAGCCTTGACCCCCATCCCTACCTTAAAATTGTTTGTTGGACTTCGGACTAATTAAAAAACTTATGCGCGTTTTTCGTCAACTTGTGGTAGTAGGAGTGAGCGGAGCGATCGCTCTAGGCAATCTGGGACGAGCCATTGCGGCCCCACCGCCAATAAATTCCGCTGAAAAGAACCCCAGACAACAGCAGGCCAATACCGAACCAGATTCTCTAAACTCCTCCGAAATAACTCCTGTGGAGAAACCAAATAACCCCGAGTCCGGTTCTTTTGATAAGCAAGCAACTTCTCAATCCCAAAAGCCTGGCTCGACCTTTGGCAGCAATCTACAGGAAAGATGGCGATCGCTCTGGGAACAAGCAGCTCTCAAAGATGATATAGAAGATTTGGAAGAGGAACCAACCCAGCATTCCCTAGAAATTCAAGAATCAAACTCCCAAGAACAAGAACCAACTCAAAACAAATTCAGCGGCACCCTGCTAGAAAGTTTGGAATCTGGACAACCCGCAGAAAGTCCCGGCAATAGGTCGACCGATACGGACTTCCTCGAAGTAAAAACCGATATCGGCCAAACATCGACAATGCCGACAGTAAGGGAATTAGCCGATCCAGAAACAGAAACATCAGAACTAGCAGGAGATAGCACCAATGTGGCTCAAGAGACAACCCCAAACTTAAACCCCAGAGAAAGTTTCCCCCCACCGCTACCCAACGGAACCTTAGAGACATTACCGCCGCCAATCTTAGAACCATCCCTCAATCCTCTGGACGTTCCCATAGACCCAGACGCGGTACAAATCGATGAAACAATACCCATTACCCTCGAACAAGCCGTAGATTTGGCACGCCGCTACAGCCCCGAACTCGAACTGGCCAGGCTCCAGCTAGAGCAAAGTCAAGCTCTCGTCCAAGAAGCGCGAGCTGCCTTGCTACCCACTCTCGGCTTTCAATCTCAGCTACAGCGCCAGATTAGCGCCCAAGGAGAACTCCAACTTCGCGCTGCCAACCGTCAAGCAGAAATAGCCGGAGAGGAACCTCCAGACCTTACCAACTTTGGCAGCATCACTTTTAACAACAGTCTCCAGTTGAACTACGATACCGGCATTGATGGAGCAAGAGCAGCCAGAATTGCCGCAGCAGGAGAGCAACTCAGGTTGCAGGAGTTGGAATTCGAGCGTATCGCTGAAGACCTGCGCTTGCAAGTTACTGATAATTATTACAACCTCCAGGAAGCAGATGGCCGAGTTAGAGTCGGAGAAGCAGCCGTAGCCAACGCCCAGAAGAGCTTGCAAGATGCCGAAGCCTTAGAAAGAGCAGGAGTCGGAACTAGATTTGACGTTCTCCAAGCTCAAGTCACTCTGGCTAATGAAGAACAAACCTTGACTAACGCTCTGCGAGACCAAAGGATTAGCCGCCGTCGCTTGGTGGAGCTATTGAATATTAACGAGTCGGTTCAGTTGGTCGCCGCAGACGCGATCGAGCCGGCAGGCACTTGGGAGTTATCTTTAGACGAGACCATTATTGCCGCTTTTAACAATCGGGCCGAATTGGAACAACAATTGGTACAGCGAGATTTGAGCGAAGCCCAGCGCCAGATATCTTTGTCGGCTATTAGACCTCGGTTGAATCTGTTTGCTAACTATAACGTTCTGGGGTTAATTACTGATGACACAGACCCGGCGGCCACTCGCGGTTGGGCCGACGGTTATAGTTTGGGGGCAACCTTTAACTGGAATTTTTTCGACGGGCGGGCTGCCAAAGCTAGGGCCAAACAAAATGAATTTGATATCGCTCTGGCGGAAACTCGTTTCGATCGCCTCCTCAATCAAATTCGCCGCGAGGTGGAAGAGGGGTTTTTTGACTTGGATGCCAGCTTCGATAACATCGGTACCGCCGAACTCGGTTTGGAACAGGCCAGGGAAGCTTTACGTTTGGCCCGCTTGCGCTTCCAAGCCGGCGTGGGAACTCAGTTAGAGGTGATTAACTCCCAAACAGACTTGACTCGATCCGAAATTAATCTGTTGGTGGCCATTCTCAACTACAATCGAGCTTTGTCCGAGTTGCAGCGTTCTGTCAGCAATCTTCCCGGTGGCGATTTGTCTGATGCCCCTTAGGGACTCCCGTGTAGCTTGGGCGCGCGCGAACCTCCACCCAACAGCCAGTACTTATTAAATTGCAAGTCCCCTAATCTTGAAATATTAGTTAACATTTTGTTACAAAGGTTAATGTAGACTTTGCTGGGGTAATCTCAATGGCCAATATCAAATTTGAAAACGAAAACAAAGAAGTAATCGCTGCCGACGAAGCCAATTTAAGGCTCAAGGCTTTGGAAAATAGTATCGACCTCTACACCTTCACTGGCAAGATGATGAATTGCGGCGGCTACGGACAATGCGGAACTTGCATCGTCGAAATTGTCGAAGGCATGGAAAATTTGTCCCCCAGGACTAAAGTCGAAGAACAAAAGTTGAAAAAAAGGCCCCCAAACTATAGATTAGCTTGTCAAACCCTGGTTAATGGCCCAGTGACGGTTAGAACCAAACCAAAGCGCAAATAATGATATCCTTAGTCGTAAATAGCTTTATTCAACTTGGGGAAAAATCATGGAAGTTAACGATCTCGGCTTTGTTGCCACCCTGTTATTTGTCTTAGTGCCATCAGTTTTTCTACTGATTCTTTACATCCAAACCGCAAGTAGCGGTCAAAACCAATAGAAATGTCAATTGTTAATTGTCAATTGTTAATTGTCAATTAAGTGGGAGTGACACCCAATAGCAAAAGGCTATTTCTTTGGAGTTCAAAAAAAGCGCCAGAAACTCGTTAGTTCCGGCGCTTTTTTGTGGGAATAAAGAAATGGATCGCTCAAGAAACCCGGTTTTTCTAAAAAACCGGGTTTCTGGGGTACACTAGCCATTCCCCATTCCCCATTCCCAAAAACTAAATATTAATGTTGCGGGTTAACAATACCGGACAATCGGCATAGACTCGTACATAGTCCGATAAAGAATTGCCCAAAAGCTTATCTAAATCGACGATAGTCTTAGCGATAGAAGGACGGCGATCGGGAGAACCCATCATCAATAAATCCGCATTTACCTCGTCGGCTATCCTGCAAATTTCCGGCCCTGCCTTACCGCAGGCGCTGACGCAGCGATAGCTAACCCCCATTTTTTTCGCCTCTGCCACCGCAGGAGCCAAGACAGGATCCTTTTCCGCTTCCGCAGGAGTTAAATCTTCCCCAGCTTTTCCAGTGGCATCTTTTTTAACGTGGGCGAGAATTAACTGAGCGCCCTGGATATCCTTAACAAAAGAAAGTGCCAGTTTTAGACACTGCATCGCTTCTGGAGAGTTATTCAGAGCCACCATAACTCGCCGGACTTTTTTCACATAAACATCATCCTTGACCAAAAGCATGGGCCGAGAAGTCAGTTGGAAGACATACTGGCTCACGGAATTTTCTAAAATAGCTTGCAGTCGTCCCATAGCTCGCGACCCCATAATAATCAGGTCCGAATCTTCTTCGTCTGCCACTTCGCAAACTATAGTCTTGGGATCTCCTTGTTTGAGGCGAGGATTGACTTTATCGGCGTCTATCTTTAAAGACTGGACTGCTTCTGCCAGAATTTTGCCCCCTTCTTCGAGCTTGGCGGACATATCTGCCGCAGAAATTTGCGACGGTACGACGTGGAGGACTGTCACTAACTCCGGTCTGAAGGAAGGGATGTCCAGCAACATATTGAGCATCTGTTCGCACAGTCCCCGACCGGCTACGGCTACTAAAACTTTTCTTATCATGGTGTTTTTGAGTTGCGATTTATTTGCGAGGTGCTAGGTGTTAAACCCTACAATCTAGCATAAACCTGGTTAAGGGACAATTATTTTAAGAAGTGTAAAGTTGCAAAAAGAATTGTGAAATGTCTTCAACAGAAAAACCCCAACCTCAACTACCCACCAGCGCCATCCAAAAACACTCGGCCAAAGTTGCCGATCGCTGGTTTGAATACATCGTCAAAGTCCATCCCCACCATACAGACTATGGCGGGGTAGTCTGGCACGGGACTTATATCGCTTGGATGGAGGAGGCCCGGGTAGAGAGTTTGCGTTCTCTCGGCATTGAATATGCGGATCTGGTAGCTCTCGGTTGCGAGTTACCAGTAGTCGAACTTTCCGCACGTTACCACCGAGCGGTAAAAATGGGCATGACGGTGGTAGTAAAGACCAGACTGGCAGATACAGAAAGCATAAAGTTAGATTGGGATTATCGAATTGAATCTCTCGATGGAAGGGAGCTTTATGTTACTGCTAGGGTGACTCTGGTAGCAGTCGATCGCGAGAAAGGCAAGATTATGCGCCGCCTTCCTCAAGCAGTACAGGATGCTTTGAGCAAGTTTTAGCTGTTTTTGTTAATTGTAGGTGCGCGCCGCGCACCTCATTTTTGCTGACTCGGAATTGTAATTATAAATTCAGTACCTTTCCCTATTTGAGAAGAGCATTTTAATTTGCCACCATGTCGATCCACAATAATAGAATAAGCAATAGACAGCCCCAAACCGCTTCCTTTTCCCGGCGGTTTAGTAGTAAAAAAGGGATTAAAAATATCCTCTAGTATTTCTTCTGAAATTCCCGTACCGTTATCCTTAATTTTAATTATAATTTGATTCTTAGCTGCCAGAGATTTCGTGCTAACCTCGATAGTCGGAATAAAATCCCGTTCCTCTCTTAATTCTTCCAAAGCATCAATAGCATTGGCGAGCAGATTCATAAGCGCTCGATCTAACTGTCCGGTGTAAGATTCCACTGGGGGTAAATCGCCATAATTGGTAATTATTGTTATTGCTTTTTTTTCGGCATTTGCTGTCAAACGACCCTGTAAAATCCTCAGGGTACTGTCAATAACTTCATGGAGATTAACTAATTTTATTTGACCTTCATCAAAACGAGAAAAATTGCGCAAAGACAGCACTATTTTCTGGATTCTTTCCGCTCCCATTTTCATAGATTCTATGGTTTTCGGTAAATCTTCTTTAATAAAATCTAGGTCAATTTCAGCAGCAAAATCTTGTATTTTATCCGAAGTATTTGGAGATTCTTCTTGATATAATTCCAGTAGTTTTAATAAACTTTGACTGTATTCTGTAATGGGATTGATATTACCATAAATAAAATTCACTGGATTATTAATTTCATGGGCGACACCTGCCACCAATTGTCCGAGACTAGACATTTTTTCTGCCTGTATTAATTGAGCTTGAGTTGACTTCAACTCCTGCATAGCTTTCTCTAATTTTAAAGTGTATCGAATCGACATTGCCAGATAAATTGTCAGGGATGCAGTTAACAGAAATCCTACAACGATCGCGATTTCTGAATAAAAAGTTCTATCCTGAAACTGCTCTGTTGGTAAAAGCAAAATCGACCATTGGCGGTTGACTACTTTGAGCGATCGCTTGCAAGAATTTTCCTCCCTACACAACCCCCATTCATCTCGATTTAAAAGTAACTTTTTGTCTGCTAAATTTTCTATTATTTCACCAGTAGTAGAGTTATAATAAGCCAAAAAATTATCTTCCACATCGGCAGATTCATCCAACAAATAAAAATCGAGATTTTCTAGGTCGATCGCCGCCAAAGACTCTCGAACTACCTCAGAAATTTTGCAGACAATGTAAATAGTTCCTAAAAAAGAGTCAGAACCCGGTTTGGCAGATGTATTTTGAGGATAAATAGCTTGAAATAAAATAACATCAGTTTGACTTTCAGGGCTCGAAGCTATTTTATAACTCGCCAGCATCTCCCCCGATATTCGTGCATTTTCTAAGATTTTATCTTCCAAAAAATTAAAGGAAAATAAATCGTATCCAATCATATTTTTATGTATTTCAATTGGTAAACCATAAGTAATTGGCAGATATTCGTTGCGTGCTGGAGCTTTTGTTTTATCTTTGGAAGAGTTAAGATGATAAATGTGCCAGTTAGGAAAACCTTCAGTTTTTAGCATTTCCTCATAAGCGCTTCTTTCTGAATTTAAGACCAATTTTGCCCAGACGATGCCAGTAATGCCGGGATAATTATGAAAAAAAGTTTGGGAAAAGTCGGTAAATTCTTGACGAGTAACTTCGTCGGAGGCGTTATAAAAAGCAGCTAAAGCTTCGGTGACTTGGATGTAATTATCGATTTTGTTTTGGAGGGCGATCGCCAAATTGTCCCCTCTTTGTTCTAAAATAACCCTAGCCTTGGCCTTTTCCCAGCGGTAGGCAATGCCATAAGCAACCAAAGATAATCCCAGGCCAAATATAAAGGTTAAAAAAACGGGAAGATAAGGACGAGTAAAATAAGCTCCATAAGGGCGAAGGGATTTACTGGGGGAGGAAAGTTTGCCCTTCGCTTGTCCTATCCTTTCACTTAATCGATGAAATATTTGGTTAAAATATCTGACAATCTCTACCATCGGCTTTGTTTTTCTTTTGTCTATTTAATAATAGCTTACTTATCATCTTTTCTCAAAACCCTACTGTTATTCCTTTCTCTCCACTGACTATGAGAACTCTCACAGAAATTCAGGCAGAAATTGTAGAAGAATATGGGTTTTTTCCGGCTTTTTTTGAACCGGCAATACCGACACCCACAGTTTTAGATAATCTCTGGCAGCAGACTAAATTGGCGGATATTAATAACCCTCTACCTTCTCCCTTCAAACAACAACTTTGGGCTTATTTATCTAAATACTCTGGAATTGTCTATTCTCAGATAGAACGCTGTTTGGCATTACTAGATTCTGGCATGGAAGCTGCGGAAATTTTAGAATTATTAACCATGCCAGTACCTCAAAATACTGATAAAATTGCCTCAGAACTAGGCAATAATTCTCCAAATATTTTTGAGGAAGCTAGCTTATTTAAAGCAGCAGTTTTGTTATTTTTAAAAATTAACAACTATCAAAAATTACTGCCGATATTGCGTCGAGTTTTAGGCGATGTCAATTACAATCATTTAATTGCTTTTCTTAATTACATCCAATTATGCAACCAATGGATAGAGTCTCATCCAGAAATTTATCGAGACGGCAAAAAGCTCCTTTTAACACTGGCTAATATCCCCGAACTACAAACTTTTTTTAACGATTATAAACGTGACATAAATCAGGAAGAAAAATTCCGCAGTTGCTTTTTTAACGCTCCTTTTCCAATGATGATTTATGCAGAAGATGGGGCAGTGCTGGAAATTAATAAAATGTGGACCGAATTAAGCGGTTATATTGCAGCGGAAATTCCCACAATTAACCAGTGGATTAAGCAAGCTTTTAACGAAGATTTAGAAATGGTTAAAGTTGCTTTTAAGCAACTATTTAATAGCGATGGAGCTAGAGAACATGGAGATTTTGTTGTCGCTACGAAAAGCGGGGAAAAACGTTTGTGGGATTTGAGTTCTGCAACTTTGGGCAAGCTTCCAGATGGTAGAAAAATAGTCGCCTTAATGGCAAATGATGTTACGGTTTTTACGGGGATAGAAACTGAATTAATCAGGTGGAGTCAAAGACCTTTTCGCGCTATTTTCGAGCCAACTTTTCAACTGCTTTGGTTGATGGAACCAGATGGCACTTTGCTTAATGTTAATCCGGTGGCTTTGGATTTAGTCGAACTCGATTTGTTGGATGTTGTAACTCATCCTTTTTGGCAGTTGCCTTGGTGGAATGCGGAAAACAAGGTATTAAAAAAAGATGCTTTGTTAAATTCGACTCAACAACAGTTAAAAGAGGCGATCGCTAAGACAGCTTCGGGAGAATATATTCGTTACGAAGTCGATATTTTTACTGCCAATAATTCAGTTAAAACTCTTGATTTTTCTCTCCGAAGCGTAACTAACCAAAAAGGAAAACCTATCTTGTTAGTTGCCCAAGGTCAAGATATTACAGAACGGGATCTAGCCGAAGCTGCATTGGCAGAAAGTCAGGCAATGTTACAGGCAATTTTAGATAACTCTACAGCAATTATTTTTGTTAAAGACCTACAAGGTCGCTATTTACTAATTAATCGACAATATCAAACTTTATTTAAAATCAGTCCAGAAGAGATTAAGGGTAAAAATGACGGGGATATTTTCTCTACAGAAGTAGCAGAAATATTGCAAAAAAACGACCGCAAAGTTTTAGAAGAAAATGCGGCTTTAACTTTAGAAGAAGTTCTTCCTCAAGCAGATGGACTTCATACATATATTACGGTCAAATTTCCTTTATGCGATCGCCACAAAAACCCTTATGCAATCTGCGGTATTGCCACGGATATTACGGAACGCAAACAAGCAGAAGAAGCCCTGCGTCAGGCCCGGGATGAATTAGAAATCAAAGTCAGTCAACCCACGGCATCTCTAAGGGCAGAAATTAAAGAACGCCAACAAGCAGAAGCGGCACTTTTAGAAAGTCAATCCATGTTAAATTTAGCTTTAAATGCTACTAGAATAGGTATCTGGGATTGGAATATTATCGCCAATAGATGTATTTGGTTTGCTGATGGGGAAACCCTATTTGGTTTGGAAAAAGGTAGTTTGGAAAAATATGAAGATTTTCTCAACAAGGTTCATCCAGACGACCGGGAATTTGTAGATATTTCTCGGAAAAATGCCATGGTTCACCAACAAGAATATGACTGTATCGAATACCGTATTCTCTTACCCGATGGAAATATTCGTTGGTTGGAGTCAAAATGTAAAATTTTTTATGATGAAGGAGGTAATGCAGTTCGCGTAGTAGGAACGAGTTTAGATATCAGCGATCGCCACGAATCTCAAGAACAAATTCTACTCTTGCAAACCATGACTCAAGCAATTAGCGAAGCGCCAGATTTTGACTCTGCCGTGGAATTTGTCATTGGCAAATTATGCGAGATTGCTAAGTGGAATTTTTCCGAAATTTGGGTTCCTTTTATGGAAGAAGGAGTCTTGAAGCTGAGAAATTTTTGTTCTGGCAAAATTTCTAATTGGCATAACTTCAGAAAAAATAATAATCCTATTAGCGTTCGAGAAAATATTGGCATTGTCGGACGAGTTTTTACTTCAAAAAAACCCGAATGGCTCGAAGATGTTTCTCTCCAACCTCAAGATATTTATCTGCCTTTAAATAAAGCTGTAGAATTGGGTATTAAAACGGCTTTGGCAGTGCCGATTATTGCGGACGATCGCCCCCTAGCTGTTTTGCTATTTTTTGCTAGTAAATCTCTTCCCCAAGATGAAAAATTGGTCGAGCTGGTAATCTCGGTGACAAATCAATTAGGTTTGGCCCTCGGACGGAAACAAACTGAGGATGCTTTGCGAGAAAGCGAAGAACGACTTAAGACTATTATTAACAGCAATCTTGATGGTTCTATCGTGGTAGATAAAGATGGAAAAGTCCGTTTTGTCAATCCGGCAGCAGCATCTATTTTCGGTCGCAAGCAAGAATATTTTCTCAATACAACTTTATGGCTGTCAACTCTAAATCGAGGAACCACAGAAATAGAAATTAAGCGAAAAACCGGAGAAACTATTACTGCCGAACTGCGAATGGTAGAACTTTTTTGGGAGGGAGAAAAAGCATATTTATTATCTTTAAGAGATATTACGGAAAGAAAGCAGGCAGAATTGGAAAGATTGGCAATGTTAAAGCAGATCGAAAAAGAGCGATCGCTACTCTCGGCAGTTCTCCAACAAATGCCAGCGGGTGTAGTAATTGCCGAAGCACCTTCGGGTAAATTAATTCTGGGCAACAAGAAGCTCGAAGAAATACTTCGCCACTCTTTACATCCCGATGGAACCCCTTATATTTCTAAGGATTTATTTCTGGCACGTTCTCTTAATAACGGAGAGACCATTTTCCAAGAAGAAATCTCTATCGAAAAAGGAGATGGCACCCGGGGCGTCGTTCTCCTAAGTTCCACACCAATTCGCAATTCGGAAGGAAAAATTATTGCTGCAGTTGCTACTTTTTATGATATTAGCGAACGCAAAATAATCGAAGAAGAAATTAGAGAATTAAATGAATCTTTGGAAGAGCGAGTAAGGGAACGAACCGCTCAATTGGAAGCGGCTAATAAAGAATTAGAAGCTTTTTGTTATTCTGTTTCCCACGACCTCCGATCGCCCCTGCGAGGTATCGATGGTTTTAGTCGCATTTTGAAGGAACGCTACGGACAACAACTCGACACCAAGGGTCAACATTATTTAGAAAGAATCGTCGCCAACAGCAAAAGAATGGGAGAATTAATCGACGATTTGCTCCAACTTTCTAGGGTGACTCGGGAAGAAATGCACTGTCAAAATGTCAATTTGAGCGCTATAGCTGAGGAGATTATTAAAGAATTAAAATCCCGAGAACCTCAGAGAATTGTTCGAGTGGCGATCGCTCCAGAATTAGTAGTTAATGGCGACCCCCGTTTGCTCAAAATTGTCTTAGAAAACTTATTCGATAATGCCTGGAAATATACCTCCCATCATCCCCAAGCTTCTATCGAATTTGGTTCGATTTTATGGGAAGGAAAATTAGCACGGGAAGGAAAATTAGCACGGGAAGGAAAATTAGCTTATTTTGTCCGAGATGATGGGGCTGGTTTCGATATGAATTACGTCGATAAATTGTTTGGTTCTTTTCAACGCTTGCATTTGGAAAGTCAGTTTCCAGGTACCGGCGTTGGTTTGGCAACGGTACAACGAATTATTCATCGCCACGGCGGTCGTATTTGGGCAGAAGCTGCTGTGGAAAAAGGCGCGACTTTTTACTTTACTGTTAGTTGTTAATTGCAATTCCCAATTCCCCATTCCCCATTCCCAAATCATGTGACTTGTATCACTAATGAAGTGGTGGCGCGATCGCCTCTAAAACCCAAAAAGATCGCTCTTCATGCCTAACCTAGATCGCTTACAAGAGCCAGAAAAACTTAGAAATTAAAAAGTATGCTCCTTTTGAGTTGACTAAAAAAGCAACAAAAAAATATGAGTCAAAAAACTATCTTATTAGTAGAAAACAATCCCGACGAACAAGAATTAGCTCAACTAGCTTTGGAACAAAACGGCTATTCTCATCAATTAGTGATAGTTAGCGATGGAGTGGAAGCTTTAGATTATCTCTTTTGCGCGGGTAAATTCTCCCACCGCCAACCCGAGGCCATGCCATCTTTGGTATTGCTAGATTTAAAATTACCTAAAATGGATGGTTTAGAAGTATTGCGACGCTTGCGGGCCGATGGCCGCACCCAATTATTGCCCGTCGTAATCTTAACTACATCCACAGAAACCGAAGATTTGCTACAAGGTTATAGATTTGGCTGCAATAGCTATATTCGCAAACCTGTGGATTTTACGGAATTTTCAGAACTGTTAAAAAAAGTATGGGTGTATTGGCTAGACTTAAATCAAACCTCAGCAATGTTAACAATTCCTGATGACTAAACCTTTACGAGTTTTAATTGTTGAAGACTCCGAAGATGATGTGGAACTCCTGGTTTTCGAGCTAGAACTCGGCGGCTACAACCCCATTTATCAAAGGACAGACACGGCAGAAACTACCCTCGCTGCCCTAGAAGAACAGGAGTGGGACCTTGTTATAGCCGATTATTCCATGCCCCAGTTTAATGCTATTGCAGCCTTGTCTTTATTACAAGAAAAGGGCCTGGATTTACCGTTTATTATTGTCTCTGGGACTATTACTGAAGAAACTGCCGTCGCTGCCATGAAAGCTGGCGTCCACGACTATCTTACTAAGGATAATTTGGCCAGATTGGTCCCGGCGGTGGAACGGGAATTAAGAGAGGCCCAAGTGCGATCGGAGCATCGCCAAGCCCTTGAGAAATTAAAATATCAGGCTTTTTACGATAATTTAACTGGTTTGCCCAACCGCACTTTCTTTTTAGAAAGAGTTGCCGAGTCTATCGAAGCTAAAGAAATAAACCCAAAAACTCAATTTGCGGTTTTATTTCTCGATCTAGACCGCTATCAAGTAGTTAAATACAGTCTCGGTCATTTGATAAGCGAGCAACTTTTGGTGGCGACGGCTCAACTTTTGAAAACTTGTCTGGGCCGGAAGGATGTTTTGGCTCGCTTATGGGGAGATGAATTTGCTATTTTGCTGGCAAATATCCAAAAGCTTGCCGATGCGGAAAAAATGGCAGAAACTATCCATCGTACCCTTAGCTCTCCTTTTAAACTTAACGGACCGGTGGTTTTTTCTACTACCAGCATTGGTATAGTTCTCGGCAGTCTGGGTTATCGCGAACCGGAGGAGTTTCTCCGGGCTGCGGACACGGCCATGCATTATGCTAAGGTTCGAGGTATTGGCGGCACTGCTGTTTTTAGTAAGGATATGCAGGCGGGTGCTGTGGAACGCTGGCAGTTGGAAACTGACCTCCAACAAGGTATTAAATGCCGTCAGTTTTATCTTCATTATCAACCTATTATCTGTTTGAAAACTGGTGAGTTAATGGGTTTTGAAGCTTTGGTTAGATGGCAGCATCCCACTCGGGGTTTCGTTTCTCCAGGGGAGTTTATTCCTTTGGCGGAGGAAACGGGATTGATTATTCCTCTGGGTGAATGGGTTTTGCAGGAAGCTTGCCGCCAGTTGGCTTTTTGGCAAGAAGAATTTCCTCATTTTTCTTCTTTGAGTTTGAGCGTTAATCTCTCTGGCATTCAGTTGAAACAATTAGATATTATTGAGACGATTGAGAAAATTTGTAAGGATGCTGGGGTGAATGGCGATCGCTTGAAGTTGGAAATTACCGAGAGCGTTTTGATGGAAAATGCCGTGGCGGCTAGGTCGGTTTTAGAAAGGTTACAAGCAAGACAAATTCGGGTTTGTCTCGATGATTTTGGTACGGGTTATTCTTCTTTGAGTTATTTGCATCGCCTTCCTATTAATACTCTGAAGGTCGATCGCTCTTTTGTGGGCAATTTGGAACTGGATGATAAAAATCTTAATATCGTTAAGGCTATTATTACTTTGGCTCAAAGTTTGGGGCTGGATGTTATTGCTGAAGGAGTGGAAACTTTCCAGCAAGTTGAGGTTTTGCGATCGCTCGGTTGCGAATACGGACAGGGTTATTATTTCTCTCGCCCTTTGGATGAGAAAGCAGCGATCGATTTTTTAAAAAAAATACCTCTATTTGAAACAAATGGAGGTAAAGTCGGGCTATTAAAAAAGTTTAGAAGTTTCCAGATCCCAGTTAGCAATTAATTGGGAATTGAGAAGGTTTTTTTAAGTTCGACTTAGGACTTCTTGCCATTCGAGGATGACTGCCACAGGAATATTCATTTCTACCTGCCCTTGGTTTTTTATTGGTAAAGCAAGAGATAAATCTCGATTTTTTGGCAATTCAGAAACGATCTCTTTGAAGTTATATTCTCCTACATTACCCCCAGGAGATTGTTTGGCAAAGCGATCGCTTGCTTCTAACATTTTCCCATCATTAGTTTTTACAGTTAAAGGCTGTGGGTGGCTAAATTCTACACTGCCCGGAAATCCTATCAATCGTAAATTAATATTCTCGATTTCCCCAGCTTTCGTCCTTTGATAAAATACCACTTTCCAGATTCTCCCCGTTTCGTCCCGCAGGTTATGTCGCGCTTGATATAGGATTTGTTCGGGGGCTTCTTCTTGCTGACTTATTAGAGCGATCGCTCTTTCAGAAGTTAAACCGCCAAAACCTACTAAAATTAATAGGATTATTGCGGTAACAAGGATAAATTTCTTGCCAATTTGTCTGATTTTATTCCACATATTTTTTAGTTAGTTGTTAGTAGAACAGGCGGGGTGCATCCCAATGCAAAGGGAAGCAAATAATTACGGTTCCCCACTATAAAAGGTAAGGCATTCAACCCAACCTACATATTAATTGGCATCAAAAGGATTTACAACTATTAATTGATGAGACTGGTATTTGATAATCTGTTGATTTTGTAAATCTTCTGTCACTAACTGCAAACATTTTACGCTAAAAGCCGAGGCTACGATCGAGGCGTCGTAAAATGAAAAACCATAAGGATAAGAAATCTCTACAGCATCCAAAGCGATGGCTGCCTGCAAGGGAATTACTTCTACGGTATTAATTATTTTGTTTAGAAAATCTAACACTTTACTTTTCTCAAAAGAAAACTTTTTCAGCATAACATTGGATATTTCATTAAGCACTTGCACCGAGGTAAAAATCTTAATGTCTGGCTCCAGACAAAGAGCAAGCGATCGTTGTTTTTTGCGTTGACTTTCTGCATCTTCAGATGTTAAAATCTGATACAACCAAATATTTGTATCAAAAAAAGTATTACCTCGCATTTCGCTCCTCCCTGGTTGGAATTGTAAGTTCTTTCACTAGAACCTGATTTTCCTGACACCAATTCACAAAATTTCTTAGTTTCTCTTGAGTAGATTGCACCTCAACGGAACTAAAAGAAAGCCCAGTCATTAAAGCCCGCAATTTATCCCAATCATCGTCATTTTCAATTTCCAAGATTAACCTCATCAGATAATCCTCCTACAATAATTAACAATTGACAATTAGCAATTCTAATCGTCGTCCAAACCCAACTGCCCCCAAAATCCTGTAACTATTCTACTCCCGTCTTTCAAAATATGAATTTCTATTTGGTCGCTTGCCCAATTTAATTTGTCTTGAAATTCTGGGTTAAACACTCGGACTTTTTGATTGCGAGAAGACACTAAAGAATCTGGAGAATTTATGGCCTGGGATTCTAAAAACGGTCCGTCGATGAGAATATCCAATTGAGATAACAACTCTTTCGCCCCCTCTGGAGCATCGTTAGCTTCCAATTCTCCTAAAGTAAACCCCGTAAAAGACATTACGTTTAAACCGGCAGCTTTTAATCTTTTTGCTAACTCCGCCAAAGCGGTTGCTTGGAAAAAAGGTTCCCCACCAGAAAAGGTAACGCCTTGATTTTTGGAATTGCTTAAAATTTTGTTTGCCAGCTCTTCAATTGAGATTAATTGGTTAATTTCAAAAGACCAAGAAGCGGGGTTAAAACATCCCTCGCATTCTCGCTTGCATCCCTGCACCCAAACTACGGCGCGACTGCCGGGGCCGTTAACTTCCGACTCGTCAACGTAACCCATTATATTGAGATATCCTGCTGGAATTTCCCTTAATTCGGAGGATAAATTTTCGGTTTGCTTTGTCATTTTTCCTTCCCTTTTAATCCTAGTAGTCTGTCAACTTTATAGCATTTCCCGTATCGGTGAGGTACAAAAAAAACGCTTTTTGGTAATAGGTAATAGGTCATGGGTAATAGGAATGCCATTCTTTGCATTTTTGCTGCATATTCGATGCTCCCCATTACCCATTACCCATTACCCATTACCTCAATCAAAAATGTACCTCATTAGTCTGGGAAGCGCTATAAAATGACGGGTATTTTTTGATTCATACTCTTACTCTTACTCTTACTCAAAAAAAGCCACTTTTTAGAGTTAGAGTATGAGTACCCGTCAATTATTTCCTAAAAATCTACTCGATTTTACTATTAATTACCTAGCCTTCTGGCGCATCTTTCAAATGCGGGTAAATGTCGTTCTTTGGAAGCTGTTCTTAATTGAGCGATCGCTTCCCTAATATCGGGTTCTTTTACGAAGGTTAAGAATTTATCGTACATCTCGATATTAGCAATTTCTCCTTCTATTCCTGCCTCGCAAGCTGCTTTCAAATTCTCTGGTGCTTCGGTATTTCCTGCGTAATTATCTGGCGGTACTTCCAAACCGTATTTTCCAAAGATAGATTTCCACATTTCGGCGTGTCTTGCTTCCGCATGAACTATATTGCTAAACGGACGAACTTCCCCGAATTTATCAATTACTGCTTGATAAAAAGCACGGGCTTTATATTCATCTTCGATGCTTTCTACCATTGCCTTTACAGTCTCGGAATTTGGAGTAGAAACTGCTTGAGCGCTGGCAGTTACATCGGGCGAACATCCTAATGCAGTTGAGGTTAATAAGGCTCCCATCATCCCGTTTTGGAAATGTCTGCCGCCCCGATGGCGTTTTCGGTTTTCTTGTTTTCCTCCACAGTGGGAATTATCCCCCCTTTCCTCGGAATTTTCGTCTCGAAATCGTTTGTTTTTACATTTACGCATTTTTCTCCTCCTAATTAAACAACTAATTGTTAATTGTCAATTGTTAATTGTTAATTCCCCATTCCCCATTCCCTATTCCCCAGCGACTTGTTTGTAACGCACTGGAATTTTGGTATTTTTGTAAATCTCATCTGCAAATTTTGCCAAAATATCTTCACTAACGCATTTTAATTGTTGCGTCTCATAGTCGCGCTCTTCGCTATGATTTCCCCTGCCGTCTAACTGACGTTGTAGCGGTTTGGGGCGGGTGGGAGTATTGAGTTGAATTTCTGTCGGCATTAGCAATTTCATTAGGGCGATATATTCAACTTTCGCCAGAGTATCCCACGGCGATAAAATCATCGTTTGGATGCCGAGTTCTCCTCTATATTCCTCCTTAAAACTCTGAAGTCCTTCCCAGATATCGGCAAAATTTACTCCGGGAACCGGTCGGTTAATTCCCAGCCATTGCCTTAAATAAATCCCATCGACTTTTACCGATACTTTCTCGGCAAAATTCAAGCCATAACGCACTTCTGGATTTATTAAAGTCGTACCGTTGGTTAAGACTAATTTTGGCGTATCCGTTATTTTTTTGATACCTATTAAAATCTCGTCTAAGTTTCTCGCCAGCGTCGGTTCGCCGCTACCGCTTAGGGTAATTACATCTAGTTTTGAAAGTTCTAAAGCGGGAAACTCTGACAGTTCCGATAGGATTTTTTCGGTGGGAACGTAAACAGCACGTTGCTTGGTTTTTCGTTCTATTTCTCCTAGTTGGCAATAGACGCAATTGAAGGAACAAGTCGATATGCAACCGATGGGATCGATGCCTAGCGATGGCCCGTATCGCCAAGACTTGACCGGCCCGTAAACCGCGCTCAATTTTTCTGATGTTTGGGTTAGCATAGTTTCTTCTAATTTCTAGGAGTTTTTTCCGTTGTTGCTTGCTGGGAATTGGCGATCGCTACTGCTTTTTTTTCTTCAGACCAATTGCCTCTCCTTACTACCAATTATATTTTTGCTTTTAGCTTTTGAACTGATTCTTAATTCTGAATTAACAATTCGGCCTTGCTGTTAGACTTTTCGTATCTCAGAAACCCGGTTTTGCCGAAATTACCGGGTTTCTTTGCCCCGTCCCACTCTCCTGTCTTCCCTTGACAATTCTTAATTATAACTATATAGTAATATTATGAAGTAAAGCAAGCAAAGGAGCCAAATTATGGACAACAGTCTGAGTATGTCCCATCCTTCGGTGTCCCGGCGGCAGTTTCTCAACTTTCTGACCGGGGCCACGGTAGCGGCAGCGGGAACGGCGGCCTTATATCCGGCGGCCAAATATTTCGTGCCGCCAAAAGAAGGTAACGGCAGCGGTGCAATCTTGGCCAAAGACAAATTAGGAAATGTCATACCGGCATCGCAAATCTTGACCGAGCCCCCAGGAACTCGGGCCTTAGTAGCGGGACTGGCAGGAGAGCCCACCTACCTCACCGTTAAAGAAGATGGAACTATCGATCGCATGGGAATAGTAGATAGCTGCACTCATTTAGGTTGCACTTTTCCCTGGAACGAACTAGACAGTCAGTTCCAATGTCCCTGTCACGGTTCCCGCTACGGCGCCGATGGTTCCGTAGAAAGAGGACCGGCGGATCGCCCTCTGAAATTAGCAAACATCCAAGTAGAAGACGACAAAATTTTGATTTCTCCTTGGACGGAAACAGATCCTCGTACTGGCGAAAAACCCTGGTGGGTTTAACCTTTAATTCGCCAAATTCCAACTCAATAACTACTGTCAGAAACCAAAGAAAAAACTCCGGAGTAGGTAGGGCGCTCGTGAAACGCAACCCAACACCGATACCGTGATTTATTGCAAGTCCCTAACTACTGTCAAAAACCAAAGAAAAAACCGATGAAAATAGTACAAGAACTATCAACAGCGATGGCTGTAATAATTGGGATAGCCATCGTCATAGCAACAGTTTTATTAACTTCCCAACCTGCCAATGCAGCAACCCTACAACCAGAAAAACCAGAAGTCAAAACAGCAATAAATGAATTTCTCAAATCAATTCCTGGTGATTACTACGTTGTAGGTAGCGTCGAGAAATTTAAGAACTTCGTCGCCAGCAAAGATGCCTTAGTGGTAGATGTGCGAGAACCGTCGGAATATGCAGAAGGTCATATTCCCAATGCGGTCAATATTCCCTTGCGATCGCTAACAGAAAACCTCGACAAAATCCCCAAAGATAAACCAGCCATCTTCTACTGTACCACCGGACACCGAACCGCCATAGCCATGACAGTTTTGCGAGTATTAGGTTACGACAATATCAGCAGTTTTCCTCCTAGCATGAAAGGATGGACTGCAGCGGGAGAACCTCTGGAAAAATAGGATTTTCAGTTAATTAAAAATCCCGTAGGACAGGCATCTTGCCTGTCCTATTTTTTTTGAAAATAAGGTAAACTTAAAGATAGCAATCCTAAATGACAAAAATACGTCTTGAATGCCTATAGCAATCCTAAATGATTCGTGGCATCTTAGAAACCTGGTTTCGCATGAGTTACCTGGTTTCTGGGCCCCTAATTTTTCACAACCTCTGAACGGATTGCTATAGTTATTAAATAGGAAGAAAATTATGTCAGACCACCAAACAAGTTACAAGTTAAATGCAATGTTGGTGCGTTTATACTTCAAAAACAAAGCATTTCAGTCCCTTAATTTTGAAGGACAACAATCTCTGGTTTTAGACGTAATTGAAACCTTCTCCAAATCCGATGTAAATTTAGGTGAAATTCTTAGCAACGAGTATTATGTAAAAGGATTACCGCCTGAGGAACATAAAAGCCTCTCTACAATTTTCCAAATTTGTTGTGGTTGTGGAAAAGCAAAGGAAAATGTAGAAGATTATTACAGACAAGGTTTTTGTTCCGATTGCGCCAGGGAAATTTTTTCAGAAGAAGAGTTGGCGGAACTCTCTTCTAAAAAGGAAACTCAGAATTAATCTCCCACTTTCCGCCGTTATGCATTAATAAAGTTAACTGGGGGGCGGTAAATTCAAAATAGAGCGATCGCCCCTTAAATTCCTCCCAAGCTTTTCTAAAATTCTCCTTAGTTAAATCCTTAAAAGCGATCGTCATATGGGGAGAAAAAGGTCGTCTCTTAGAAACCGGGTCAACTATTCCCAAATTATCCTCCAAACGCGCCATTAAATCCTTTTGAACCGCCAACAATTCTGGAGTTTTCAACACATTAATATAGATGACCCTCGGCGGGAAAGCGCCAAACCCAGATAAAGTAATAGGTATAGCAAAGCGGTGGGACTCCCCGGCAAACTCCCGCAAACATTCCTGCAAAGCATCCAGTCGTTCTGGAGGCCATTCAAACGGCGGTTGCAAAGTGACGTGGGGCGGCGACTTTAAAGCGTGGCGGCTGTTGTAATGTTTAGCAAAATATTGCTTAATTTCGGTAACATGGTGCTACTTTTAATCTCATCAAAACGCTCAAATATGATTAAAGCGTTTCAGTA
>CAZSTZ010000078.1:2149-26045 GCA_964609515.1 uncultured bacterium | reverse complement strand
ACTGTGCCGATAAAGCCGTTTTTTACGTCCATAGTCTTTTTCCCTAAATTGTTTGCTGGAGGACCGGTCAAGAAACCCGGTTTTTCTAAAAAACCGGGTTTCACCAGCTACCAGAAAATATCTTATCAGACTTCGGTCAAAAGGAGAGTCCCACTTCAGCGCAAAATCCAAGTATATTGGTGCAAACTTTTCTAGTTTTTCCAGTCTTAAAGAATTTTATCATAAATCCCTAGCAAAAATCTGGTCAAATAGAGAGCGTTTTACTCTAAAATTAATTGTTTTTAATTGTTCGTAAAAATCATCATTGCTATTAATAGATATTTGACCGTCCTGGTGCAACTTGTTAATAATTGCTAAAGTTCCTTTAACATTTAGTCCTAGCTTCAAAGCTGCTTTTCTGGCGGGAAAATCACTAGAATAATGTAATTAGCTTGTAATTCCGTCCCCAGTGCAATAGCCTCTGCTTCTCCAATGCCAAGGCGAGCGTTGAGACTAATAACTAAAGAAGTTAAATTAGTTGCTCTAACCTTTAGCTTTTTTTGCTGGATGGTCAGCAGAAGATACTGGCTAGCTTCATCATCTTTAGTCTGAATTTCATTAACTACAGATTCGGGGGTATAAAAATCGTATTCGTAGCTATCGAGAAAAACTTCTAAAAACTTCAACTTTGCCAAAAAATCAAGGGAGAAGAATTAAAAACAATTACCATAGACTTTACCAACTCTTTTCAATCGAAACATCTTCTTCTGAAAGGTAAGAAAATTCTATACCCATCAAATCTAGTATTTGTAAAAAAACATCGGTTTCTAAATTCATAATCTCAGCGGCTTTCTGCAAGCTAATTGCTCTAACTACCAAAGCTCCCACGACGAATAAAAAATTTTGCTTTTGTTCTACATCGGGAAACAACTGAATCTCAGCCGCAATATTTCTAAATACTCGTGCAGATTCCATTATCGATCGCCCTCCTAAAATAACAATAATTATGGATATTAATTTATAGCAATTACCTTTCTAGCGAATTGCTATATCTTACCAGACTTTGCTCAAATCTAAAACAAACCCCGGCAATACTGTTTCGCCACTAACGCTGGCAGGGTTTTCCAAACATTCGACGTCTATTCCCGGACGATAAATATAGACTTTTCGATTTTTTCTATCTATTAACCAACCCAACTGTATTCCCGGTTCTTCCATATACTCTTCCATCTTTTCTTGCAGGGGTTTTAGTTCCTCCGAAGGCGACCTTAATTCTAAGACAAAATCAGGGCAAATTGGGGCAAATTTCTCTTGTTCTTCTAGTGTCAAAGCATTCCATCTTTCTAACTTCATCCAAGAAATAATCGGAGACTTTACTGCCCCAGTCGAAAGAGTAAATCCCGCCAACGAAAAACCGATACCCGTTCCATTTTCCTCCGACCAAATCCCTAGTTGCCCTAAAATACTGCAAGCTTTACTTCCAGTTGTCGCATCTTTGAGAGTCGAAATTAATAACTCTCCTAATTTATTCCTTTCTATTAACAACTCGCAGTTAATTTGACATAACTCAAAAAAATCTTCATCTGTCATTTTTAACTGCGGTGGCAGTTGCAATATTATCGGAGAGGAAAGCATCATCTTTATTTTTCGCCTAACTCAACAATATTTTTCAACCTTCAAAGTCCCCCTTTTTAAGGGGGATTTAGGGGGATCGCCAGCCTACTTCTCCTTCCCCCAAATACTATTTATTAGGTTTAGGAGTCAAGAGCAAATAAGGCTTAACTTCCGGTATTGATTTTTACTGACTATTTTTCATAATGGCATATTATGGTATTCTAATAGACCAGTTTGTGAATAACTTTTTGTAAAGTTATTTGAAGTTTTCTTAAGCAATATTTCGCCAGATTAACTATGTTTGAATTTCTTTACTTTCTAAAAAGTTCCATCCAACCGTTTTTAGTGCCCCTGTGTTTTGTTTGCGCTTGGGGTTTGATTTTTTTAGCTGGATGGAGTATTTTCGGCGCGATCGCCTCCACGGTAACTCGCGCCAAACAAATGCACCAGATACCCTGCGCCAACTGCGCCTTTTTTACTGGAGACTATCATCTAAAATGTCCCGTTCAACCAAAGATTGCTCTTTCCGAGGAGGCGATAAACTGTATCGACTATCGCCCCCACTAATTAACAATTGCAGAAGTAGGCAAAAGAGACTAACTGGCACGCCAGAAACCGGGTTTTTTCAAAAAACCCGGTTTCTTAGACAACACCTTCGCCATTTTCTTGTAGGTCGGGTGGAACGCAGTGGAACCCGACGTATTTGTTGGGTTCCACGGAGGTCCGCACAACCTACAAATTAAGGCATTTTTTATTTTGGCGAAGGTATTGTTAGAGCTCGATGCTTATAAAATAGACAATTAACTTAATCCCCCATTTCCAGCAATACCTTTAATACCCCTTTAGTTTGGGCCCGTTCAAAGGCCGCCAGTCCATCCTCTAGTGGATAGCGACTGTCGATTAAAGGCTTGACATTTACCTGATTTTGTGCTAGCAACTCTATGGCCGGTTCAAAAGGACCGCAACGAGAACCGACGAGAGTAATTTCGTCAACCACCAAAGAAGAAGCATCCAAAGTCAGAGCCCCGGCGTAGGTACTTTTGAGGACGAGGGTGCCTCTGGGGCGGAGGGCGCGACGGGCGATCGCGAACCCTTCCCTATTACCGGTACACTCCACAGAAATATCGAAGGCCCCATCCTTAACCGCATCCTCGAAACCAGTCTTAATTCCCCGTTCCTCCAAATTGGCCAGTTTTTCCCGATGGCGACCGATGGCCAATAAATCGCAACCGGTCGCGGCCAAAGTCTGAGCCACCAACTGTCCCAATTTGCCGTCCCCCACGACTAAAACTCGTTCTTCCGGCCCGATGTTTACCTGTTGCTGAATCTCCAAGGCCGCCGCCGTCGGTTCGGTAAAAGTGGCCGCCTCCGTCGAGAGGTTATCCGGGATGGGATGGAGGTTTTGCTGGGGCAAGGTCAAATATTCGGCAAAAGCGCCGTTGCGGTTGACGATGCCCAACACGGTCCTATTTTCGCAATGGGTGGGTTGCCCCTTGAGGCAGAAACGACAATGACCGCAAGCGGCGTTAATTTCTCCCACCACTCGGCGGTTAACCAGATGTTCGGGGCCTCGTTCCACCAGACCGACAAATTCGTGGCCTAAAATACCTTGATAGGGGTAGTAACCTCTGAGGAGTTCCAGGTCGGTGTTGCAGATACCCGCCCGCAAGACTTTTACTAACGCTTCTCCTGGGGGAGGTTCGGGAATGGGGAGGTCGTTTTTGAGTTCCAGTTTTTGCTCTTCTAACCAAATTCCTTTCATTATTTCTTGTTTAGTTTGGGTTAATCGCATTGGTTCGATCTTAACTGGAAATAGAAAGAGCGATCGCCTTTCTTCCATAACCTCAATCTCATAATTTTAAACAAGCATAAATTACCACCAATGGAAGAACTATTAACTCTCAAAGAATTACTTCACCAAGGCAAAGTGGATGAAGCTTTGCTAATAGTAGAAGAATTAGAAGAAATGAGCAAATCTGATAAACTTAATAAAATCTTCAGCTATGCTATTATCCTGTTAATGCACCTCATCAAACAAGAAGCAGAAAAACGTCTCGCTCGTTCCTGGCAACTTTCGATTCGCAATTCTGTTAAACAAATTCAACGTACTAACAAAAGACATCAAGCAAAAGGAAATTATTTAACCGAAGCAGAGTTAGAAGAAACCATCGTCGATGCTTACGAATTAGCTCTCGGAAAAGCTGCTTTAGAAGCTTTTGAGGGTCGTTATGAAACTGAAGAAATAGCAGAAATGGTCGAGCAACAGCAAATTATCGCCCTGGCAATGGATTTAATATTAGAAAGAGAGCAAGAAGAGCCTTTTTAGTGCATAAAAGTAAAGAGCTTTGTTAGTTGTTTATTGATAAATTTTTGTCGGTATGGAAATGTAACTATCTGGTTGTTCGTTATTTTGGTGAATGGCAAAGAAATTTCTTTCAATTTCTTTAAGAACGGCAGCATCGTAATAAATTGTGCCACAATCGAGGCAAATTTCTACTGGGGTATTAGGAACTAGCAAATATTGACCATTATGACTGTAAAGGTAGTCTATTTGCCGTTTTTGATAGCGATCGCTTCCACAAGTATTGCATCGAATTTCATGCATAGTCTGCCTTCTCACGCACTACTTTAAACCTCTCCAAAATCTCCATAACCACAGTCTCCCCATCCAATCCTTCGCCCCGATCTAACTCTGCCCAACCAGCATCAACTTTTTCGCGAGTTTCCTCAAGAGAGCGATCGTACTCCCCACCCATTTTTTCCAACAATTGCAAAGCTAAATTAACCACCTCATCAACAGTGGCAAACTTACCATTATTAACCTGCGTCTCCACAAATTTTTCTTGTTTATAATTGAGCTTAATCTTCATAAAGCTAACCTTTAAAATAAATATTGTCTATTGTCTTAAACAGCCTCCCCGGGAGCATCTCATATTTGTAAAAATATAGCAACCCGTTTAGGGGTTATCAAAAATTAAAAAAGTAGAAAAAAATCGAAAATTCTGTTCCTTATCTACTCTTGCCTATTGTCTCTTGCCTACTCTTGCCTATTGCCTCTTGCCTCTTGCCTAAAAGCGACAATTTCTTGATTTTCTTCAAAATTGAGATGCTCCCGCCTCCCCTTCCTCTATAATAATAAAAAACACATACAAAGGAGCAGTATGGGAATATCTATAGAAACCGACTCCAACAACTTCGCAACCGAAGTAGTAGAACAATCTTATCAACAACCAGTGGTAGTAGATTTTTATGCCACCTGGTGCGGTCCTTGTAAAATTCTCAAGCCAATTTTAGAAAAGCTGTCGCAAGAATACGACTTCACTTTAGCTAAAATCGATATCGACCAAAACCAAGATTTAGCTAATGCTTATCATGTCGAAGGAGTTCCAGACGTCCGCGTCGTTAATCAAGGGGAAGTTTTGCCGGGATTTGTGGGAGTTTTGCCGGAACCAAAAATCCGCGAAATGCTAGAACAATTCAACTTTAAATCTAGCTTAGAAATCGACTTAGAAAGCCTTAAAAAGGCTGTAGCTTCTGGGGATGCGAAGCAAGCAAAAAAACTTTTGGATGAATTGTTTAATAAATACCCCGGCAATCCTCGAATTACTATAGAAGCTGCTAAATTTTTAATCAGTTTAAATCGGTTCGAGGATGCCACTAAATTATTAGATACAATACCGCCAAGCGAACGAGAAATTTACTCGGAAGCTCGAGGAGTAAAAGCAATAATTCACTTCAAACAAGAAGCAGAAAATCCCGGTGAAACCGACTTAGATAAAAGCTACAGCGAAGCGTGCCGTTTAACTTTAGCATCCGATTACGATCGCGCCCTACAATTATTTCTAGAAATAGTCGGAACCAGTCGCAAATATAAAGACGATGGGGCGAGAAAAGCCATGCTTTCCATCTTTAATTTATTAGGAGACGAACACCCTTTAACCCAACAATATCGCAAAGAATTAATGTTGCAATTGTATTAATTGGGGAATTGGGAATGGGGAATAGGGAATGGGGAATAGGGAATTGGAAATTGTTTTTTACCCAAAATCTTTCCCCAGGAGCATCTCATATTTGCAAAAATAGAAAATTTTGTAATCCCACTTATTTATTGCTTTGCCATTAACAATTGACAATTGACAATTGACAAAAAGCGTTAAATTCTTGGTTTTATTCAAAATTGAGATGCACCCTCTTTCCCCTATTGCCTATTGCCTCTTGCCTTTTGCCTTCCAATTAAAAACCCACCGGTAAAATCAAACCTTCCCGGGCCATAACTGCTTTAGGAGAAACTGCTTTAACCTCTTCAGCAATGCCATCGAGAAAATCATCGGTGTGAGTCGGATCGTGGTGAAAAATTACCACTCGCTTAACTCCTGCTGCCTCCGCCATTTTCACCGCTTCTTGCCAAGTGGAATGACCCCAACCTACCTTTGGCGATTTAGGATTGTGGTACTCTTCGTCGGTGTACATGGCATCGTAAATCAGAATATCCGCATCCCGGGCCAAATAATGAACGTGTTCGTCGAGGCGATCGGGGAAATGCTCCGTATCAGAACAATAAACCGCCGATCGCCCGTTCCAAGTAACTCTATAACCCATCGCATTATTGGGATGATTCAGATGCCCGGTTTCGATCTCGATATCGTCGAGCATCATTTTCTGCCCCGGCAAAATTTCATAAAACCTTAAATCTGCCAGCAACCCCGTCAGAGGAACCGGGGAGTTAGGATGCAATACTCTATTAATAAAATGTTTTTTCATCGACTCTCCCTCTGGCGGGATTGCCCCGTAAATATGAAAAGTATTGCCGGAAGTAAAAGCAGGAGTAAATAAAGGGAAACCTTGAATGTGGTCCCAGTGGTAATGGGTAAAGAAAATGTAACTTTCCAGAGGCATCTCCTGCATCAGTTCTTCCCCCAAAACTCGCAGGCCGGTACCCCCATCAAAGATTAAACGTTTCCCCGCCACTCGCATTTCTATGCAGCTCGTGTTGCCCCCATAGCGAATGGTATCTTTTCCCGGGGCCGGAACGCTCCCGCGCACTCCCCAAAACTGAACTACAAAATCCTCCATACCTTCAGCATTATCCGAAGATTCAGATAAATCGAGGGGTTGGGCAACAGAAGAAGAAGATATTTCCATGTTTAAGCGCTTCTTTTTTAATTTAAAAAATACAAACTGCGGCCTTTGATGACCCAGTACCATTCCTAGTTTATATGCATCGGAATTTGAGCTAGTGCCAGATTAAAACTGACATTGGGCTCGTTGGTGCAACAAGCGATCGCACAATACCAGCGCCACCATCGCTTCTACCATCGGCACAGCTCGTGGCAAAACGCAAGGGTCGTGTCGTCCCTTCGCTGCCAGCAAAGTTTCCTCACCCTGGGATGTCACCGTCTTTTGTTCTTTGCGAATAGTAGCAGTCGGTTTAAAGGCCACCCGCAAAATAATATTTTCTCCGTTAGAGATGCCCCCCTGAATACCGCCGGAACGGTTAGTCCTCGTTCGCCAAGCACCCCTTTCATCTGTATAAAATTCATCGTTATGCTCGCTACCCGTCATCTGCGTCCCGCCAAAACCGGACCCAATCTCAAATCCCTTACTGGCGGGTAAAGACATAACGCCTTTGGCCAATTCTGCTTCTAGTTTATCAAACACCGGGTCTCCTAAACCTTTAGGGACATTTCTGGCAACGCATTCGACAACCCCGCCGATAGAGTCCCCCAAATCTCGCACCCGTTCTATTAACTCAATCATCTCCAGGGCCATTTCCCCGTCGGGACAGCGAACGATATTGCTTTCTACTTGTTCGGTGGTAACGGTGTTGGGATCGACCTTTGCTTCTAAGTCTTTGATTTGTTTGACGTAACCAATAATTTCCAGGCCAGAATATTCTTTGAGGATTTTTTTAGCGATCGCCCCCGCCGCCACTCGTCCGATGGTCTCTCTGGCAGAAGACCTGCCGCCACCCTGCCAGTTTCTTATACCATACTTGGCCTCGTAAGTAGCATCCGCATGAGATGGCCGATATTTTTGAGCCATCTCTTGATAGTCTTGAGAGCGAGCGTCTTTATTGCGCACTAAAATTAAAATGGGAGTTCCCAGAGTTTTCCCCTCAAAGACTCCAGAGAGGATTTCGCAAGTATCCGTCTCCTTTCTGGGAGTTGTAATTTTACTTTGACCCGGACGGCGGCGGTCTAGTTCTACTTGAATCTCAGAAATGTCTATTTCTAATTTAGGCGGGCAACCATCAATGACTACCCCTACGCCCCCGCCGTGAGATTCTCCAAAAGTTGTGATTCTAAATAAATGTCCAAATGTGTTGCCCATTCTTTGTCTGTTGTTGGTTGGTAGAACAGGCAAGATGCCTGTTTAATTGTCAGTTGTTAGTTGAGCTAAAAAGCGTTTTTACTTCCGCGAACCTGTTGTATTTTAGTTGAAATTGACTTAAATTTTAAACAGAGCGGAAGGCCCCGGGACCAGATGTCCGCCTCTATAGTCACAGGCAAGATGCCCGTTCTACCGGTCACAGGCAAGATGCCTGTTCTACCAATTAATTAATCTTCGTGGTCTTCAAAGGGATCGGCTAATTTCTTGGACGGAGGTCCAAAAGCCGTGTAAACTGAAAAGCCAGTGATGGCCACCAGCATAATTGCGATAGAAATGCTAAGAACTGTTGCAGGTTCCACATGTAGATCCATAAGAATTGTTAAATTGCGATCGTTATCCACTTATAATATTATGAAACATTAAAAAATTCTGTAGAAATACCTGGAAAGGAGATTATGTCGCAAAAGACTGCACTGGGAGATATCCTCAAACCCCTCAACTCGGAATATGGTAAAGTATCTCCGGGCTGGGGCACGACGCTCTTGATGAGCGTTTTCATCGGCTTGTTTTTCGTATTTTTGTTAATCATTCTCCAAATTTACAACTCTTCTCTATTATTAGAGAGCGTTGATGTGGATTGGGCAAACCTCACCCGGTAAATAAATGGGGTGCATCTCAAAAGTTTATTGCTAATTGCTAGTTGCTAATTGGCAATTAAATGTTTTGCCAAGATGAGATGCACCCCGGGAAATTATCTGAAAAAACTAAAAAAATTAGGAAAAAAACAAAATGAATATATTTGGTATCGGTCTCCCAGAAATGGCAGTAATTCTAGTAATTGCTTTGTTAGTATTCGGCCCCAAAAAACTTCCGGAAATAGGCAGTAGTTTGGGCAAGGCAATTAAAGGATTTCAAAATGCCGCTAGAGATTTTGAAAATGAATTTCAACGGGAATCCAAACAAATAGAAGAAAAACCTTCTCAGAAACCTTATCAAAAAACAGATAAATCAGAAGAAGAACCCGTAATTACTGTTAATTCAAAAGAAGATACTAATGCTAGTTCTTCTAATAGCTAAACTCTCAAAAAACAACAGATGATGGAGGAAGAGCAAGGGTCAAAGTTAGTAATTCCCGAGTTAATTGTAGGTTTGGGAAACCCCGAACCTAAATACGATCGCACCCGCCATAACGTAGGTTTTGCGGCCGTGGATGCCTTGGCCGACTATTGGCAGGTTTCTAAGACGGCAAATCGTAAGTTTCAAGGGGAATTTGGAGAGGGGATAGGACCAAAAACCCAGAAAATTCGCCTGCTCAAACCTCAAACCTATATGAATAATTCTGGCCGTTCGATTCGGGCGGTGTTAGATTGGTATAAATTGCCGCCCCAGTCGGTTTTAATCGTCTATGATGACATGGATTTGCCTTTGGGACGGCTGCGCTTGCGCTTGTCGGGTTCGGCAGGTGGCCATAACGGGATGAAATCGGCGATCGCTCATCTGGGTACCCAAGAATTTCCCCGCCTTCGCATCGGTATTGGCCGACCGAAAAATGCAGCGGCAGAAAGTAACGACAAAAAGACAATTGGTTATGTCTTGGGCAAATTTTCCCCAGAAGAAACCGAGTTAATCGATGGAGTAATGAAACTGGTGGTAGAGGCGATCGATTTGAGTTTGCGACAAGGGGTAGAAAAAGCAATGAGCCTTTATAACAGGCAAGAGGTAACAGGCAAAAAGCAAGAGTAAGCAAAAGGAAGGGTTATTAACTATTAATAATTAACGATTATCCGTGAGTTCTAAACCTTTACCCGAAACCACAGCAACAGTCAGAGTTACCCGCCAATCTTGGCAACAAGGCACCCTCGAAGGAGAGGTGATTGCGGGTTCTTTTGAATGGCATTTTCAATGGCGTTTCCGACAAAATAAAACCTTATCTATCAAACCTTCTCGTGGGAGAGCTTTAATACAAGAACCCTTGGGTCGGTTTTTAGAAAAATGCGATTATAAACTAGAACCGGGCGGCGATTACTCTTTTACTATTAGAGCTAATATTGAATAATTAAGAATTAAGAATTAAGAATTAAGAATTAACAGGCAAGATGCCTGTTCTACGTTCCGATTAACAATTAGCAATTAGCAATTAACAATTAAATAAAATGACTAAATTTGTATTCGTCACGGGTGGAGTAGTATCGAGTATTGGTAAAGGCATCGTAGCCGCAAGTTTGGGTCGGTTGTTAAAATCGCGAGATTATTCGGTATCGATTCTCAAACTAGACCCCTATATTAACGTTGACCCAGGAACGATGAGTCCTTTCCAACACGGGGAAGTATTCGTGACCGAAGATGGGGCCGAAACAGATTTAGACTTGGGCCACTACGAACGATTCACAGATACCTCGATGTCGCGCCTCAACAGCGTCACCCAAGGAGCCATCTATCAGGCAGTGATCGATAAAGAAAGGCGGGGAGACTATCAAGGTGGAACGGTTCAAGTAATCCCTCATATTACCAACGAAATTAAAAAACGAATCCAGCGCGTGGCCAGAAATACGAACTCCGATGTGGTAATTACGGAGATTGGGGGAACCGTTGGAGATATTGAGTCCCAACCATTTTTAGAAGCAATTCGGCAGTTTAGAAAAGATGCGGGGCGCAATAACGTAATTTATATCCATGTAACCCTAGTTCCCTGGATCGCTTCGGCGGGGGAAATGAAGACCAAACCAACGCAACATTCGGTTAAAGAATTGCGTTCCATTGGCATTCAACCAGATATATTAGTCTGTCGGTCCGATCGCCCTTTGCCTCTGGGACTAAAAGAAAAAATCTCCTCTTTCTGCGACGTACAGGTAGAATGCGTCATCGCGGCCAAGGATGCAGAAAGTATCTACGAAGTCCCGCTGATATTGGAAACAGAAGGACTGGCAGTCCAAGCGCTAGATTTACTCCACCTCGAACCCCGTCAACCAGATCTGACTAAGTGGCAAACCTTAGTAGATCGTCTCTATCATCGGGTGGCAGATGGGATAAACGGCCAGAGTGCAGGGGAAGGAGAAACGGTGGGTATGGCCTTGAAGAAAATTAATCGGACCTTAGAAATTGCCCTGGTAGGTAAATACGTTCAATTAAGCGATGCTTATTTGTCGGTGGTAGAAGCTTTGCGCCATGCGGCGATCGCCTGCGGTACGGAATTAAACATTCGCTGGGTCAATTCCGAGGAGGTGGAAGCAGAAGAAACAGAATCCCATCTGCAAGGAGTTAACGCTATTATTGTTCCTGGTGGTTTCGGAGTGCGGGGAGTAGATGGCAAAATAACTGCCATTAAATACGCCAAGACCAACCAAATTCCTTTTCTGGGACTATGCTTGGGAATGCAGTGCGCGGTAATAGAATGGGCCCGCAACCAGGCGGGATTAGAAAAAGCCAACAGCGCCGAATTTGACCCGGCAACTCCCGATCCAGTCATTAACCTGTTACCAGAACAGGAAGATGTAGTAGATTTAGGCGGTACGATGCGGCTGGGTCTTTATCCTTGTCGCCTTCAGCCGAATACTCTAGCTTTTAAAGTCTATCAACGGGAAGTAATTTACGAACGCCATCGCCACCGTTATGAATTTAATAACAGTTATCGCAATTTGTTTTTAGAAACGGGCTATCTTATTAGTGGGGCTTCTCCCGACGGTCGGCTGGCGGAAATTATCGAATTACCCGGTCATCCGTTTTTTATTGCTACTCAATTTCACCCGGAATTTCAATCCCGACCTAGCGCCCCACACCCATTATTTTTGGGATTGGTTAAGGCTGCCTTGGGGGAAGAAGAAGATGACAATCTATCGAAAAATGGCGAAATTAGTGGAGAAAATGCAAGCAAGGTCGATTCTATAGAATTGCCCAGTATCAATTCTGAAATTAATAATTAATAATTGGAAAGAAGCAAGGTTAAAATACTAAAGAAAAAGTTGAGTAAATAGCCAATGGTAAAGGAAAAACGAGCCATCGGTTGCTATAACAATTTGCCTATTAAAAGATTAAAGATTTTAGATAAGACCTCTGGGATGAATTTATGGGAAAGAATTGGTTAAGGAGGTCTTGTGGCGTACTGGATTAAAATATTGTACGAAAGAAGCACATATTTAATCGACCTCGACAGTATTAGTGCTTTTGCTAGCGAACCTAATAAAAGGATAACTTTTTGGTTGCCGAATAGCAGTCAGCCAATTATTCTTCACGCTCAAGGTTATCAAGATGCTTACAAACAAGTAGTAGAATATTTAAAGAAAAGGATAACGAGGGCGGGCGATCGCGATCGTTGGATTTGCATTAATTACGATCGCAACGAATGGTATATAGACCTCAATTCCATTACTTCTTTCGTTTGCGAACCTAACGGGCGGATAACTTTTTGGTTGCCAGATAGCACGAAAGACTTGGTAATTAATCCCCAAAGCAATCCAGAAGCGTATCAAAAGTTAATAGAATTTATCAGAAAAAAGACCGGGTTTTCGTTGCCTTAAAAAAATTAATTGTTAATTGATATTAACCATTAAAAAAGCCAACTTAGCAGCCCCAACAATTCCCGCTTCGTTGCCCAAAATAGCAGGTAAAATTCGCAAATCTATCCGAGAACTAGACAAAACGCGACGTTCGATTTCCGCTTCAATACTCGGTAAAAAAAACTCCGCCGCCGCGCTAATTCCTCCACCAATAATAATTAATTCTGGAGTCAAAATATAAATCGAACTCGTCAAGCCAATTCCTAACAAACGCCCGTAATCTTGCCAAAATTCTAAAGCATTTTTATCCCCCGATCGAGCTAAATCGATTAATTCCCTTGGTTCTTTGCCAGTGGCGCGACGAATGGCACGAACTGAGGCATATTGTTCTAAAGAACCGCGATTGCCGCTATTGCATTCGGGGCCATCGGGATTTAAAGTAATGAGGCCCAATTCTCCCGCCGCCCCATGAGGCCCGACAAATAACTGGCCGTCGAGAATAATGGCCCCTCCGACTCCGGTACCGAGAGTTAACATAATTGAATTTTGGACCCCGCGACCGGCCCCCAGCCAAGTTTCTCCCAGGGCGGCACAGTTAGCATCGTTGGCGAGGACAGCGGGCAAACCGGTTTTTTCTTCCAACCAGTCGGCGAGGGGGACGTTATGCCAGTCGGTTAAGTTAATCGCCACTTTAGATACTCTGCCCGCCGCATCTGTGGGGCCGGGCAAACCAACTCCAATGGCTTTTAATTCTATATGTTCTTGAAACTTTAAAGTAGCGATCGCGTTAACCATCGCATCTAAAACGGCTTTTGGGGTTGCAGGTTGGGGGGTAGGTACGGTAAGAGAGCGATCGCAAGTTCCATCTGAGGCAAACAGTCCCAGTTTAATTGCAGTTCCTCCCAGATCTATGCTAATTACTGCGGTCATTGTTTAATCGAAAAAAAAAGATGCTCAACCTTGAATAGAGCCAAGAGTTCAACGCTAATTGTTAATGGGAATTAAGAAACCCGGTTTGGAAAAAACCGGGTTTCTAGTCTACCTGGATTGCTAGATTATCAATTCCCGAATTAAGATGAATCAAAAATTGCGATCGACGCTGGAAAGAAAGATAGCTTCGACGCGAATAGCAATAATGCTGGAGGGGCGAACTACCATATACTCTCCTTGAAGGTTTTTAATCGGAACGTTGACAAATTCTGAAGAGTCTTGTTTGGGCACTAAAACAGCAGTGTACCACTTTTGAAATTCTGCTAAAGTGGGAAAGCGTATTTCTTCGCGTGCCCCCCCTTGAAGCATTAGGTGAACGGCATATTCATCGGGTTTTCTAGCCATATCAAAATTGAGTTTTTTCTACGGGTTTATAATCTGGATTGCTAGATTATCATTAATTTAATAGCGATCGACGCTGGAAAGAAAGATAGCTTCGACGCGAATAGCAATAATGCTGGAGGGGCGAACTACCATATATTCTCCTTGAAGATTTTTAATAGGAACGTTGACAAATTCTGAAGAGTCTTGTTTTGGAACTATTACGGTGGTGTACCAACCTTGAAATTCCTTTAAAGTGGGAAAGCGTATTTCTTCGCGGGCCCCCCCTTCAAGCATCAGGTGAACGGCATATTCATCGGGTTTTTTAACCATACCAAAATTGAGTTTTTTTCTAACAACTAAACGGTAAAATTTAAACCTAATTAATGAGATATTTTACTACAAATAAAGTTTCCTGTCAAGCCTTTGGACCTTTAGGGTTTAAGAGCTCGATAAACTTTTTTTGTATTCTCTTACACAACGAGAAGATTACCACATAAAATAGTTTGGGTTCAATCCCCGGGGTCCAATATTCCCGGCCTAGCCCTAGTTTAATTTATTACCAATTATTCAACTATGCCCAAACGCGAAGATCTGCGCAAAATCCTCTTAATAGGATCTGGCCCCATCGTTATCGGCCAAGCTTGCGAATTTGACTATAGCGGCACTCAAGCTTGTAAAGCCTTGCGAGAAGAAGGTTTCGAGGTGGTGTTGGTCAACTCCAACCCGGCCACGATTATGACGGACCCAGAAATTGCCGAACGTACTTACATCGAGCCCCTTACCCCAGAATTGGTAGAAAAGGTCATCGCTAAAGAAAGGCCCGATGCCCTCTTACCGACGATGGGGGGCCAAACTGCTCTCAACTTGGCCGTTTATCTGGCCAAAAATGGGACGTTGGACAAGTACGGGGTCCAACTCATCGGGGCCAAACTGCCGGCTATTGAAATGGCCGAAGACCGACAGCTATTTAAGGAGGCAATGGGCCGCATTGGCTTAGAAGTTTGTCCCTCGGGCATTGCCAATAACATAGACGAGGCTAAGGAAATCGCCCACAAAATCGGGACTTACCCTTTAATCATCCGTCCGGCCTACACTCTGGGGGGCACTGGGGGCGGCATTGCCTACAACCAGGAAGAGTACGAAATCATGGCTGAGGGCGGTTTGGATGCCTCGCCGGTCTCGCAAATTTTGGTCGAACAATCTCTCATAGGCTGGAAGGAGTACGAGTTAGAAGTAATGCGAGATTTGGCAGATAATGTGGTAATTATCTGTTCTATCGAAAACATCGACCCAATGGGAGTGCATACGGGAGATTCGATTACCGTAGCTCCGGCCCAGACTCTCACCGATAAAGAGTACCAGCGCTTGCGGGATGCTTCGATAAAAATTATCCGGGAAATAGGAGTAGAGACGGGGGGTTCTAACATTCAATTTGCGGTAAACCCTGTCAACGGGGATGTTATCGTTATCGAAATGAATCCTCGGGTGAGTCGGTCTTCGGCCTTGGCGTCGAAGGCGACGGGTTTCCCGATCGCGAAAATGGCCGCTAAACTAGCAGTGGGCTACAGTCTAGACGAAATCTCTAACGATATTACCAAAAAAACCCCCGCCAGTTTCGAGCCTACCATCGATTATGTAGTAACAAAAATTCCTCGGTTTGCTTTCGAGAAGTTCCCCGGCGCAGAACCGGTCTTGACTACTCAGATGAAATCTGTGGGAGAGGCGATGGCCATCGGGCGGACTTTCCAAGAATCTTTCCAGAAAGCGTTGCGATCGCTGGAAACCGGTCGGGCGGGTTTCGGTTGCGACAAAAAAGAGAAGTTGCCGAGTCTCGAACAAGTCCGAGGAATGTTGCGAACTCCCAACCCGGAACGCATTTTTTCCATCCGCCACGCTTTGCTGTTGGGGATGACGGCGGAGGAAATTTACGAGCTGACGGGTATCGATATTTGGTTCTTAGATAAGATGCAGGATTTGCTGGAAACGGAGAAGTTTCTCAAGCGGACTCCCCTGCAAGATTTGACTAAAGAGCAGATGTGGGACGTGAAGCGGCAAGGTTTTAGCGATCGCCAAATTGCCTACGCCACTAAAACTTCGGAAACGGAAGTAAGGAATTATCGCTTCAGTCTGGGAGTGAAACCCGCTTATAAAACGGTGGATACTTGCGCCGCAGAATTTGAGGCGTTTACTCCTTATTATTATTCCGCTTACGAGGAGGAGTCGGAAGTGTTGCCTTCGGATCGCCGCAAGGTAATGATTTTGGGCGGCGGGCCGAACCGTATCGGTCAGGGTATCGAGTTTGACTACTGCTGCTGTCATGCCAGTTATTCTTTGCGGGATGCGGGTTTCGAGACGATTATGGTTAATTCAAACCCGGAGACGGTTTCTACGGACTACGATACGAGCGATCGCCTCTATTTCGAGCCCCTGACTCTGGAAGATGTGGCAAATATTATCGATGCGGAAAAACCGGAAGGCATTATCATCCAGTTCGGCGGACAGACTCCGTTAAAGTTGGCGGTGTCTCTGGAGAAGTATTTGGAAACTCAAGAGGGAACGAAGATTTGGGGAACCTCGCCAGATTCCATCGATACTGCTGAAGATCGGGAACGTTTCGAGAAGATTTTGCGACAGTTAGATATTCGCCAGGCGGCAAACGGTCTTGCCCGGAGTTTCGACGATGCTTTGCGGGTGGCGCGTTCCATCGGTTATCCTGTGGTGGTGCGTCCTTCTTACGTTCTGGGGGGACGGGCGATGGAGATTGTTTATTCGGATGAGGAGTTGGAACGTTATATGGTGTTTGCGGTTCAGGTGGAACCGGACCATCCGATTTTAATCGATAAGTTTTTGGAAAATGCCATTGAGGTCGATGTTGACGCGATCGCTGACTCTACCGGTCAGGTCGTCATCGGCGGTATTATGGAACACATCGAAGAAGCGGGCATCCACTCGGGAGACTCCGCTTGTTCTATTCCCTATCAGTCTCTTAGCGAGGCGGCGTTGAAAACGATTCGCGAATGGACGGTGAATTTGGCGAAGGCGCTGAAGGTTATCGGGTTGATGAACATTCAATTTGCGGTTCAGGGTGATACGGTTTATATTTTGGAGGCGAACCCTCGGGCGTCGCGGACGGTGCCTTTTGTTTCTAAGGCGATCGGGGTGCCTTTGGCGAAGATGGCATCTTTGGTGATGTCGGGTAAGACTTTGGCGGAGTTGAATTTTGTTGAGGAAGTGGTGCCGAAGCAGGTTTCGGTTAAGGAGGCGGTGTTGCCTTTTGCTAAGTTTCCGGGAACTGATACTTTGTTGGGACCGGAGATGCGTTCCACCGGGGAGGCGATGGGTATCGATTTTGATTTCGGTAAGGCGTTTGCGAAGGCGCAGTTATCGGCGAGTCAGTTTTTGCCTTTGCGGGGAACGGTTTTCGTGTCGATGAGCGATCGCCACAAGCAACAGGTGATACCGGTGGTTAAGGATTTAATCGAACTCGGTTTTAAGGTGGTGGCGACTCAGGGAACGCGAGTGGTTTTGCGCGAACAAGGTTTTGATGTGGGGTTGGCGCTGAAGTTGCACGAAGGTCGCCCCAACGTTACCGATGGAATTAAAAATGGCGAGATTCAGTTGATTATTATCACCCCTGCCGGGGAGGAGTCTCGTCAAGATGGGATTACCCTTCGCCGAACTGCTTTGAATTATAAGGTGCCTTTGATTACAACTATCGCCGGTGCGAAGGCGGCGGCGGCGGCTATTCGTTCTTTGCAGTCTGGCGATTTGGAGGTGAGGGCGGTTCAGGATTATTATTAATTAACAATTAACAATTATTAATTGTTGGTTGCTAATTGTCTTGTAGGGTGCGCACCGCGCACCTTAATTAACTATCTGTTCCCAATTCGGTCAAGAAACCCGGTTTTTTCAACAAGCCAAGAAACCCGGTTTTTTTAAAAAACCGGGTTTCTGAAATGTTCCCTATTCCCTATTCCCTATTCCCCATTCCCTATTCCCCATTCTCCATTTCCAAGTTAACCAAACGCGGCCAAAGGATTAAGAAAAAAGTCCACCAAACGAGAATGGGGAAAGCGACTAAAGCGGTTATCCACCAAATTTTCAAGGCAAACCAACTACCGCTAATAATAGTAATTCCGGTTAAAATAATCGACCAAGGTTGACACCACCAGGGTTTATAATTCCAAGGGTTAATCGGTTGGTTTTCTGTGGTTTGTTGCATTATCCGTAGAACAGGCCGAAATGCCTGTTCGCTATGTTTTTATCACGGGCAAGTTATCTAAGATTGCCCAATAAACAGGATTATAACAGGCAAGATGCCTGTTTTACAAAGGAACTAAAAGCGATGAAAAAAAACCCAAAAAAACGCCATCTCTATCTAAGTTTATTATTATTTTTTGTCGGATACGTCGCGCTGTGGAATTTAGATATATCCAATAGTAAGGAAACGAGGGTTGTTAAGAATACGAAAACTCTGTCTCTTCCCCCTATAGAGACAAAACTGGTTAGCGATAAAGGGGGGTATTTTCAGAGTAACGGCAAATTTGCTTTCGGGCCGTTTACGGAGAAAATGCGATCGCGATGTCTGGAGTTGGGGGGAGGTGGAGCTTGCAATACCGATAAATGGACTGAGGCAATGTATCTCTCTACTTACGGAAACGGCAGGTGTCCGGCAGGAGCTCGCTTCAACCGGATAATTAACTATTGTCTTGAGGGCGGGGATGCTTTGGGGCCGTTTTCCGAGGAGCTCGTCGCTGCCTGCCAGAGGGAGGATGGAGGTAATTCTTGTAAGACAGACCGCTGGAACTATCGTTTCCTTTATCGGTTGTTAAAGGAAGAAGGAACGCTCGCTTCTCCACAAGGTCCCCCGCCCCAGTTCGTGTTATTGGCCTTCGACGGTTCCCAGTCCCTCGACGCTTGGGAAAAATCCCGTCAATTCTCGCAATGTATGGATGAGAAAGGGGTTGACGTGCGATTTACTTATTTTATTAGTGCTGTTTACTTCGTTACTAAGGGCGATCGCAAGCTCTACAAACCTCCGGGAAATCGACCTGCGGGACGTTCCGATATCGGCTGGGCGGAGTCTGCGGAAGATATAGGTTTGCGCTTGGAACAGCTAAATCTCGCTTATAGGGAAGGTCACGAAATCGGCTCTCATGCTGTAGGTCATTTCGATGGCAGTAAGTGGAGCGAGAGCGACTGGAACGAGGAGTTCGACTATTTCGATAAGTTCGTTTTTTCGGCTCGCGAAATCAACGATTTGTCGGGTTCTCTAGCATTCGATCGCTCTGCCATCCAAGGTTTCCGCGCCCCTCTATTGGGTCACAGCAAGGGTTTATACGAGACTTTGAGGAAAAGGGGTTTCCGTTACGATACCAGTAAAACGGCTCTTTCTAATTATTGGCCGCAGAAACAAAACGAGATTTGGAACTTTCCTTTAGCGAGTATCACTAGCGCTGGAAGTAGAAAAAGCGTTCTCTCTATGGATTATAATTTTTATTACCTCCACTCCAAGGCAAAGCCTAACTCTGCCAATGCGAAACGCTACGAGGAGGATACTTTAAAGAGCTATATCAATTATTTCGAGAAGAATTATAACGGCAACCGCGCCCCCGTGCATATCGGGCATCACTTCTCGGCCTGGAATAACGGCGCTTACTGGAACGCGATGTTAAGGTTTGCAGAAAAGGTGTGCGGTTTGCCGGAGGTGGAGTGCGTTACTTATAGCGAGTTAGCGGATTTTATGGATTTGTTGGCTCCAGAGGCGATCGCTCTTTACCAACAGGGGGAGTTTCCCGAAGTTGCCGGGGAGGAGTTAGGCAGTTCTACTATTTCTAATTCTGAGGAAAAAGTGGTAAAATTGCTAGGAGAGGAGCGAGATGGCAATCTTTGTTATCCTGCGGCTAAAAGGTGATTTGTTAATTGTTTGTAGTAATCGCTTTAGCGATTTCCAATTAACTTGTTTAAATCGCTAAAGCGATTACTACGAACCAAAAGGAGGTTACTATGAGATTTATTAGTCCGAAAATCGATTATGCTTTTAAGAAAATCTTCGGTTCCAACCAAAGTCAAGACATCTTAATTAGTTTTCTCAATGCCATTATTTATGATGGCAAAAACAAGATTAAATCTCTGAAAATTATCGACCCCTATAGCCCCGGTCAGGTTCAAACTTTAAAGGATAGCTTTTTGGATGTTCGGGCAGTTTTGGACGATAAGTCAACAGTTATTATTGAGATGCAAGTTGCTAACGTGGCGGGTTTTGAAAATCGAGTGGTTTATAATGCCGCAAAAATTTACTCAAACCAGCTAAAACCGGGAGACGATTATCCAGAAATAAGACCGATAATAGCTTTAACAATTGTGGATTTTATAATGTTTGAAAAAACGGAGAAATTGATTACCAACTTTGTTTTAAAAGATAAATTAGAAAATTTTGAATACACTAAAGAGCAAATGGATTTCGTATTTCTAGAATTGCCGAAGTTTAAGAAAAGTTTGGAAGAGTTAGACACCTTGACGGATAAGTGGATTTATTTTATTAAAGAAGCGGCTGTTTTCGAGGAAATACCAGCATCTTTAAAGGAGGTTCCAGAAATAGAAAAAGCTCTCAATATAGCCAACCGCGCTAATTTAACTCCTCAAGAATTGGAAGAATTGCACGGACGCGAAACCTTAATTCGAGACCGTCGCGGTCAAATTACTTTTGCAGAGGGAAAAGGAATAGTTAAGGGGGCGATCGCTCTGATAATGCGCCAACTTAACAAGCGCTTTGGAGAAGTTCCAGAGAGTATTAAAAATCAGTTGCAAGATTTGTCTCTGGAAGATTTGGAAAATTTGAGCGTGGATATTTTTGACTTCAATACTCTCGAAGATTTATCGAATTGGTTGGCAAATAAGTAAACTTTGCCGAAGCATTGTTTCTTTGTTAAAGACTAACTCGCCCCCGTGAAACCGGGAATATTAAAAAAACCCGGTTTCTTAGGTCTTCATGTTTATAATTAATCGGTTTGAGTAGCGATCGCCCAACCTACTTTAATCGGCATTTTTCGTTTTGGCAAAGGTATTTTTGGAAAAACCGGGTTTCTCGACCGCCTCTCTAATACTTATCATTTTCCAGTTTTAGATAAAAATATTTAATCATACCTTGACAAAATCGGTTTTTTAAGTTAATAACTTAACCGTTTGCTTTCCCTTGGAAGGCCAAAAACTTAAGAATTTTTTATTAAATTAATTGCGAATTAATAGCAATAGTCTTAAAATACGAAAATTGCCAAATAGCTGGCTTTCAGTTCAGCCCGCTAACTTCTTGGCAGCAGTCAACTAACAAAGGTAAAAGACAATGAAAATCAGTAGGCGCGTTTTTCTGGCGGGCGGTACGGCTTTAGGGGCAGTAGCGATGGCCGAACTCGGTAAGGGCAAACGAGGATGGGCCCAAGGCAGCGGAGTAGTAAACCTCTATTCCGCCCGCCACTACGACACCGATAACGAACTATACGACAGCTTCACCCAAAAAACCGGCATCCGAGTCAACTTGGTAGAAGGGGATGGGAATGCTTTACTCGAACGGATCCTCAGCGAAGGTGCCAACAGTCCCGCCGATATCTTTATCACCGTGGATGCGGGCAACCTCTGGCGGGCGGAACAAGCGGGAATTTGGCAGTCGGCCCCTTCAAACCTATTAACTAGCGCCATTCCCGAGAACCTCCGCCACCCCAATAACTTCTGGTTTGGTTTCTCCAAACGGGTGCGGGCAATCATGTATAACAAGGATAAAGTCAATCCTTCCGAACTTTCGACTTATGAAGATTTGGCAAGCGACAAGTGGAAAGGTAAGATTGTTATCCGTTCTTCCAACAATATCTATAACCAATCTTTAGTGGCATCTCTCATCGGAGTTCGCGGCATCCCGGAGACGGAAGAGTGGGCCCGAGGTTTTGTCAGCAACTTCGCCCGCCCCCCAGAAGGTAACGATACCGCTCAAATTAAAGCAGTTGCTGCGGGTATCGGCGATATTGCTTTGGCGAATAGTTATTATTTGGCGCGTTTGGCATCTTCCAGCGATGCTCAAGATAAAGCGATCGCCGAACAGGTAGGTATCTTCTTCCCCAACCAGAGCGATCGCGGCGCCCACGTTAACATTAGCGGTGGCGGCGTCGTCAAGACTGCCCCCAATAAGGAAGGGGCTATTTTGTTCCTGGAACATTTGGCAAGTCCGGAGGCTCAAAAAATCTTCTCCGAGGGCAATAACGAATATCCGGTAGTTGCGGGGGTACCGGCAGCGTCGGTGTTGCAGAGTTTCGGCGATTTTAAGGCCGATACGATGAATGTTTCCACCTACGGCAAGTTGAACCCAGAAGCAATAATGGTCATGGATCGCGTCGGTTGGAGGTAGGTTTTGGGAATGGGGAATGGGGAATGGGGAATGGGGAATGGGGAATGGAACGGCGTTCTATTCACAATTACCCATTGGGAACCGATTAAGAAACCCGGTAATTTCAAAAAACTTAAGAAACCCGGTTTTTTCATGCATACCGGGTTTCTGAAAGACGTAACTATTCGTTTTTACTCGAACCCTGTATAGCTGCCAATCGTTTCTTTTCCAAACGAGCTCGCCACTTGTCATCTATTTCTGTTGCCATATCTGCCATAGATTTAGCCTTATCGGCAGCGACTCTAGCCATTTCCAAAAGTTCGAGCAGAGTTTGTTCGTCGGGTAGTTGTTTCATTTAATAAAGATCGCGATCGCCTCGATAAGAAAGGTCGCTAATACCTGTTTCCATTTGACAATCTTCGATAATTTGGTTTAACTCCGACCAAAAATCCCTTGGCTCAATTTGTTGGAGAATAATTTGAGCTATTTCATCTTGCCGGGTATCCGGTAATTGTTGGACTTTGGCAATAGCTTCTGCTAATAATTCAGTCATCTTTTGAACCTCCTTTTTAATTAACAATTGACAATCTCAGAAACTCGGTTTTTTCAAACAACTTAAGAAACCAGGTTTTTTCAAAAAACCTGGTTTCTGATTAACCATTATCTTACCAAATTTTTCAACTCTCGCCAGATAGAAGGTTGACCGGTATTTGAGGCGGGATGGGTTAACAGTCCGTGGGTGGGGCTGAATAAAAAAGCGAGTACGAATAACCCGGATGCGACTAACACTATGGCCGGCCCGGAAGGCAGGTTATAAAAGTAACTGACGTACATCCCGCTAATACTAGAAATTACGCCGAAGATTACTCCTAAAATCATCATGTAATGCAGTCTTTTTACTAATAAATAAGCGGTGGCGGCGGGAGTAATTAATAGAGATAAAACTAAAACAACTCCCACTGCTTTTAAACTGGCAACTATAGTCATTCCCATTAACATCGTTAAACCTAAATTGAGCAGGTTTACTGGCAACCCCGCTGCTTGAGAACCCAAAGGGTCGAAGGTGTAAAATAGCAATTCTTTGTACAGCAAAGCTACTACTAATAAAACGACTATTGCGATGATTAAAGTGTCGCGAACGTCGCCGACGGTAACTCCGAGAATGTTACCGAATAGAAAATGATTGAGGTCGATTTTATTGTCTTTTTGAATAACTGTAATTAAAGTAATTCCCAGGGCAAAAAAAGCGGAAAAAACGATGCCCATTGCCGCATCTTCTTTAAGGGGCGATCGCGTTCTAATGATATTAATAAATACAGTGCTAATTACTCCAGCAATAAAAGCACCGACAAAAATATTAGCGCCCATGATAAAAGCAATAGCCAAACCGGGCAAAACCGAATGACTAATAGCATCGCCTAAAAGCGCCAATCTTTGCACCATTAAATAACTCCCAACTACGGCACAAATTACGCCGATAATAACTGCAACGAGGAGCGATCGCTGCATAAAACTATATTGCAAAGGTTCGAGAAGAGATTCTAACATTTTTGGCAACGGATTTTGTAACGGATTTAACGGATGGGTTATTGGTGGGGAATTGGAAATTGATTAAGACTTCAATTGTCATTGCGAGGGGGGGTGGGTCAGAGTTTAATTTTTGGTTTTTTCGTTATGACCCCCCGTGGCAATCTCTGAGAATGACAATATTGACTTTTTTTCTTAAGTCTTCAATTGTCATTGCGAGGGGGGGTGGTAAGAGTTCAATTTTGGGTTTTATAGTTAACCCCCC
>CAZSTZ010000078.1:0-2049 GCA_964609515.1 uncultured bacterium | reverse complement strand
GGGGGGTGGTAAGAGTTCAATTTTGGGTTTTATAGTTAACCCCCCCGTGGCAATCGATTGCTTCGGCTAATTTAACGATTAAACCCAAAAATTAACTGGTTTTCCAGCCGCCTCGCAATGACAATATTGACTTTTTTTCTTCCTCAGAGATTTAACGATTAAACCCAAAAATTAACTGGTTTTCCAGCCGCCTCGCAATGACAATATAGACGAATTTAAGCCGCTAATTCTCTTCTGGCGTCTGAAAAAAAGACAACTTTACCACCGTAGGCGCGGTAGAGGTTTTCTTCTGTTAAAACAGCTTCTCTTTTTCCCGTGGCGATTAATTCTTTATCGAGCAAAACTATGTCGTCAAAATTAGTAATAGATTCCCCTAAATCGTGGTTAACTACAACTACAATTTTTCCCAAAGTCGCCAATTCTCTAAATATTTTAAAAATAATACTTTCGGTTTTTTTATCTACCCCGACAAAAGGTTCGTCAAAACAAAATATTTCTGCTTCTTGAGCTAAAGACCTAGCTAAAAATACTCGTTGTTGTTGTCCGCCGGAAAGTTGACCGATGGGGCGATCGCGATAATCTATCATTCCTACCCTTTCCAAAGCGTCGGTGGCGATGCGGCGACTGACGGCGGAAAAGCGACGAAACCAACCGGTTTTTCTGACTCGCCCCATCATTACCACATCCCAAACCGTGGCGGGATAAGTCCAGTCGATTTGCGATCGCTGGGGAACGTAGGCCACCATTTCGAGGCGATCGTGCAAAGGTTGACCTTCGTACATCGCCGCCCCCCCACTAATGGGAATTAACCCCAACATTCCTTTTAATAAGGTACTTTTACCCGCTCCGTTGGGCCCGATGATGCCGGTGACTCGTCCCGGTTGGAGTTGGAAAGTAATGTCCCGCAGGGCCTCGACGGTGCGGTAACTGGCCCCTAAATGGGTTACGCTGATTGGTCCGGCGCTATTCATGTCCTTTTTTTCCTCTTGCTAATTTTAGAGATTCCATCTAAATTATGAAAGAAATATGAAAAGATGTCAAGTAAGTTACAAAAAAAAATACCGACATGAGCATTTTTACTCACAGGCAGGATGCCCGTTCTACGGGCCATAAGGGCAAATTACGGGGGGCGATCGCTCTCTTAGCGGGATTGTTAATTGGTGGATGCGGTGCCCAATCTCCAGAAACGATCGCCGAACGGATGGATAACAGACCGAAAGTGGTATCCACCAGCACCATCATCGCGGATCTAACGGCAACCATTGGCGGCGACGAAATCGACCACCAGGGCATCCTCGAACCGGGGGCGGATCCTCACGTTTACGAACCGGTGCCGATGGATAGCGTTGCTTTTGAGGAAGCGGCTTTAATTTTGTATAACGGTTACAATCTGGAACCGGGGTTAATTAAATTGATGAACGCGGCGGGTGTCAATGCCGAAAAAGTAGCGGTTGGGGAACTGGTGGAACCTTTGCCGTTTGATAAGGAGGGAGAAATCGTGCCGGATCCTCACGTTTGGGGCAGCGCGGAGAATGGGGTAGCGATGGCAAATGCGATTAGAGATGCTTTAATCGAGTTGTCGCCAGAAGACGAGGAGGAGTTTAGGGAAAATGCGGCGCGAGTGGCGGAGGAGTTGCAGGGAGTGGATGAGTGGATCGAGAAGCAAATCGCGACTATTCCACCGGAGAGGCGCCGGTTGGTAACGACTCACGATGCTTTCCAATATTACGCGAACGCTTACGGGTTGACGGTGACGGGAACGTTAATCGGTATCAGTACGGAGGAACAACCGAGTGCGAAGACGGTGAAGGATTTGGCGGAGGAGATTAAGAGGACGGGGGTGCCGGCGATTTTTGCGGAGACGACGATTAATCCCCAATTGATTAAAACTGTTGCGGAGGAAGCGGGGGTGGAGTTAGCGTCGGAGGAGTTATATTCCGATTCCATTGGGGCGCCGGGTAGCGCGGGGGATAGTTATATTAAGATGTTGGTGGCTAATACTCGGACTATTGTAGAAGCGTTGGGCGGGGAGTACAGCGAACCGTAGAA
>CAZSTZ010000077.1:24564-26272 GCA_964609515.1 uncultured bacterium | reverse complement strand
TGTCTTCATAAACATCAAAAGCAGCAAAACTTAAATTGCTTGTAGAATATTCCGTCCACTCGGATTTTCGCACCGGTCTTAGTAGGGCACCGGCACCGCAAGTTAAATAAGTAATGCCGTTAATGGGGCGAGTTCTTTCGTAGTGGTGTTCGTGACCGTTGAGATAAAATTGCACTCCATGTTTTTCTAAAATAGGAGTTAAATTATCGACAAAAAGTTGGTTGACTCCGCGAACTCCAGAAGCATAAATATGATGGTGCCCGAATACTATTTTCCAAGGGGCTTCGCTGCGACTTAATTCTTTATCTAACCAAGGTAATTGTGCTTTCCAGTTGGCGTTATGATTGGTATCTAAAGCGAAAAATTGAATCGGTCCTTGGCGAAAAGTGTAGTAGCGATCGCTCAGATTAAAAGCAGGATATTTAAGTTCGTCTTCCCCATTATTAGTGCGGATGTCATGGTTGCCTAAAGCAGCGTAAAATTTGACTCCTTTTTCTAATAAAGGTTCGTAAGGTTTCTCAAAAACTTCCTCAATTCTCTCTATTTCTCCGTTGGGATAAATATTATCTCCAGCTAATAGGATAAAATTAAAAGGATGTTGTTGGTAATAGCGAGTCATGGCTTTAGCTACGGCATACTGACCTGCCTGACCTGTGCCGGTATCGCCTACGGCAACAAACCGGAAAATAGGGTCGCTCGTAGCGGTGGCAGCGTTGGCTAAATTGAAATTGTCGCTTTGGTTGCTGGAAATTCCCTTTAGCTTGAGAAGGCCACCAGCGCTTAAAATGCCAAGGCTACTTAAGATTAAAAATCGACGGCGTTTGAGGTTCATATTTGATGAGAATATTAACGTGTGGATGAAAGAACAAAAACTCGATTAGGATTTTAAAACATCGAGCTACTTTCATCCAGTTTATTAGTTAATTAGAAAAATAAAATGTCAGAAGAACAACCAAAACAACCAAATTCAGAACAACCAAAATCGCAGAAAGCTCCCTCGACAACTCCCCAAGAGAAGGGAACTGCTAAACCTAGTCTCTTCCAGAGAGTTTTGGGGGTAGTTCGTTCTTTTTTGCCGGAGGCTATCTCCCAGAAGTTGCCCGATGGAATTTTGGCCGGGGCGATCGCTGCTATTTTTCTACTCCTCTTGACTTTGCCTCTGGTATTGCCACCGACAGAAGAGGGGACAACTGAGGTGGCAGAGGTAGCGACGATCGAGGAACCGCAACTGCCGGCGATCGCCCCAGAAGAGTCGCCACTATCTGTTGAGGAAGTATCTCCGGAGCTGTCGCTATCGGAAGAGATAGCAGAGGACGAGCTCTCCAGTTCGACTTTAGTCGCCCCCGAACCAACCGAACCGGTGGAAGTCACTCCCGCCCCGGCACCGAAACTGACTCCAGAACAATATTTAGTGGTAGCGATTCAAAATCAAATATCGGATATTACTAATCAATATGGGGGTGGAGTTATCGAGTCGATTGAGGTTAATTTTCCCGCGAGTTTGTTGGTGGTTCAACTCAGTAACGATTGGTACGATCTCGACGAGGCCGAACAGGATGAGTTAGCCAATCAAATGTTCCAGCAAGCCCAGAAGTTGGATTTTAAGAAGTTAGAAGCGGTAGATCCTGAAGGGGTTTTGCTCGCTCGCGAACCCGTTATTGGTTCTGAGATGATTATCGTGCAGCGATCGCTCTGGGAAATGTAAAGA
>CAZSTZ010000077.1:23249-24464 GCA_964609515.1 uncultured bacterium | reverse complement strand
CTGAGATGATTATCGTGCAGCGATCGCTCTGGGAAATGTAAAGAGAGTTTAGTAAGGTGCGCTTTTAGCACCCTACTAGCTGCATAAATGATTGAAATTTACTGGCAATTAGATGAAGAAGATGGAATCGAACCTCTAGATCCAATTGGTGAGATTACCATCGCAAACGGTCGAACCAGAATTACAGAAAAGTTGACCTATTTAGACTCTTGGTTTGATGCCTTAATTACAGGTATTGAAGCATTAAAAAAAAGTCAAAAAGTTGCGGTGGAAATAGTAGAAGAACCAGAAGGAATTATCTTTGAACCCGCCAGCAAGGGCTGGCGATTGTCTTATGGAAAAGAATGGATAGAATTTAGCAGCATAGATGAATTTATCAACGCTGTTAAGTCGGCAGCCGCAGAGTTTTTGTTAAAAGTCGAACTAATTCCAGGAAGCGAAGATAATGCTTTGCTTAAAAATATTCATAAGTTCGTGCATCATCTTGCTTCCGTTGTCTAATCCTTAGGTGCCCATTGCGCACCCTACTAGAGAGGCGGTCAAGAAACCCGGTTTTTTAAAAAAAACCGGGTTTCTGAGATACCAAAAATTGTTAATTGTTAATTGTTAATTGATATTACGCATCCTGGGGATTTAACTTCACCATCTGCCAAGTGGTAAAAGTGCCGATGGGACTCCAGAGAACGTAAGGCAACAATAAAACTCCCGCCCAAGTATCCACTTTCCAGACGCTCAAAATCAAGAGCAAACTTAACATTAAACCGGTTGCCCCGATTATCGTACCTACTCGCAAACTTCGCATTTTTAACATCACTGGCGTGTAAGCCATTGTTGCTATTTCCAAGAGCAAATATAACCCCATTAATAACCAAGTTTTATCCGTTCCCGGTTCCGTTTCCCAGACGATAACTGCCGACCAAGCAGCACAAATAAAAATTACCGTCCAAATAAGAGGAATTGCTCCTTCAAAGGTTAACCAACTCGGACGCCGCAACCTCCTAAACCACTGGATATCTTCCCTCGAAGTTAAGCCGCTCGATAAAAATATTACAAAGGCGACGGCGCTAATTACCATCCAAGATTTAATCATTTTTTTAGGGAATGGGGAATGGGGAATTGTTAATTAGCCCAGGGGATAACAGGCAAGATGCCTGTTCTACGGCAAGATGCCTGTTCTACGGCAAGATGCCTGTTCTACGGCAAGATGCCTGTTCT
>CAZSTZ010000077.1:11018-23149 GCA_964609515.1 uncultured bacterium | reverse complement strand
CAAGATGCCTGTTCTACGGCAAGATGCCTGTTCTACGGCAAGATGCCTGTTCTACCCTAGTCGATGATTTTGTTCTAATTCCATACTAGGGTCGTCGGACTTATGTCTAGGAACTAAAAAATTGCTAGCTTTGGCGGGTAAAACTGCTTGAATGGTTTTAAGAAAACGATTCGGTTGGTTTTTTCCATTTAACTTGCGGCGATCTTTTACTTTTTTCGCTAAGTGGCGCATCACCGATAAATCTAGTTCGTCTATGAAATGGTCGGCAATTCTTTCTCCCATTAAGTCGATCGCTTCGGCATATTGTTCCGTCAGCATCTCGATCGCCTCATAAGCATCATTAGTTATGTCGGCATTATTGCTTTCCTCAGCCACTTCTTCCCTGGGTAGGTCCCTCGTTGAAAATTCATTGGCGGGAGCATCTATCGCACTTCTCTCTTCCTTTACCTTTGACTCCTTGGGTTCAGTAGCTAATGACTCCCCGTTACGGGAACGATTTTGCCGCCGTCGTTCGAGCATACTTTTGTAGTCGTCCATACTCATTGCTAAATTATGAATATGATGATGAACGTGGTCGATTACATCCACTTGCGTAGGAGTATATAAATCTTTATGGGTATCTATATCGTGCAATCGCGCCCACGAGCGCAAAGTAGTCTCGTCGTTAAGCTGATATCGTTCCATCAATTGAGAGGTAGTCAGATCGGTTTCGGGTGTGGGCTTGAAATCAGACATTGGTAGTTCCTGTTATCGAATTGGGGCAAAGCTTCCTGTCAATTTTTGTCTCTTAACCGCTTCTTTGGCAAAAGCTGGCCATTGCCGGCTCTAAGGACAGGCTCGCTCAAATCGATTATAAAAGCGATCGCGCCCTCTAGAGAATTTTTCATTATTGGGACGCCGCTGCTGCGTTAAACACCGCTTTTTATTTGAGTAAGAGTACTCGTCATGAGTATGAAAGAATAAAGACGCAAAACTGACGTACTCCCGATTAAAATTTGCTAAAATTCCAGATAGACATCTATAATTAACAACAAAAGTCCTGGTTTTAAAGAGAGTTTCGCCATGCCCTTTTACGATTATTTCTGTCCTACTAATAATAAAAAAATCGAAGTTTGGCACAGTATTAAAGATGAGGTAAAAACCTGGGGAAAACTGTGCGAATTGGCTAAATGCGATGTGGGCAATACTCCCGCAGACGCGCCGGTTCGTCGGATGGTTAGCGCCCCGAGAATAATAGTAGAAACTGGAATTAGCGATTTAAAAAGTCATGGATTTAGTAAGTTAGTAAAACGAGACCAAGGAGTTTATGAAAACTTGACCGCCACCGACGATGAAAGTCGAATTGTCAATATAGGCGATCGCAACACCTACCCCAATTTAAAAGAAAAATTAGGAGATTAATCTATTTGGGAATAGGGAATGGGGAATGGGGAATGGGAAATCGTATTTTTTGTGGTTGCAAGGAACGCCGTAAAAGATTAATAAAACATTAATAAAAAACCGGGTTTTTCTAACTAACCCGGTTTTTTTCTTGCCAATTTCTCTTTATTCCTCTTTTTCTGCCCCGGCCAAAAACTCCCGCAAGCGTAATAAAGTCAAAGTTTGACCTAAATTAAGAGGTAAAGCGGACACCCCCTCAAGCCGAGATTGTATCCAGCCATCGCCCCAGTACCACTCGTGGAAGCCGTCGATACCTTTACTTAATAACAATCTCAAACAATTGGGCTCGGCCACGTCAACATAATGTTGAATTTCTACAGGGCCAATCCAGCTAGTAAATTTGAGGCCCGGTTCCAATTGTTCGGGAAGTCCGGGAGAAAAACGTTCTGGCCATAGCCATTTTTGCAATTGGGCCGGACGCAACAAACTGTCTCTCAGAGAGGCTTCCGATGCTTCAATTTCAATTCTTAAATGGCTTTTTTGAAAAATACCTAACATGGGTAGTGGATAATGGGTAATGGGTAATAAGTAATTTCTTCAAACCTTTTGCCTCTTGCCTCTTGCCTCTTGCCTCTAGAATAAAAAAGAGAATATTAAGAAATGTAAGGATTGTAATGGCAGACCAATTAATTAGGGCCACCGCAGCCGATGGAGGAATTCGCGCAGTAGGTGTAATTACTACCCGCTTAACAGAAGAGGCAAAACGCCGACATCAACTTTCTTGGGTAGCCACTGCTGCCTTGGGCAGGACCATGGCGGCGGGATTGTTGCTAGCCTCTAGCATGAAAACTCCCGAATCAAGGGTCAACATTCGCATCCGGGGAAACGGCCCCTTAGGAGGGGTCATGGCAGACGCGGGACTAGATGGAACGGTCCGGGGTTATGTGGATAATCCTAACATCGAGCTTGCTCCTAATGCCAAAGGCAAATTGGATGTAGGTGGAGCAGTAGGTCGAGATGGGTTTGTTTATGTGGTGCGCGATGTCGGTTATGGATATCCCTATTCTAGTACGGTAGAATTAGTGTCTGGAGAAATTGGGGACGATATCAGTCATTACCTGGTAACTTCCGAGCAGACTCCTTCGGCCTTGGTTTTAGGAGTCTTTGTCGATGCTAGCGGGGTACAAGCTGCAGGAGGACTGTTATTACAGGTCATGCCCAAGGCTGCCACTGATGAGGAATTGGTCAAAACTCTCGAATCGAGAATCGCTCATCTGTCCGGGTTTACTCCTTTATTACGGGGTGGCAAGACTTTGCCCCAAATTTTTCAAGAACTGTTGGGAGATATGGGATTAAAGGTCTTGCCAGAACGCCAAATAGTCCGCTTTCACTGCGGTTGCAGTTTTAACCGCGTTTTGGGCGCTCTCAAAATGTTTGGGGTTGAAGAACTCAGCGATATGATTGAAAAAGATAATGGAGCGAAGGCCACTTGCGAATTTTGTGGGGAAATTTACGAGGCCACTAGCGACCACCTCAGCGAGTTAATTGATGAGTTGCAAGGACCGGCAGCAGAGATACCTGTGGGACAATTGCGGCGATCGTCTCGTTAAGTCAACTTCTGCGGTCTAAAGACGCGCAGCTTGGACGACCCAACGCCTAACCAAGAGTCGGCTAGACCATGCAGCCAAAAACGATAACACCTCTGGGTATTTCCCTAGCCCGGACTATTTGTTGGTCTTCTTGGGTGAAGGCACTGGGTTATTCCAGGACACAACGTTTTTGGTGGTCGTAGGGACATACAACTTTTCTCGAAAAGGATTATCTCTTATGTTTCGAGTTCCAGTTCAAAATCCAGACGGTTCCCCTGCAATGCCTACAAAAGCATCGCGGGCACGTCGTTGGGTAAAGGAAGGAAAAGCAACTTCCCATTGGAATGATGCAGGCTTGTATTATGTCCAGTTGGTAGCTGAACCATCGGGTCGTGAAACTCAGAAAATAGCAGTTGGTTGCGACCCTGGCAAAAACTATACCGGGATTGCAGTCCAATCCGCAAAGTTCACCCTTTTTACCGCACATTTGGTTTTGCCATACGACCGCGTTAAAGAGCGGCTTGGTTCTGCTGTTATTAAGAAAGGCAAAGTCATTAAAAATGTCAGAAACCGAGCATTACAACGTCGGGTGCGGCGCGGTAGAAGGATTAATAGAAAAGTACCTTTTAACCAACGTGCCCATCGACAAAAGCGATTCGATAATCGCATTCAAAAAGGTAAATTAGCTCCATCTATTCGGGCTTCTAGGGAGATGGAAATCAGAATCATTACTGAACTATCGAAGATTTTCCCTATTACTACAATTGTTTACGAATTGGTCAAAGCTGATGTAGATTTAACTAGCGGTCGGAAAAAAGCGCGTTCGGGCAAGGGGTTTTCTCCAGTAATGGTGGGGCAAAACTACTGTGTTGAACAACTCAAATCTATTGCCCCAGTTAAAACTGTCTATGGCTGGCAAAAGAATAATAACGGAACCAGTCAAATACGCAGATATTTAAAGCTGGAGAAAATCAAAGATAAGAAGGCCCAAGTACCAGAATCTCATGCAGTAGATGGCATTGCTTTAGCTGCAAGTGAATTTATCCGCTATGGGGTAACTCCCAGGAAAAACAGTGATACTTGGGGTTGGAAAGGTTCAGTTAACATAACTCCTTGTATTTTTCGAGTAATAACCAGACCTGCTTACTTTCGCCGTGCTTTGCACTTTGACAATGCAGAAAAAGGCGGCATCCGTAAACGCAAAGGGGGAACGACTACTCCTTTTAATGTCCGTTATGGCGATAAAGTTTTAGCTGAAAAAGCAGGAAAAACCTACATTGGATGGGTTGGTGGCTTCACTGATACAAAGACCAAAAACATTAGCGTTTACGACCACAATTGGAAACGAATTGGGCAATTTTCTCCTAAGAAAGTTAAACTGATTCGTCGGTCAAATAAGCTCTGTGTTGTTTAAATCACGACGGTTAAAACCGTCGTTCGTCTTTCCTAAGCGAACTAAAGTTACGGGGATTCCAGACTCTCGGTTACTTCTCTTGAAGAAATTTTAGTTTTTCTGGGGAATGGGGAATGGTAGGCAACAGGCAACAGGGAAGAATTCCCAATTCTCCATTCCCTTCCCCTTGGGCAGAAAACTGTTATAACTTTTATAAACTAGACAAATGGCCGAAGCATAGACAATTGCCATAAAGGCCAGAACGGGGAAGCATCTTAAAGTTGTTTTAAATCAATAAAATGGTTCGCGGTTATGGTGGAAGCTTATGAATCAAAAAAATAAAATAATCAACCATAGCTCCCAGGGTAATCAATGGCAAGATATCCAATCTGCGGACAAACCGATTCCGGACCGCCGCAAAAACCGCGCCGAAAGACTGCGAGAGCTCAAAGCTAGAAATAATCCTGTGATGATGCCAAATCGATCCTTAAGAAAACCGTCCAGAAAAGCAGAAAATCTCCCCCGGCCCGCCCAAGAAAAGGCCTTAAAACAAAAAAGGCCACCAACTAATGAAGGACAACAAGCTAGGGGATGGGGCTGGCCTCTATACTGGCTGTTTTGGATGTTGGCCATCGCCCTCATCCCTGGAGGTGCGGGATTAACTGCCCTCCATGAATTAATCCGTCTGCCCTCGCGACACGATTGCTCGGAGTTATATTTACCTCTGACTTCTGCTGCCAAACGTTTGTATTGTGCTGAAGTGAAGGCATCTTCTTATAGTATCCCAGGTTTGTTGGAGGCGATCGCTTTAGTTAACGCTCTACCACAAGAGAACCCGTTGCGCTCCCAGGCAAACAGTCAGATAGAAAAATGGTCTGAGAAGATACTATCAATGGGAGAGATGGCTTTTCAAGATGGGAATATAGAAAAAGCTATCGCTACGGCCAGACAAGTGCCATCAAACGTTACAGCTTATCCTTTAGTAGAAAGTAGAGTGCAAAAGTGGGAAAGTATTTGGAACAAGGCTGAAGAAACTTATCAAAAAGCGGAGCAGAATCTCCGCAACGAACGCTGGCATGATGCCTATCTAGAAGCAACAAGGTTGCTGTCGGTTCCTAATAGCTACTGGGAAAATACTAAATATGTAGAACTGACCGCTCGCATTCGCGAAGCTCGCCAGGATGGAAAAAGGTTGAACCAGGCAAGAGATGTAGGAGATAAAGGAGGATTCGAGAATCTGGCAGAGGCTATTAAGCAGGCAGACGAAATAGAGCAGAAAAGTTATCTTTACCAAGCCGCACAAAAACTAATTGTTGAGTATGGTAACGAAATTTTAGATTTAGCTTTGGCAAAACTGGATGAGGGAGAATGGCAAGAAACCATAAGAATGGTGAGTAGCGTTCCGCCAACAGAGAGCTTGCAGAAAATGGCGGAGGATTTGGTGGTGTTGGCACGAGCCCATTCTCCTGCAGAACTGGGAACGGTGGGAAGTATCGAAGATGCTATCCGCAGGGCTAAAGAGATAAGTTCCCAACGTCCCCTCTATACTAGGGCCCAAGGGTTAATTAATCGATGGGAACGAGAAATAGGCGATGTCAGTGCTATAGAGGAAAGCGAAAAACTGGCAAGAAGAGGTAGGGTAAACGACCTCCAAGCTGCGATCGCTAAGTTGCGTACTATTCCCGCTTCTAATCCCAGAGCTTTAGAAGCTAAGGGTTTAATCGCTCGTTGGACTAACGATATTGAGGAAATAGAAGATGCTCCTCTGTTGGAAAAGGCAGACCGACTGGCGAGTTTTGGCGATGTCGAGTCTCTGGAAACAGCGATCGCTACTGCGAGTCAGGTGAACAAGGGCAGGGTTCTTTATCCAGATGCCCAAAGAAGAATCCAAAATTGGACGGAGAGAATCGAACGATATCAAGACCAACCCCTGTTGGATAAGGCACAGCAGCTTGCATTCTCGGGTAAGTTGGATGAGGCGATCGCCCTTCTAGAAACGATTAAACCTGGAAGAATTCTCTATAACGAGGCTCGAACCAAAATCCGCAGTTGGTCTAGCGAGTTGGAAGCAGCAAGAACTTTAGAAAATGCTCGCAGAGCAGCAACAGTAGGAACCCCAGATGCTTATATTACGGCGATTATGCTGGCAAATCAAGTGCCTACTTATAATCCTAACCGCTCCTCAGCCGATTTGGTCATTAGCGAATGGAGCCAACAAATTTTAATGCTGGCAATGGATGCGGCTGCTAATAGCGATTTGCAAAGGGCGATCGAGATTGCTAACCGCGTTCCTTATGGCACTAGCGCTTATACTGCCGCCCAAGCGCAAATTCAAACTTGGCGAAGTTTACTCGCTCCTCCCCCATCATACGGGCAACCTGTGGAGGATGACCGACAACCAACGCGGGAGGAACCTTCTGGGAATTATCCCCTTTTAGAATGAAGAAGAAAAATTCGGAAGCAGCTGGCAACGAAAGCAAAAATATCGAATCAGGTAAGCAACTAACAACTGACAACTAACAACTAACAAAAAGCATCTAATTCTTGGCAATATCAAAATTGAGATGCACCTAATCTTTCCTGACAGCTTGAAACTCTGCGGTCTAAAGACGCGCAGATTCTTAATTCGTCCAAAAATGAACTCTTAAAGGCGTAATCAAAGCGCCTCTACTTAGTTGGCTTAAGTTAAGCTTGAGCCTTCCAGATACTTTTCTGAGGATATTTGCTGCACCGTTACAATCGGCATTTATCAAATAACCCGCAGCAGATTGATATAAACCTCGTTTAATGCGTTTTCCAGATGGTTCCCAGTTATCGGGTTTTTCACCGTATTTTGGGATAAAATCATCATCTAAAAACGACGCTTTCGAGGTATAAGATTCCTCAGTTTCTACAAATTGCAATTTATATAATAGGCAAAGTTGCTCGATTCTTTCCTTGAGTCTTGCAGTAGGAATTTGTACAAACTTTTGATTAGTTTTAGTCCCTAGTTCAATTGATTGTTTTTGACCTTTATTCCAACCAAAAACGACTGTGCCAATTCCATGTTTAAGGCAATGATTAATGATTAGTCGTGCTGCTTTATTAACAGCATCCCGCATTTGGCGATTACGTTTTTCAGCGATACGAGCTAATCTTTTAGACCAAAAGCCTTGGGGCTTATGTTCTTTAATTGTAGCAATTTGTTTATTGTACCACTGATTTTTTGACTTAAGATGTTTCCCATCAATAATAAAACTCTGACCTTGGGTATCTACGCAGGTTAGCCAGTTGTCTAAACCGTGGTCAATAGAAAGGGCTTGGTCTTGGTCCAATTTAGCTAGTTGAGGTTTGACTTCATAGACAAACTCAGTATAAAAGCAACCGTGACGGGGTAGAATCCTGATTTCTTTAATTGAGTTCCAATCTAGGTTACTTGCCATCGGAATGTAGAAAGCCTCTAATCCAAACCATGCTTTTACTTTGCGTCCTAATGGAACTCTAATTCCTTTATCGGTAATTTTCAACCATTTCTTAGGATAAGAAACGGTAAATAAACCCGGTTTTCGATAGTTAGGTGGTTTGGGTTTATCAGCCAATTCACCTTTCCAAAATAGCTTGAGTAGCTGTCTAAAACTACTAAAAGATTCAACAACACCATTGCATATTTGTTGGGCACTAGAAGCATACATCGCATTAAAGTGTCTGTTCCATTTCATTTGCCCGCAAAGCTCGTTTTGGGTGACAAATCGATTTTCTTTAAACCAAACTTGTCGGGCATAATAAACAGAACAATTTAACACCTTATTAGCCTCGCCGCACAAGTATTCTAATATGGCCAGTAGGTTTTTATCGGGATGCAATAAAACTTGTTGACATCCCAGATTTTTGGCTTTTTTCTTAGTTTTTTTACTCATGTTTCTATTATAATCAAGATGTCGATAAATGTCAACCCATCAACATGAAAAATCGACAAAAAATATACCGACAACGGGCGTTGGCGAAGCGCAAGCGGCATGCAACATCGTTCAGTAGGTTTGGCCCACGTTCATTTAGTCTGGATTCCCATGCATACGTAAGAAAGTATTAGTGGGCCAAGTCAAAATAAGATTGGCAGCTATCTTATCAGAAGTGGCCGCAGAAAAAGGTTGGTTAATAAAAGGGTTAGAAATAGAGCTTTTTGCATGTTCATGTATTGGTAGAGCATGGGTCAGATATAGCAATTCATAAAATAGTCAAAGCTTTAAAAGGCAGGTCTTCTCGACTGTTGCGACAGGAATTTCCAGAGCTATGCAAACTGCCTAGTTTATGGACTCACAGCTATTTTTATGACACCACGGGGAAAGTCAGCACTGCCAAGATTCTGGAATACATCAACGACCCTCATCACGGCGGTTGAAACCGCCGTTCGCTTGGACGCCCCGCTTTGAAACGACGGGGCTACCAAGCTCTCGTCATTTTTCCGTGTTTGTCGGGAACGATTCTCGAACCAAATTTTAGGGCGTAAACTTGGGTAAACTCGGCTCCAAACATAATAATTTGGGATGAATAATACACCCAAGCTAAAAGTACCACTAAAGAGCCTGCTGCCCCGTAAGCCGAGCCAAAAGTTCCCCTTCCTAAATACATTCCTAGTAAAAACTTACCGATCGCAAAAAGCAAGGCTGTAATACCTGCTCCCATAATAACATCTTTCCAACCTATCTTGACATCGGGAACGAATTTATATAGTAAAGCAAATAAAAAGGTAGTTATTAGAAAAGATAAGACAAAATTAAAAATTTGCCACAAAAAATCAAATCCTGGCAGCCAACTACTGGCATAGTTACTCAAAGCAGATAGAACGGCATTGACAACTAATGAAACTAGCAATAAAAAGCCTATTGCTAATACCATTGAAAAGGAAAAAAGGCGCTTTCTAATTAATTGAGAAATGCCTTTTCCTGGTTTTGCCTTAACGTTCCAGACGAGATTGAGGGCGTGTTGGAGTTGGGCAAAAACTCCAGAAGCACCTATTAATAATAGGACCACGCTGATGAGAGAAGCAATATTTTTGAGTTTGGGTGTATTCGCATTACTGAGAGTGGTTTGGATGACTTCGGCACCCCTGGAGCCTACTAAGTCTTGAAACTGTCTCATAATTTCTCCTTTGGCCGTTTCTTCTCCAAATATAGAACCGGCGATCGCGATGCTAATAATTAAAATCGGTGTTAAGGAGAAAACTGTATAATAGGCTAAAGATGCTGCTAAAATAGATACGTTATCTTTTTGCCACTCTCCAAAGGCTTCTCGCAACAAATCGAAAACAGTCAGAAAACCTTTCTTGATTTTTTCAAACATAATTTTTTCTGATTAAGTTCAACGGTTGGAAAAATTGTCCCTAACTTTGCTACTTTAATTTAAGTTAAAAATCGATCGAGTTGCCTCTAGCCTAAGATAGATTTTTCGATAGGTCAAGAAACCCGGTTTTTTCAAAAAACCGGGTTTCTGGGATACCTAAAAAGGGGCGATCGCCTGGGACGATCCACCGAAAAATACTCCCTCAGATTGAGCAAGTCTAGCAATCAACGATGTTATAATCGAGTTAATCTCTAAAATTGGAAACTTAGTTACTTCTGGAAACCTACACCGTTACGAGCAACTCAGAGCCATTTTTAGGTTTTTTTGATGACTTGTCCGTAACGGCCTAAATCTATTATCTGACTCGTCCCGAGTTAGTTTTGAATGAAACTAATACCAATTTGTTAAAGATATGGAAGAGTTCGATCCCCCCAAACCCCCCGAATCTGCGGGGGGCTTAAAGATTACGCTAGGTTTCATAACTTTATTAAAATGGTATAACAACCAAGAATTAGCGAAAAAAGTTAGAAATTTCTTCGACAAAATGCTTCAGCCGAAAATTAAGGATTCCGTCGAAGAAGTCCTTAACGTTACTGTTACCGACTTTCTTAGCGAGACTAACATTGAAACAGCTCGCACGGGAGCGATCGCTATTTTTGAACTTCAGTTGTCTAATGCAACTTCAAATTAGCGTCTAATTTTGACTTTAAAACTTTGCGAAAAGCCATCTCTAGTTCTTCAAGTAAATAGGGTTTGCGAATATATAATTCGCAGCCTCTGGGTCTAATATTGCGCTCTCCTTGTTTGCCAAAAGCAAGTTCGGTAACGGCAATAATAGGAATTTGCCGGGTAAGTCGATCTTGCTGGAGGCGATCGATTAAACTGATTCCCTCCAAGGCCATTTCTACTAATATTAGATCCGGTTGACTTTCTTTTGCCAGGGAAAAAGCTTCATTGCCCTCTTTTGCCATTATCAACTTACAGTTGAGAGATTGGGTGATGTAGGCCATCAATACTAAATTATCTTCATCGTCATCCACAACTAAAATACAAGGTTTCTTTTCTACAGATTCATCGGACTGACCGACTGAAATATTGGCCTTCATCCTCACTCCTTAGAATATGAGTAGAAGAAGCATTCCTCAAGTGGCAGAAAAGCACTTTTCTTGGATTGGTTCCTGTTGTTAGTTCCAAGTCGATGTCCCTTTTGCTTGTGTTGGTAAAAAGGGCCATTCGAGTTGGGTAGAATATTATTCAATATTAACTTAATTCGAGAAACATCCTCACCAAGGGCCATCAGTTTGAAAGTCTATAATACCATTTCCCTTTGTTAGATTGACGGCCAGTTTTTTGTTAGTTAAAAAACCCGCTTTTTTAAAAAACGGGGTTTCACCAGAGACGGAAAAACTGAGTTTTATGAGAATACTCGATGGGAGCATTTCAATTTTGTAAAAAGGCTTTCTTGCCAATTCCCCATTCCCTATTCCCCATTCCCAAAAAGCAGTAAGTTGTTGGTTCTCTTCAAAATTGAGATACACCCTACTCGATCGCCTCTCTAGTGGCCAATCTTTACTCTTTCTCTTTCTCAACTTTCCGAGTCAACTGAGAATCGTCCTCCGACTTCTCGGAAGCCTTAGTCAGCTCGAACACTGGGGGCACTAAATCGGGAATGGGCACCTCAAACCCGGGGGGCAAGGGCGGCAGTTGCGGTTTGCCCCCCATATCCTTAGTTTGCTTGCTTAACTCTTCCAAACTAATCTCGGGCGCTTCTGGCACTTCCTTAATCTTCAATGCTGCCATCAAACTCGCCATCCCCGCTTCGATCTGACTGTCGGGATCTCGCGTTACCCAACCGTCTTTAGTAAATTCCCGCAATTCAAAGTGCAAGTGCGGACCTGTAGATCGGCCGGTGCTGCCGACGCGCCCGATAACTTCTCCTTGTTGCACGAACTCTCCGGGTTTCACAAATATTTCCGATAAGTGACCGTAGAGAGTTTCCAAACCTTTATGTCGGTGTTCGACTGCCACTGTCACGCCGTAACCGCCCAACCAGTCGGCGATGGTAACGTGACCGGCATAAGCTGCAACCACCGGCGTTCCCGTCTCCGCTCCCAAATCGGTACCGGTGTGGAATTTCTTATATCCTAAAATTGGATGAGTCCGCCAACCAAATAAGGAAGTTATCGGCGCTGGCAGGGATAGGGGGAACAGTAATTTTTTATCGCCGTTGCCGCGCACTGCGGGCGGTCGCATGGTGCGGTTGTAGTAAGCCAAACCCGACTCGCTCATCGGGTTAATCTCAAACAAACCTCCCAGTTGTGCGGGCAACACGCTCGCCACTTGTACTTCTTCTTGCTGGTAGTTATAACCGCTACCGTAATTTGAACCTGAGTAATAGCTGTTATCGCTGTACGACGAGTTGGAGTAGTAGCTGTTATCGTTGTACGACG
>CAZSTZ010000077.1:0-10918 GCA_964609515.1 uncultured bacterium | reverse complement strand
TAGCTGTTATCGCTGTACGACGAGTTGGAGTAGTAGCTGTTATCGTTGTACGACGAGTTGGAGTAGTAGCTGTTATCGTTGTACGACGAGTTGGAGTAGTAGCTGTTATCGCTGTACGACGAGTTGGAGCTATAGCTTGGAGAATAATCCGAATAACTGCTTGCCGTTTGAGCCGGGGCGCTCCAATTATTCTCCGTGGGAGCGCTCCAGTTATTTTGAGTCGGGGCGCTCCAATTATCTTGGGCGACGTAAGCAGGCTCGGCGCGATCGCATATACTACCTGAAATTCCTTGTCCGCTTTGCAATACCGCCTCGCAGCCGCTAGAACGTTCGGCAAATACTACCGTACTCGGCGCTTCATAACTATCGGTCGCGCCAATCTGATAATCGCTGCTTTGGTCTATATAATTATTTGCTCCCCCGTAATAAGTGCTAGCAGGTTTGGCGTTTTTGTTAAGATTTAGAGCCGTCGGCGGAGCTACATATAAATCGTCTGGAAGAAAGCTAGGTTCTTCTTCTAGTGGGGGCAGTTCCGGTAATTCTACAATCGGTTCTTGATAACTCGGTGCCGGCTGAGAATAATAAGGCTCAGGTTCCCAGTAAGGCTCCGGTGCCGGTTGAGAATAATAATCCGGTTCTTGGTAATAATAAGGTTCCGGTTCCCAGTAAGGTTCCGGTGCCGGTTGAGAATAATAATCCGGTTCTTGGTAGTAAGAGGGCTCTGGTTCCCAGTAAGGTTCCGGTGCCGGTTGAGAATAATAATCCGGTTCTTGGTAATAATAAGGTTCCGGTTCGTAGTAAGGCTCCGGCTGAGAATAATAATCCGGTTCTTGGTAATAAGAAGGTTCCGGTGCCGGCTGAGAATAATAATCCGGTTCTTGATAATAATAAGTTTCCGGTTCCCAACTCGGTTCTACATAACTAGACTGCGGTGGGGGTTCGTAATAATCTGCCGGGGCAGGTTCGTAAGCAGGTTCGTAATCGTAAACTTCTATTTCTAAGATTTGCTCTGCTGCTGCCATGCCTCTACTGAGAAGGCTCAGACTTGCCAGACAGCAACCTACTCTTAGCAGGAGGTTTCTAGAAGTTGTGGGGCGGCTACGTTGCGGGGCGTTCGCGAAGCGTTGCGGATGCAACATCGCTTTTCGAGTTAATTGATTGTCTTGATGAGGAGTTTCCATGATTTTTTCCAACTATAACGCTTTTTCTCTCCGAGCCGTTCTACCTTACAGGCAAGATGCCCGCTCTACGCTTCGGTGTCATAACCCAGAGTAATTGTACCTGGTTTAACAAAAATTTCGGTGGCAGATGGGAGCGAGTTGCTTTTGGAGGCCATCGCATCGGCAATGTTAAGTTTTACCCGTAGCTCGCCAGTGGGAGTTACGCCGACGATTTTACCGGAACGGCCATCTACTGAAATTTGACGGCCTCTAGCACTTAGCAACTGGCAATATGACGACAATAAACGATCTATGCCTTCTTCTTTGAGTCGCCAAAACCCTAACTCGGTTCCCTGTAAGACCATCGCCGCTAACATTTCCAGAGACAAACTTTGCCCTGTTGCTTCTTTGGCAAAGTAAGTTTGTAAATTGATGCCGGTCTCCGGCACGGTGTTTGCCCAATTTAGGCCCACCCCAATAATTGCCCTGGTTATTTGGCCTCGTTCTACCCTAGCTTCAGTAAGGATACCACCTAGTTTGCGATTTTGCAGGATTAAGTCGTTCGGCCATTTTAGCCCAACGGGTATTTGGCGATCGCGCAAGGCCGTAGCGATGCCTAAGGCACCAGACATAGTTAGTTGGGCGCTGTGGGAGATGGGAACGTCGGGAGCGATCGCCACTGACAAATAAAGTCCCCCTGGTTCGGAGACCCAGTTTCGCCCCCATTGTCCTTTCCCTGCGGTTTGTTGGCTGGCAATAACAACGGTACCTGCTGCCGCGCCTTCGTCGATTAACTGCCAAAGAGTTTGATTTGTGGAGGGCAAACTCTCGAAAATATGGAGATTTTCCTCTATTTTGCTGTTTTTAAAGCTGTTTTTAAAGCTGTTTTTAAAGGGGTTATCTAATCCTGCTTTTTCTCTCTGAATTTTTAGCGCGGCGATAAATTTTTCTCTGGAAAATGTTAGCATCTGGCAATTTTTTGTATCTCAGAAACCAGGTTTTTTCAAAAAACCTGGTTTCTTGACTTTTGTGTTTTTCAATGCTTCAAAAAATACTTGTTTTTAGCGCTAAAGCGCTTACTACAAACTAGACAATAATAACTCGCAAATTTCTCTAACCGCTCCTTGCCCTCCACATTTTTCCGTAACATAAATGGAAACTTCTTGATTTTGTGGGATAGCATCGGCAACAGTTAAGGGACAACCCACAGCTTTTAGTACGGGCAAATCTACTAAATCGTCGCCAACGTAAGCTACTTCTGCTAGGGTGAAATTCAGGCGATCGCACAATTCTTTCATCGCCGTTAATTTATCTTCATTTCCCATATATAGATGTTCTATTCCCAGTTTTTTCGCCCGATGTCGAACTGCATGAGCCGTACTCACCGTAATAATTGCCACCTCAATTCCCGCCTGCATAACCCGCTTAATTCCCAGACCGTCTTTGACGTTAAATCTTTTTAATTCTTCGCCGCTCTCCGTATAATAAAGACTGCCATCGGTCAGCACGCCATCCACATCCAAAGTTAATAATTTAACTTTCGATAAAATACTTTTTAATTCTGTTTCGGGAATTTTATTCATCTTTTTGGGAATTGGGAATTGGGAATGGGGAATGGGGAATGGGGAATGACAATTGTTAATTATTAATTAGCCAAACTCTCGCGAACCATCAAAATTTGTTTGAGAATAGCCTCCAAATTAGCCAGAGGTACCATATTGGGGCCGTCGCTGAGGGCAACCTCGGGGTTTTCGTGAACCTCCATAAACAAAGCATCGATACCAATAGCCGTAGCGGCCCTGGCCAAATAGGGCACAAATTCTCGCTGGCCTCCGCTTTTATTGCCCTGACCTCCGGGCATTTGGACGCTGTGAGTAGCATCGAACACCACCGGATAGCCAAAAGCTCGCATTTGGGGCAGAGAGCGAAAATCCACAACCAGGGTATTGTAACCAAAAGACGTGCCCCGTTCCGTCAGCAAAATATTTTTTGCCCCGCCGCTTTCCAACTTTTGCACCACATTTTTCATGTCCCAGGGCGCGAGAAACTGGCCTTTTTTCACGTTAACCGCTCGACCGGTGGCCGCCGCTGCCAGAAGAAGATCGGTTTGGCGGCAGAGGAAGGCCGGAATTTGGAGGATATCGACAACTTCGGCAACCATTGCCGCTTGGATGCTTTCGTGTATGTCCGTGAGAACTGGAACTCCCACCTTTTCCTTAATTTTTTGGAAAGTTTGCAAACCTTCCTCCAAACTGGGGCCGCGAAAAGAATTAATCGAAGTGCGGTTAGCTTTATCGAAAGAAGATTTAAAGATATAAGAGATGTTGAGGCGATCGCATATTTTTTTAATTTCCTCGGCCATCTTCAGAGCAAAATCCTCTGACTCAATGACGCAAGGCCCGCTAATGAGGGCTAGGGGCTGACCGTCGCCTACGAAAAGTTTGTCGGCGATCTGAGCGTTAACCATAGTTAAATTAGTTGAAAAGTTAGCAATTTACGATTAAAGATGTCCCACCAACAACCAGTCGAGACTACGATCGCCTGGGACTGGCAGTCTTGGGAAGGTTTCTCTTACCTTACTTGCAGTTTACTGGAAAAATGGCCTCACGGTTTTTTTACTAAACAGTTTTCCCCCCAAGGGCCTATAACATTAGTAGAAATACTCCGGCCTAAGGTTCCGGTTTACCGACTCAAGCAGGTCCACGGCAATACGGTATTAAAAACCACAGAAGCTCTGGAAGCTTCCAGCTATGAAGATTCAGAAGGAACCTATCCTCAAGCAGATGGTCTTTTGACAGAAAAAACAGGAGAATCAGTCTGGGTTTGTAGCGCCGACTGCGTACCCGTTCTTATAGCCGATGTTGACACGGGGCGCGTGGGGGCCGTTCATGCAGGCTGGCGCGGGACTGCTGCTAAAATTGTTCCAGAGGCGATCGCTCGTTTTCGTTCGAGCGGCAGCGAGCTCTCAAATCTGCGGGTCGTTATGGGGCCAGCTATTTCTGGAGAAGTCTATCAGGTTTCTGAAGAGGTGGCCGCTCAGGTGGGAGCTACTATTACTCCCAAACATCTTCAGAATTCTATTGAGAGTATTCTCGACTTTTTACAGCAATTGCCAGATTCCCCCATTTTCTTCGATCCAGAACCGGGAAAAGTACGTTTGGATGTCCGCCGAGTGAATGTTTTACAATTAGAGGAATTAGGAATCGGTCCTCAACAAGTAGCGATCGCTCCTTACTGCACTTACCAAGATAACTCTTACTTTTTTTCCTATCGGCGGCAACAACAAAAAAAAGTTCAATGGTCGGGAATTGTTAGCATCAATTGTTAATTTTTAATTGTTAACAATTTGAAAACAGCTCATGTTGCCTGTTCTACGGTAATAGCCGCGTTCTACGACCATCTTTAAAAATTTCTCCAACCCTCAAAAATAATATAATAAGATGAGCAATCAAAGTCACTATCAACAATTAGGTCTAAACGAAGATGCTTCCTTTGATGAAATTCAAGAAGCACGAGACCGTTTGAAACAACAATACAGCGAAGACCAAAAAAGTTTACAAAACATTGAAGCAGCCTACGATGCTATTTTGATGGAGCGCTTGCGCTTGCGTCAAGAAGGCAAAATTAAAGTACCAGAAAGGATTCGTTTTCCAGAACGAACTACTCAAGCTCCACCCCCTGTAGCTTCAGAATCAACTAATAAAATGCCCGGGTGGTTGGAAAGGTTAATCGATACCCCCAGTAGAGCAGATATTCTCTGGCCTGCGGGGGGATATGTAGCCCTAGCCGGTATTAGCATTTTTGCCTCCAGTACCAGCGTTTTGCAATTAACTTTAGCTCTGGGAGTCGGCGGTTGTCTTTATTTTCTCAACCGCAAAGAAAATAAGTTTGGTCGTTCTGTTTTATTAAGTGCGGGGGCTCTTATTGGCGGTTTATTATTAGGAGGAATTTTAGGCCCCCTAGCTCCAGCAACCGGTTTGAATGTGGAGATATTTATTACCCTAGTAACCTTCCTCGTACTTTGGTTGGTAAGCGCTTTTCTCAGATAAAAAAAGTAGTAGCGGGTCTAGGCTAAAATTGTGGGTAATATTTTTAGCATTTTGTAAGGTGCGCATTGCGCACCCTACTAGCTTTTTGTAGTAATATTTTGAGCATTTTGTAAGGTGCGCCTTATAGCACCCTACTAGCTTTTTGTCGTAATATTTTTAGCATTTTGTAAGGTGCGCCTTATAGCACCCTACTATAGCAATCCTAAACGGGTTGTGAAAAATTAAAAATTATCAAAAAAAGTAGAAAAAATCATTTATTCTTGAGTTTTCTCTACTTTTCCCTCTTCCCTATTCCCTACTCTTGCCTTTTGCCTCTTGCCTTTTGCCTAAAAGCGACCAACTTTGGGACACAACTCAGATAGGACTGCTATAGCTTTTTGTAGGGTGCGCACCGCGCACCTTAATTTTTAATTTTTTTTCAGAATAATAATTCCCCATTCCCCATTCCCCATTCCCCATTCCCCATTCCCTAATTTAAGACTTTTTAATCGTCCAAAAGGGAAACTGTTGGGATGGTTCTAAACTTACGCCACTAATATTATCCCTAGCAAAGACATAATCCTTATCCAACCAGAGAGGAATATAAGGCACATCTTCACCCAACATCTTTTGAATTTCTATCAAAATAGCTTGGCGAGCTTCTGGGTTTTGTTCTTGCCGTTGAAGTTCGACTAACTCGTTCATTTTCTCGCTGTAATAAAACGAACCTTGAAACTGAGTAGCCCCCTGTTTGCATCCAGTTTGGGGAGAACCGTCAGCGCAATATAAAAACGGATGAACGTAATTATCGGGGTCGAAAAAGTCTCCGTACCAATCTAAAATAAAGGTAGGATAAACTCCTTCCTCTAAGTTTTTAAAAGCCGTTGTCGATTCGACGCTATTTAATTCTAATTGCATCAAACCGTCTAATTGTTGTTCGACGATCGCCTTCATGGTACTGGCGATTAAACTGCGTTTAGTCGAATTTGAAGCGTGCCAAAGTTCGATAGTGGCGGGATTATCTGCCGAATATCCTGCCTTTTGTAAAAGTTCTTTTGCTAATTCAGCATTCCCGTCTCCATAGTTTTCTTCAAACACCGGTTGATAGCTGCTAAAATTAGTCGGAATTAAACTATAAAGGGGTTCAGCTTGCCCTAATAAAACCCGCTGGTTTAAAAGCGCCCGGTCGATAATAGCTGCTAACGCTCGTCGAACTTCTGGCTTATTTAAAGGTTCCGAATTAACGTTTAAGACAATATAATTAACCGCTTTACCGTCTGCTGTAATAGTTTGCCAATTTTCCCGATCTGATTCTGTTTCTAAACTTTTAATTTGCTCCGGATCCAAAGACAAATAAGCAACATCTATAGCTCCAGTACGAAAAGAATTATAGAGATTTGCAGAACTAGAAAAAATCTGTATGTCGATACCTTGATTTACAGGTTTTTCTCCCCAATATTCATCGAAGGCATCCAAACGCAAAAAATCGGGTCCGTATTCTGCTAATTTGTAAGGTCCGGTACCGATGAAAGTATCCGGTTGAAATTGTCCTTCGCCAATTTTATAAGAGTTAGGAGAAACAGCGCAAAGACCGGAAAATGCTAGGAGTGGAGTAAAGGCAGCAAAGGGTTTTTTGAGTTGAATTGTCAGTTCGTATTCTCGGGTGGCCTCTACCGATTCTACGATGTCGGCTAATAAAGAAGAAGGAGAGCCTTTGTTTTCGATAAATCTTTGGAGAGAAAAGGCCATTGTTTCGGCGTTGAAGGGAGTGCCGTCGTGGAAAACTACCCCTTGACGGAGAGAGATGATGTAGGTTAGGCCGTCGGGGGTGACTACAGGCATTTGTGCTGCCAGTTGAGGTACGATTTCGGTAGTGCCGAGTTTGTAACCGTAGAGGCGATCGCCCAGGTTATAAAGCAAGTTGCCAGAGATGACTTCGTAGGCATCGGCAGGATCCAGGGTGCGCAGTTTTAGGGTTGTGCCGATGGCGATCCGATCTGGGTTGGTTGTCGAAGGTTGCTGTGCCGATTGGCCGCAGCTAATGGCCAGAAAGCAGCAGAGGCAGAAAAGACCGATAAATCGAGCGATCGACTGCCACCGATTGCCCAACAAAGTTGGCCTTATGTAGATGGAGCGATTGAAAAGGTGTTTTTTTAACATCTATGAAGGCTTGAAGGGTTCGGGTTGAGATTGTAGCAAAATTAAGGGGTGTATCTCAATGCAAGAAGCTAACCAAAAACCCATTGCTTTTTGGGAATGGGGAATGGGGAATTAGTAATCCCTCCTGATTGTTATTTAATAGCTTCCCATGTTGGCAGAAAGCCAGGAGCAATAACCCCATAATTTGTGGTTAACTTGCTCTTGGAGATGCACCCAGTAAATATTAAGAAATTTTGGGAGGACGTCAGTTTTGTCATAAACCAAAGATTTAACGCTTTTTGTTAATGGGGAACGCGGTAATGGGTAATGGGCATTCACCCCAAATCTCAAAGCTTCGACTCTCTTTACAAAGGTGACGTACTCCCGAAATTTTAAATTTTTTCGCTCGTTTATCGCCTTGTCCTTATAATACTCATCGTAGGGATTGTTTGACCTGTCTATGTCAAATTCAAAAGATTTACCAACAAAATTGAGTTTAGAAGGTATTTATACCTGCCCTGTGTGCCGCTACGGCGAGATTTCTGCTTTGGCTCTAATGGATGCTTTTGCCTGTAATTTCTGCCAACATATTTTGAGTGCCGAAATCGAACGACAGTCGGTGAAAATGGCAGATGTGTCATCCGGTCTCGGTTGGTATTGGAACGGTCGAAGCTGGCAAGCATCCAGTAACTCCGTACAAATAGGTTGGGAAATTAAGCTGGCTTCTGTTGCTTTTGTACTATTACCTACAACTTTAATGGGGTTGGCAGCGTATATTTTTCCCCCCATACCGGGTAGCGCTTTTTCTTGGTTTCCTCTGGTTTGGACTGGTTTAACTTTTTTCTGTCATCTGGGAATTTTAATTAGTATTTTTGTTGATTATTATCAGTTTCCTCTGGGTCTTTATTTAAGAGCAGTAGGCAGAAATGCTTGGGCTCGTATTCTTCCCCAAAACCTTTAATCGAGTTTTAAGAGGTCAGAGGTCAGAGGTCAGAGGTCAGAGGTTTTAAGAGGTAGGAGGTCAGAGATGTTTGAGGTTCGAGGTATGAGATAGAAAAAAATATTTTTGCTTTCGTTGCGAGTTGCTCCCCAAGCAGTTTGTCATCAATAAAAGAATAGATAAAAACTCGGAAAATTTCCCCCCGAACCCAATTCCCCATTCCCAAAAAGCGATTACTTTGTGGTGAGTTTTAAAAAACCAGATGCACGCTATACTGGTGTTTTTACTTAAGTTAGATCGCCATCTGTAAGGCAAGATACTGGACATTAGGCGGTCTAATGGTTTATAATAAGAAGAAGAACTAGATTCTTACCGATGGGGCAGTTAAATTATTGCCCCATCGGTAAGAATCTATTGTTGCTAGGGTTGACTCCAAAGATTAGTTCCCACCAACTTTTACTTATCTGAGGAATCAGCCCCTCGCCTAACATTGCTTTTGTCAATAATTAAAGGATAATGGCGCTGTCGTAAAGCAGCACATTTTTTACGGAAAAGCTCCACAGGCTAATTTTCGCTAGTTATTCTGGTTCCCGATCTGTTCGAGGAATCTCAAATTGTTAATGGTAGCTCTATTTCCTGACTTTTTAGCAAAAGAGCTGGAAGTAAAAATAAGAACTTTTCCTAGAGCTAATCTTAGCTTTAGGCTTCGGAACCAAAGGTTTGTGTAGCTTGTCTCTATCCCTGGAACTGCTTTTTTTAACAATATTGCTGCTGGGCGAAAGTAACGATCGCCCGGAGCGTGTCTGACCGCTATGTCATAAGTTTTGCTATGAAACAACTATTTACTAATCCCAAATCTAATGTAAGCAGAAATGCAAAGGAACGGCAACCGCGTCCGTTTTTCTTGGCTTTGATGTTGACGGGGCTTTTAGCTTTTGAAGCATATCCTAATTTAACTAATAATGCAATTGCTGATGCAGAGGTTATTAATTCGCCGACAACAACACAGACAAAGGACAAGGTTGCTGCTAATAAATTTTCTGTTATTGGTTTTCCCGAAACCAATAACGATGAGTTAAAAATATCGGCAACTGCCGCATATATCGAGGAAGAAGAACCCCAAAATAATATGGTTCTAATTAGCCAAAATTGGCTTGAGGAAGAACTTTCAAATTTAGAGAAGTTAAATCCAAATTCTCCCAAAGCTAATTCTGAAGTTTTCGCTCAAAATACTGAGGAATTATCTCAATTACCCGCCGAAATAGCTGATGCAGTCCGCCAAGACTTGCAGCGCAAAATTGGCATTCCACCAACACAGGTTCAAATAACAGAAGCAAAACGCCAGACTTGGCCTAATAGCTGTCTCGGACTTGCTAAAAGCGATGAGTTATGCGCTCAGATGTTGGTGGAAGGTTGGCGAATAGTGCTATCTGATAAGAGCGAAAGTTGGGTTTATCGCACTGACGATCGCGGAAGGTTACTGCGCATGGAGCCATTAGCTTCTTCTACCAGTTTGCTGCCGACAATGCCAGAGGAGGTTTTCTCAGATACTCTTTAAGTTTGGTAACATTTAGAACTTGACAAAAGAGTTTTTGTGTGATAATAACTTGGGTAGGGAAGGCGATCGCTGTTCATCGAGCGATCGCCTTCTCTTCGTCTGAAATAAATTGTCTGATGGATAACATTTTTAGTATCTCGCAGGGATTAGAATCGAAGGAAATTAGCAATGGCCTTGGCAATAACAGAGGCTTGATTTTGGTAACTAAACGCAAAAAATGTCTGGTATGAAAGAGCAAACTCCCACGGAGGAAAGGTTTTACTATTTCGCTTATGGTTCTTGTATGTGTCCGACAGACTTGAAGCGAACCTTGGGCGAAAATACTAATGCTTATGTTATTGGTCCGGCAATTCTTTTTGGATATCGATTGGGATTTTATCGTTTTTCCACTATTCGCAACTGCGGTGCCCTGGATGTGGTAAAGGATGAAAATTCTCAGGTAGAAGGGGTGCTTTATTCTTTGCCGTGGCGGTTGAGCGATGGCCTAGATGAAAGAGAAACGGTTAAATTCGATTCAGAAAAACAAATCCACTGCGGCGGTTATCGACCGGAAATGGTAGAGGTGTCTTGTAAAAATTCCCTTTATCGCGGGGTTCGTACTTATGTAGTGGTTGATAAATTGCCAGAAGAATTAGCCCCTAACGATTGGTATTTTAATGTGGTGATGCGCGGGGCGGTTACTTGCGGGCTCTCTGAAGAGTATTGCTGGAAATTATTCCACCAGATGAACGATTTGCAGCGCCGAGAAGCTCGCTATTTGCGTTCTGCTTAGAATGGCCCGGGAAAAATAAGCGGATGGCCATAATGTGGCCATCCGGTCTGGGTGGGTAGGGCCTTTGCAGTGGCGAGAGGGGGGAAATGTTTGACAAGGAGCCCTTATCGAGAAGGGACGAGAGCTTGAAAACCACGGGTTTTAACTGCGCGGACTCAAAGCGAACGGGCGACTTCAGTCGCCGTGGCCGTTAAATATCTTAATAAAAAATGTCTGATTTTCCCTTGATATTTCTTAAGTAGCTTATGCTAGAATAAGAAGCATAGCTTAAAGATTAATGGTAGGGTCGGGCCATGATAGTTTACGAATTTAAAGTTAAAG
>CAZSTZ010000076.1:0-26466 GCA_964609515.1 uncultured bacterium | reverse complement strand
TTTTTGGAGAGAATCCGATTTGCCATTGACCCCAATACCGATACTTTTTATTTCGGTCAAGTTTAAATCTAAAACTCATACAAAAACCCGGTTTGGCGAACAATACCCTCGCCATTTTCGGTGTAGGTCGGGCTCCGCGAACCGAAATCAACGGTGTTGGGTTCCACGGAGGTCCGCACAACCTACAAATTAAGCATTTTTCCTTTTGGCGAAGGTATTGGCGAACAAACTGGGTTTTTGCCATTTTTAACGAACATGAGGTAAAATGGATTCGTACTTCACGCAAGTTCAAATCGATGACGACGAAAACAGCCGAAGAATTTGTTAAGGCCGCCGATGTAGAGTTCGATCGCGGCGATTGGAATGCTGCCTGGAAGGTGGCGACCGAAGGTCTCAAGTATCATCCAGACCATGCGGAACTTAAGAAATATGCCCATATTCTGGCCCCGCCCAAGGTGACATCCGTCGATCGCGGGGGCCATCCAGAAGTGCGTGCCGACCACGAATGGATAAAGGAAAACCGGGCTCGATATCGGGGTCAATGGGTGGCCATTAAAAACGGTCAACTCTTAGCTACTGGCAACAGTCACGATGAAGTAGTAGCTCAAGTCGGTCCCATCAAGAATACTGGCATACTCGTACACCTTGGTGTACTAATGACATTACTTTTTTTTGCAAACGGGGAAACTTTTGCAACGGGGGCGCTTCCCTTCAAGTATGTCCCGGCAACTGAAACTGAAACTACTAATCGGATCGTAATGCCAGTCGAAGTTCAAGGCATTAGAACTTCGGCCGTAGTCGATACGGGGGCACCGTATGTAATCTGTGCCCCAAAGGTTGCTTTAGTAAGCTGGTATCGATCCGGCATCGGCGTTAAAAAAAGATAGAATGTTGATTCGCCAGATGCGATTGGATGGATTTATCTACCGTCTGAATTTAACCCTAAAAGCAGAAGTGGGGGAAGATTTGGATGTTGACGCGACGGTTTTCGTTCCCGAAGTAGAGGAGTTCTGGGGGGATTTTCCTTCTTTTATAGGATTGGCGGGTTTTTTGGAGAGAATCCGATTTGCCCTTGACCCCAATACCGATACTTTTTATTTCGGTCAAGTTTGATAAGAAAAAAAGGAAGGCAAGAAATGGAGAATTGTCTATGAAAATTCGTTAAAACTCTTGTCATTGCGAGGGGGGGTGGTGTTTCGTTAAGTTGTTGGTTTAATCGTTATGCCCCCCGTGGCAATCTTTACGGATGGGCTATTGGGGGAGGCGATCGCTCTTATATCAAGTCTCATTGATTAACATTAATTCGGGTGTGGGGGGTGTGGGGGGTGTGGGGAGTGTGGGGGGTGTGGGGAGTGTGGAGGGAAGATTCGTAAAACAGCAAAAAAATCAAAATGCCATAAGCAACGATCGCATCTCCGTAATTATTAATAAAAGGTAGGATATCCCCGCTATTTTCGGGTAATTTTAGTTCTCGACTTTCGTAGCCAATTTTGAGAATAGTGCGTAGCAAAAGCACGCTCTCCGGACTGTAAATGACTTTATTAATAGCCTGTAGTATCCAAATAGCGATCGCCCCTCCCACAACAATTAAAGCCCCGCCCGCCATCGTTTTTACCTTAAATACCTCGTCGGCAGTATTTTTTAAGTCTCTGTAAATTTGATAGTTTTGCAGGTTCATTTTTTTTATGCTTAAATTACAAGGTGGTGCATATTTGTCTCCAGGAGCTCCAGAAGTCAATACGTTCCCCTCTAAAAACTCCTGAATTCTTCAATCTTTAGCGTACACTTTAAAACTATTAACTACAAACCTCCCTCAGAATTATGGTCCACCAAAAAAGATTTGTCAATTTTCTTCTTTACAAATTGCCTCTAATATGCTATCATATTCTTGCTTTTTATTTGCTCTCGGACCTGCAGCCCTTAAGGGCCCAAACCCCAGACGCCACCCAGTCTCAAAGTCCCATCCGTCCGTCTCCCCTACCGCCCCTACAACCGCCTCCACCTGCCCCCCTGCCGCCCCCAGAGGAATTATTGCAACCGGGCAGTGGCACTCCTGGGGGCGAGGAAGTTTTTCCCGATGTTCCGGGGACCGTCGTCGTAGAGCAATTCCTGTTTGAGGGCAACACCGCCTTTAGCGACGAAAAACTAGCGGAAGTTACCGCCCCTTTTCGAGGTCGTTCTATCGGTTTTAGCGAGCTGTTGGGTGCCCGTACTGCCATTAGCGAACTGTATGTCAGGGCGGGATACATTACCTCTGGTGCTTTTATACCGCCGCAATCTTTAGATAACGGCATCGTTACTATCCAAATAGTAGAAGGACAACTGGAAGGACTCGAAGTTAGTGGGGAAGGAAAACTCGATAGCAGCTACGTTCGCGATCGCATCCGACTCGCCACCCAACAACCGGTCAACCAAGACCGACTCTTGCGGGCCTTGCAGCTATTACAACTGGACCCACTCATCGAAAGAATATCGGCAGAACTGTCCGCAGGCAGCGGCCCCGGCAAAAGTTTCCTCAAAATTACCTATCGCAGCGCCGACAGCTTTTATACTACTTTCTTTACTAATAACAGTCGGGTTCCCAGCGTCGGCACTTGGCAGCGGGGGGTAACGGTGGGCGATCGCAACTTGTTAGGATTTGGAGACAGCCTCAGCGTCGCTTATACTAACACCCAAGGCAGCAACGAAATCGAAATTATTTATACTATACCCGCAAACCCTCGCAACGGCACCCTCGCCCTGCGCTTCAACGCGGCAGAAAGCGACGTTATCGAGTCTCCCTTCGACGAACTAGATATCGAATCTTCCAGCCGCACCTATGAAATAATCTATCGCCAACCAATAACACAAAAACCCACAGAAGAATTTATTATCGGTTTTATAGGCTCTCGTCGAGAAAGCAGTAACTCCTTGTTGGGAGTAGGCTTTCCTCTATCGGCGGGGGCGGACGATGATGGGAAAACTCGTTTATCGGTATTGAGAACTTTTCAGGAATATAGCCAACGAGGAGCGCGATATGTATTTGCAGCGCGATCGCTCTTTAGCGTTGGAGTGGATGTCTTCGATACCACCATCAACGACGACGAACCCGACGGGCAATTTTTCGCCTGGCGCTTTCAAACTCAATACGTCCGCGAAATAGCCAAAGATACCATCTTTTTAATACGGGGCGACCTCCAGCTAACCCCAGAAGCCCTGGTGCCGTTAGAACAAATAGGCATCGGCGGTTTCGACTCGGTGCGCGGTTATCGTCAAGATAGCTTGTTAACCGATAACGGCGCGTTCCTCATCGCAGAGGTTCGCTATCCGATATTGAGAACCCGCGATCGCGAAGGAATATTACACCTGGTTCCTTTTTTCGATATCGGTACCGGTTGGAATAGGGAGGAAGAAAACCCCGATCCTGCTACTTTAGTATCGGTGGGAGTTGGTTTGAACTGGGAATATAGCGATCGCCTCAACGCCCGCATCGAGTGGGGCATCCCCTTAGTCGAAGTCGAGTCCCGAGGCGACTCCTTGCAAGAAGACGGTATCTATTTCTCCGTCGAGTTTACCCCTTTTTAATAGGTTTCGCATCTCTCAATAATTTCATACTCATACTCATGACGAGTACTCTTACTCAAGAAGAACGTCTTTTTTTTGAGTATGAGTACTCGTCATGAGTATGAGAGAATAAATATGCAAAATTGACGTACTCCCTGGCCTATTCCCCATTCCCTATTCCCCATTCCCCATTCCCCATTCCCTACTAATAAAATCTAACAAGATTTTGCGGTGGGGAGTGCCTAAATTTCGTCTCATTCCCGCCTTATCAGAATAACAACTTCCAGCTTGAATATCCTCGACGCTAACTAACCCGAAATCCCAACCTTCTCCCAAGACTAAATCTTTTAATTCCACCGTTAATTCTCCGTGGAAAATATTGCGAATAACCTTATTTTCCCTCTCAATAATAAACGGGAAAACTTGCGGGGGAACGTAACCTATTTCCTCCATTAATTCTCTTTTCAGAGCTACTTCTGGAGTTTCTCCTTCTTCGATGTGTCCGCCAAAAAAACCCCAACAACCCGGATAAATAATGCCGGGGATATCGTCGCGCAACTGCATCAGAAATTTACCCTCGCGATAAAGAATGGCGATCGCTACTTTTACCGCTTCCTTATTTTCGTTATTTGGTTTCTTCATCGTCTAATTGTATCCTTTCCAATTCTTCAACGTAAAAATCGCCCACGTCCCTACCCATCCCCTCGGGAGCAACGCTTTGATAATTAACCCTTCCTTTTATCGTCATTTCCTCTCCGGGAATGGGCAATTTATTATTAGTAAAAACCCAGATATTTCCCGTACCATCGGTTATTTCATAAACACCAACGTCCAGCAAAGGCGCGATGCTTTGTACTTTACCTTTGAGATAAACTTGACTGTTAACTTTATTTTCTTTTTTCAGATTTTTAATTTGAGCTACGTTGAGATTATATCTGAGTGCAGTTTCCTCTAAACTGCCGCAACTTACCAACAACGTTAAGATTAAAAAAAATCCGATTTTAAAACTAAAAAATAAATGTTTGTTCATAATTTTAATTTACGTTCGTAAAATAGCCATGCTTGAAGATGTTCCCCTTTTGTTATAAACTTAAAACCGTCTTTTCTTCAAAAATCTAAATTATTTAAGATATGGCCAAAATATTAGACGGTAAAGCCTTAGCCAAAAAGATTAAAGCCGAACTGCAAGAGAAGGTCAAGTCCTTAGAACCCAAAATAGGGCGATCGCCCGGACTGGCAGTATTAATGGTAGGAGACAACCCCGCCAGCGCGGTTTACGTTAGAAATAAAGAAAAAGCCGCAGCCCAAGTAGGCATAACTTCATATAGCAAAAACTTTCCCGTCGAAACCACCCAAGAAGAATTAATAGAAACCATCCAACAGCTAAATCAAGATCCGCGAGTGGATGGAATTTTATTACAATTGCCCCTGCCAAAACACCTAGACCCCATCTCCTTACTCTACCAAATAGCTCCGGATAAAGATGTCGATGGACTCCACCCTGTAAATATGGGCCATCTAGCCCGAGAAGAGAAAGGAATACGCAGTTGTACGCCACTGGGAGTGATGCGCTTGTTGCAGGAATATGGCATCGAATGTCGGGGCCAAGATGTTTTAGTCGTGGGGAAGAGCATTTTGGTGGGTAAGCCCATGTCTTTAATGTTATTAGAAGCGGATAGCACCGTGACCGTGGCTCATATAGAAACCCGGGATTTGGGGGCCATCTCCCCAGGGGCGGATATTATTATCGTGGCGGCGGGTTGCCCCAACCTCATTACTGCCGACATGGTTAAACCCGGCGCGGTGGTGGTAGATGTAGGTATTAATCGGATTACCGACTACGAAGGTAATAGTAGGCTGGTGGGAGATGTGGATTTTGAAGGAGTCGAGCCCGTGGCCGGGTTTATTACGCCGGTTCCAGGAGGCGTCGGGCCCATGACTGTAGCGATGTTGTTGCAAAATACCGTCGATCGCTGGTCCATGGGGAATAGGGAATAGGGAATAGGGAATGGCGAATAGGGAATAGGGAATAGGGAATTTTCTCAAACAAGAGTGCCTCTTGCCTCTTGCCTCCTGCCTCCTGCCTCCTGCCTCCTGCCTCTTGCCTCCTGCATGCATGCCTGTTGCCTCTTGCCTTCTATTGCCTCTTGCCAACTTCTGCCGTAAAATCGATCTTGCCAACTGCCCACAAACTAATCAAATCAAATGCTGTCTGAGTCTAAACTAGAAACCACTTTTGACCTCAAGGCTTACTTGGCCCAACGAAAAGCGATGGTGGACAAGGCCCTCGACGAGTCGCTGCCGATGGCCTATCCCGAGAAAATCTACGAGTCGATGCGTTACTCGCTGCTGGCGGGTGGCAAGCGGGTGCGTCCTCTGTTGTGTTTGGCGAGTTGCGAACTGATTGGGGGAACTATAGACATGGCGATGCCTACTGCTTGTTCTCTGGAGATGATTCACACTATGTCTCTCATCCATGACGACTTGCCTGCGATGGATAATGACGATTATCGAAGAGGTAGGTTAACAAATCATAAAGTTTATGGTGACGATATCGCTATTTTAGCGGGCGATGGTTTGTTGAGTTATGCTTTTGAGAATGTCGCGGCTCGCACGGAGAACGTACCGCCGCAACAAGTGTTAAAGGTTATCGCTTATTTAGGTAAGGCTGTAGGTGCTGAAGGTTTGGTAGGAGGTCAGGTAGTAGATTTAGAATGCGAGGGTAAACCTGACGTATCGGAAGAGACTTTAACTTATATCCATACTCACAAAACGGGAGCGCTTTTACAAGCTTGCGTGGTTTGTGGGGCTCTGTTAGCTTCGGCTTCGGAGGAGGATTTGCAACGGCTGTCTAGTTACGCCCGCAATATCGGTTTGGCATTCCAGATCGCAGACGATATTCTCGATGTTACCGCCACCACCGAAGAGTTAGGAAAAACGGCGGGTAAGGATATGCAAGCCCAAAAGGCAACTTACCCCTCTATTTGGGGCTTGGAGAAATCGAAAGAGCAAGCGCAAAAATTGATTGCCGATGCTAACGCAGAATTAGAGGTTTTTGGGGAGAAGGCTACGGCTTTGGTGGCGATCGCAGATTTTATTGTTAGTCGGAGCAACTAGGAGTGCTAATAATATGCAGAATTTTAGCGATATTTTAAATAACTACGTTCTTTGGGTTGCCCTGCTAGCCTGCGCGATCGCCCAAATCTTAAAAGTTATCGTCGAGCTTACCACTGTCGGTAAAGTCAAGGTGCAGACTTTAGTTACCACTGGAGGAATGCCGAGCGCTCATTCAGCTTTGGTATCGGCTTTGGCAACGGCTGTGGGACAGACCATGGGCTGGGCGAGTCCGAATTTCGCGATCGCCTGTATGTTTGCGGTTATCGTCATGTACGATGCCGCCGGCGTCCGCCAAGCCGCCGGCAAGCAAGCTCGCATTCTCAATCAAATTATCGACGAGTTTTTCGGCGAAGACCATCACTTTAACGAACAGCGCCTCAAGGAGTTATTGGGGCATACTCCAGTGCAGGTTTTCGCCGGTTTGGCTTTGGGGGTATTTGTTGCCTGGGCTGCCGGTCGTGCCTATTAGTATGGGTTGGGCGTTGGCTCTCTAAACATCCAACGCCATAAAATAATATCAATTAACAATTGACAATTGACAATTAACAAGTTCCCAATTAACAATTGACATCTAACTTCCCATATTCCGCTTCATTCTTTCTAACTCTTCTTCTGTTTCCCAGCGCTTAAACTGTTCTTCCAAGGGATCTCCGGCAGCTGGAGTCGAGCCAAAAGAGCGGCCTCGATCCCAAGCCTGAGTTTCCCATTGTTGTGTCTTTTTCGTATAACGTTGTGCTTCTACTTCCCTAGCTTTTATCTTCACCTCCTCCCTGCGTTGGTGAACTTGTTTGTAGAGTTGTTTCGCTTGTTGGATGCGCTCCTTGCAGCCGCGCATTTGCCCCCACTGTTGGTTTCCCTGGCGCAACAATGCCCCTTCTCTTTCTTGAGCGGCGCGGGCTAGATCTTCTCTATTGGATGCTCTTGCTTTATCAACCCGAGCGTGCCAGCGCTTGACTTCTTGGGCGGTGGCGAGAATATCTTGTTCTAATTTTTTCTCCTGTCGCTGCAAGTCGGCGATTAGTCGCAAGGTGTCGTCTTCCTGTTCCCGCAGTTGTTCCTCTAGAGCCTGTAGCTCCAAATGAGGATTGTTGCGCAGAAACTCTTCTAATCTGGTTTCCAGAAATTTACTAAAATCGTCAAATAACCCCATAGCAATTAATAAAATAGTAGGCAAAAGGCAATAGGCAAGAGGCAATAGGCAATAGGCAATAGGCAAGAGTAGATAAGAAACAGAGGGTCTGATTTTTTTTCTACTGTTAGTGGTTAGTTGAGCAATTAACAACTAACCACTGACAACTAACAACGTTCCAAAAATCATCTAATTCTTGGCAATATCAAAATTGGGATGCACCCCATTTTCTCTTGCCTCTTGCCACATGAGCTCTTGCCTTTCTTAAAACTGTTCTCCAACAAAGACGGAGCGAATTTCTCCGTTGCGGCGCATGGTAGCTTCCCCTTCGGCTACTTTTACCAACATCCAGCCGCTAGCGCCGACGCTTTCGCCAACGTAAACCCGACGGGCCACGCCGTTAATTTCAAATAAAGCCGCAGAGCGATCGCCCAATTCCAACACCCCCACTAAAGTATGAGTGTAATTTGGTATCGTTCTTAAGGTTACGGTTTCCGATACCATTACTGGTGGAGGTGGAGGCAAGGGTTCCAGTGGCGGCAGTTGCACTTGTGGCTCGGTCTTTTTTGCTTCCGGTTGCGTTTCTGCTTTTACCTCTACAGTCTCGTTAGTTGCCACTGGCGATGGTTTGGTTTCCGGTTGCGCTTGAGCTTTTGCCACTGGCGATGGTTTGGTTTCCGGTTGCGCTTGAGCTTTTGCCACTGGCGATGGTTTGGTTTCCGGCTGCGATCGAGCTTTTGCCACTGGCGATGGTTTGGTTTCCGGCTGCGATCGAGCTTTTGCCGCAGGCGATGGTTTAGCTTCCGGCGGCGCTTGAGCTTTTGCCGCAGGCGATGGTTGGGTTACCGGCTGCCCTTGAGCTTTTGTTTCTGCCGGTTTGGGTGCCGGTTGCGCTTTTGCAACTGGGGCAGGTGCAGGTGCAGGTGCAGGTGCAGGTGCAGGAGGTGGATTATAATTAACCACCACCGGTATCGGTTGAGGCGAAGGGGGAATAACCACCACCTGAGTAGGAGGAATAGTTAGGGGAGGTCTCGCCGCTTGTGCTTCTATGAGATCTGCGATGCGGTTTAAAGGCAGCAGCAGGCTGCTGAGGTTTTGGGTGGGGGAAGCGTTCACCGGAACTTTTGGTAATTCCGAGGGTGGCGGCGGTATTGGTACTGCCGGCATGGTTGTCGGTGAATTAGTTCCGGTTGTTTTCGGTTGTTTGTCTAAGAGCTCTAGCGATCGCTCTAGATAATCTGCAAACTTGACATCTGCCTCTAACTTCGGATTTGGCGTTTCGACCTCTGGCGCGGTGGGGCTGAAATATTTCACTACTCCCTGTATACCCCCTTTAGTTGCCAGCAACAGCGACAAGCTAATTACCAGAGAAGCAAATGCAGCCCCCAACAGTATTTTCTCCGCCGATTGACTCTCTTGCTTTGATTTGAGTTGCGCCAAAGCAGCCGCCTTAGCCTCCTCTTCTCTTTGTTTTGCCAGTTCCTCTGGGGTTGGCATCCTTTGCGGTAGGACGAGCTGGGGAACTTTTATCGGTTTGAGGGAGAGAAATTCTGGTTTTACAGATTCCGTTGGCAGTCTAGCGCCTCCTTCTAATACTTTATCTACGTCTTGGAATAACTCGTCGATGGATTTCTCGACGAAAGTATCTACCGAGAATTGTTCCTGTAGTTTTTGATCTGGCGAGCTGGTTTTGGTTTGCTGTTTTTTTGTCATATTATCTAACATAATTTTTTCTTAACTGCTAGAGAGTCCGCCTGTGTATTCTCTTGGTATCTCAGAAACCCGGTTTTTCTAAAAAACCGGGTTTCTTAACTTCTATAACCGCTTTTTTTTGGCATCCTTCATTTTGGATCGTTGCTTTTGCCAATTGGACGCATCCCAAGAATGCCAATTTCATACTGTTATGCTACTTCAACTCTGCGAACTTTTAGCTAAATCTGCCAGGAAACCTAGCGGCCAAAATTATTTTACTTTTCCTCTTCTATTTCCTGACAAATTTTGTCCAGGGCCGCCCTTGGCTCTTCTGCCTGGGTAATTGGCCTGCCGATAACTAGATAGTCTGCACCCGCTTTTATGGCCTTAGCTGGAGTTAGCGATCGCTTCTGGTCCCCTCTTGCGGCCCAGCTAGGTCTTACCCCCGGACACACCAAGACAAAATCGTCTTTACAGACTCGCCGCAATTCTGCCACTTCTTGGGGGGAACAAACGGCTCCTGCCAAACCGCTTTCTTCTGCTAATAAGGCCATATTTAACACGTATTCTGACAGTTCCAGAGGAATTTTGAGGTCGAAGGCTAAATCTTGACTGGTTAAGCTCGTCAGTACGGTAACTGCTATTAATTTTGGTGGCCCTTGATTTGCTGCTGCCGCCCCTTCTTCCGCTGCGGTTTTTGCTGCTTTTAGCCCTTCTCTACCTGCTGTGGCGTGAACTGTAATTAAATCCACTCCGTAACTTCCCGCCACCCGACAAGCACCCGCCATCGTATTTGGAATATCGTGGAGTTTTAAGTCGAGAAATATTCTTTTTTCCCGTTCTTTTAGCTTAGTTAAAATTGACGGACCGCAACTAATAAATAGCTCCAAACCGACTTTCCACCAGTTAATTTCTGGTAGTTTTTCTGTTAGAGCGATCGCCTCTTCTTCCGTGGCGACATCTAAGGGAACGATAATTTTATTTATTGACATTTTTATTTTTGGGAATGGGGAATCGGGAATGGGGAATTGATAATAAAGTTTTTACAATATCGGTATCTCAGAAACCCGGTTTTTTCAAAAAACCGGGTTTCTTGACCTTAATAAATCTCCCAATCTTTCTAAAGTTTTCAAATCTGCTTGAAACTCTTCAACTGTTGGTAAACGGCAGCAAACCATCAATTATTAGGTGCGCGGTGCGCACCCTACGCCGATATTTTAGCATCATCGCATTCGACATACTTGCATAAAGTGGTAGGTTTTGGAATAGGTAAACCCTCTATTTTTAGACCTTCTATTTTTTATTCCAGACTAACTCGCCCGCCAGAAACCGGGAATATATGAAAAAACCCGGTTTCTTAAATCTAACTGCTTGTAATTTGTCTGGTTGAGTACCGCAGAAAAACTTACAAATCAAAGCATTTTTTATCAATTCCATAAATCATTGTCAGGTGCGCATTGCGCACCCTACTTATTAATTATCAATTAAACGGACAAAATTCTTTTTTCCAACCTGTAAAACCTTGCCGTTTAATTCAGTAGCAGAATCAAAACTTAAAAAAGGATCTGCCAGGCGATCGCCATCCAACTTAACCGCCCCACCTTGAATTTTTTTCTTAGCCTCATTACCGCTTTTACACAAACCGCTGGCGCTAACAATAACAAACAATTTAGCCGGAAAATCCACCGACTCCAAAGAAAATTCCGGCACCGAATCTGACTCCTGAGTCACCCCTTTTCCTACCAAATCTAAAGCCGCTTTTTGTGCTTTTTCTGCCTCATCTTTACCGTAATATTGACTGACAATATCAACCGCCAAAAGCTTTTGTCGTTCGCGGGGATTTTCAGGCAGAGTATTTAGAGGTAAATTAGTTAGCAATTCAAAATACTGCTTTACTTGAGAATCGGCAGTTTTTTCTAATTTAGAATACATCGTCAGAGCATCCTCAGACAAAGCCACATAATTGCCCAAAGACTTAGACATTTTCTGGACTCCATCAGTCCCCAATAAAATCGGCATCAACAAACCAAACTGGGGCCTTTGGCCAAAATAGCGTTGCAAATCTCGTCCCACAGCAATATTAAACTTTTGGTCCGTACCGCCCAACTCCACATCGGCCTCCACCGCCACAGAATCATAACCCTGCATCAGGGGATAGAGGAACTCGTGGAGAAAAATAGGGCTCTCCTGTTCGTAGCGATCGCTAAACCCTTCCTTAGCCAGCATCTGCCCCACAGTCATCGTCCCCAACAGCTCCAGAATTTTGGCCAAATCCAAATTAGAAAGCCATTCCGAGTTATAGCGAATTTCCAGACGTCCCGGCCTGTCAAAATCGAGAATGGGACGGAGCCGATCCAGATAAGTTTTAGCATTATCGGCCACCTGCTCTGGAGTTAACTGACGCCTGACCTCCGATTTACCTGTCGGATCCCCGATCCTTGCGGTAAAATCTCCTACGATAAGGACTGCAGTATGTCCCGCATCCTGAAAAGCCCTTAACTTGCGCATCGGGATGCTATGTCCCAAATGCAGTTCGGCCCCGGTAGGGTCGATGCCCAGCTTGACTCGCAAAGGTCTGTCTGTTTTAGTCAGTCTTTGAAGCAAGTTTTCGTCTGGGTCTTCTGAAGAAGAGCGATCGGGAAAAATTTCGCTAATCCCCCGCTTGAGCCATCTAAAATTATCCGTCATTTTCTATTTTCGGTTTACCTTTTAGTAATAGTAAGAGAAGTTGGAAGGGAACAGGCGACAGGCTAAAAATTTTATTTGTGTACCCTATTCCCCATTACCCATTACCCATTACCCATTACCCAAAATGTCAAGCAACGTAATTAGAAGACAAGAACAAAAGGCATCGGTAAACCCCACGCCAGTCTTTAACTTCGTCCAATCTGTCAGCAAAGTAACCGCCGGCACCATCCTGGGCATCACCATGCTAACCAGTTCCGTAGTTGCCGGCGGGCTAGTAGGTCTGGCCATCAGCTTCCGTAACCTGCCAGATGTCAGAGTTTTAGAAAGCTACGTCCCCTCAGAAACCACCCACATTTACGACATCAACGGCAAACTCTTAGACAGCATCCACGACGAGGCCAACCGAGAAGTAATCCCCCTCGACGAAATCTCTCCCCACCTCAAACGGGCCGTTCTCGCCATTGAAGATAGTACCTTTTACAATCACCCCGGCATTTACCCCATCGGTATCGTCCGGGCAATGGTCGCCAACTTAGAGCAGGGGGAAACCGTAGAAGGTGGTTCTACCCTGACGATGCAGTTGGTGAAAAACCTGTTTTTGTCTCCCAGAAGAGCCATCAGTCGGAAAGCAGCGGAAGCCGTTTTAGCAATTCGTCTGGAGCAGATTCTTTCTAAAAAGGAAATTTTAGAGCTATATCTCAATCAAATTTACTGGGGCCACAACTTGTACGGGGCGGAAACTGCCGCTCAAAGTTATTTTAATAAGTCAGCTAGAGATTTAACCTTAGCCGAGGCCGCTCTGATGGCGGGCATGATTCCGGCACCGGAAAAATACAGTCCTTTTATTAATTATAAAAATGCCAAAACTCGACAAGCCTTCGTTTTGGAACGGATGAAGACTCTGGGTTGGATTACTCCCGAAGAAGAGGAAATCGCTCTCAAGCAACCTCTTTTGGTGGGCAGAGTTACCTCTTTCCGGGGCAGCGAGTTACCTTATATTACCGAAGCAGTGGTTCAGGAGTTAACCGAACGTTTCGGTCGCGATGCCGTGGTCAAAGGGGGGATGCGCGTTCAGACTACCATTGACACTAATTTCCAAAAGATGGCGGAGGAAACTGTTACTGCCTGGCACGAGATTTTTTACTATCGAGGTCTTTATCGCAGTTGGGATAAGGGACAATTGGCTTTGGTGGCAGTGGATCCCCGCACTCATTTTGTCAAGGCAATGGTCGGCGGTTGGGATCACAAAGCCAGTCAGTTTAATCGCGCCATTCAAGCTCGACGCCAGCCGGGCTCTGCTTTTAAGCCTTTTGTTTACTATACCGCTTTTGCCTCGGGTCAATACGGTCCTAATTCTATGATTATGGACAGTCCTATTAGCTATCCCGACGGCAATGAATATTACACTCCCAGAAATTATGGTGGCGGTTTTTCTGGGGCGGTTTCTCTGCGGACTGCTTTGGAATTATCCCTCAATATCCCTGCTGTTAAGCTCGGTCAGGCTGTGGGACTTAATAAGGTGATTGAGGTTTCCCGCGTTCTCGGTATTCAGAGCCCTATCGAGCCGGTGATTTCTTTGCCTTTGGGATCGGTGGATCTGACTCCTTTGGAAATGGCGGGGGCTTATGCTACTTTTGCTAATAACGGTTGGCATTCCGATACTACTTTTATCGTTCAAGTGACCGATACCCGGGGTAACGTTCTCCTCGATAATACTCCCAAGCCTAAGTTGGTTCTCAATCAATGGGCGGTGGCTTCTCTCAATCACGTTTTGACGGGAGTTATCCAACGAGGTACTGCTACTAAGGCTCAAATCGGACGTCAGGCAGCGGGTAAAACGGGTACGACTTCTTCGGAACGGGATGTCTGGTTTGTCGGCTACACCCCACAGCTTTCTACTGCTATTTGGGTGGGTAACGACGATTACAAACCTCTTTATTATGGCGCTACTGGTGGCGGTACCGTGGCTCCGGTTTGGCGCGATTTTATGAGCCGCGCTATGAGCGGTTTGCCTGTTGAGTATTTCCCCCTCCCTTCTAAGTTTTCCGCACCTTAAATAGGGCTTGCTGAATAAATGGCGGACTTGCGGCAGACTTGCGGCGGACTTGCGGCAGACTTGCGGCGGACTTGCGGCAGACTTGCGAGGACAAGCTTCGTTCGATGGGTTTTTAAACTCTCCCTTGTCTTCCCCCTCCCCCTTGTCCGCCTTGTCTCTCTTTGGCAGGTTTTAAAGGTTTTCCTTGCCGACGGGATTGAATTTTATCTCCGAGTTTTCGCATTTTTTCTAACGTCTCTAGGTCGGAGGATAACGGTCTTATTTCTGAGTCTAATAACTCCCGTTCTTCTTCTGAAAGGGTGCGGATTATTTGGGCTAAGGTTTTTACTAATTGTGCGTTCATAATTTATCCCTGTTGATGGGGGAATGGGGAATTAACAAGTTCCCAATTGACAACTGACATTTCCCCATTACCTATTACCTATTACTTTGTTTTTTCAATTTCAGATTTCATTCTTTCTAAGGTAAAGCGCATTTGGTCGAACATTTGCTGGGGGGTCATGCCAAATTGTCCTAATTGGGTTTTTAATTGTTCGACCGTCATTTGAGCCATGAAGTCTTCGGATAATTCGAAGCGCTTCATAAATATTTTATAGCGATCCATTATCGCTTCCATTTGCTCTATATAGATTTTTTTACCTTCGCGATCGAATTTTCCGTAGTCGCCACCAAGGGCGATTAAAGATTGATAATCTTCAAACAGCTTCTTGGCTTCTTCTTGTACTATTTCTGAATCAAAAAATCCCATTGTTCTTGTATTTTTTATTTAATTGATTTGCATTTGAGTGGCAATTACCACTAACTTATTTGTTATTATTATAACCCGAGCTACAGCCCATCGCTCTCCATTGCCAGCCATAGTTATTTTTTTAGATCCTACCATTTTTTCCCTTCTTGGCTAGAGGGAAACATAGCAATTACCGCACTTTTTGTTTGTCAATAACCGTCCTTAGATGCTTGCAGGCCAAATGTCGCCGGGTTTCTGAGCGATCGCTCCCGCCCTCAAAATACAACCCTAAATCTTAACCCAAATCCCCCAGCTTCTCTTCTTTGATATCTCCAAATTGGAGAAAACGCCTGGTTTCCCGATACAAATTGCGCCAAAAAAGATTGCTCATGCCATTACTAGGGCTTCTGGGCTCTACCATTTGAGAGGGTACTAAATTAATTTTGGGATAGAGATAACACCGATGACCTTTCCATTTACCTCCCATAGCTTCCATAAACTTTTGAGCTGTTTCAATATCTGCTAATTCGTCGTTTTCTGTTAGTACGAAAAACGTGGGAACTTTCCATAAATTTCTCCTCTGTTTGGCAGCCATAACCAAGCTACCCAGATGGACTGCCCCTATTAACCCTTCAATAGGAGAATATAAACCCTCTTCCCAAATATTTTGCTTCCAATTTAGCAACTCTCCTAAATGCAAAAAACAACTCAATTTTTGGTCGCGAATTTTTAATAAAGGAGCGTAAGCTACAACTTTTTTAACTCTCTCCGGTTCCGTTGCTGCCAGGGCTAATGCTACAGTGGCTCCTACCGATAAACCTATGGCATAAATAGGTCCTGGCATGGCTGCTAATTCTGCCAAACGGGCTCTAGCATCGGTTACATATTTAACGCTTTCGCTATCGAAATAGCGGTAAAAATCTTTATCGCTTTCCCTTTCGATCGCCCACACAAAATCTTCTAATCTCGGTTCTATTTTCAACAAACGTTCTCTTAAAATCTCTCGCTCTCTAGGAGTGGGGCCGTTAAATTTATCTAAATTTTCCTCTATATTTTTGAGGTAATTTTGAAAAACTGCATCTTTTTTTATCTTCTCTTTTAGCAGCAAACTTATCTTTGGTTTGAGACGTGCCTGGGGCCAGTATTTTTCGGGAGGAATGAAGGCATGACCGGCGAGGCAAGGTTGATAAATATTAAAGCCATTATTAAATAAAGATTGTGCCAGCAGGGACATTTGATGGGGAATTGCGCCGAAACCGTGAAACATGATAATAGTTCCTAAAATCGGCTTTTCTGGAGGATGAAATAGATAATAAGGATAGCCGCCCACGCGACGGTTGAGGTTGGCCTCAATGCTGCGAATGCGAGCGTTTATTATCTTTTTTACTTGGCTAATTTCTTGGGCGTTAGGAATTATTAAAGAGGGTTTTTCTGCTCTAATTAAAGCCTTTGTTGGCAACGGATTGTGTAACTGATTTAACGGATAGTTTGTTGGCTTGAGATTTACTTTTTGGTCCTGCATTAATTTTTTTGCAATGGAAAATTACTTGGCAAAAATGCCAATTATTAAAAACAATTAACTCGCTTCTTTTTCTAAAATTAAAGTTACCGGACCGTCATTTTCTATAAATACTTGCATCATGGCTCCAAACTCCCCTGTTTCTACTTTTAAACCCCTGGCTTGCAATTTTTCTACAAACAGATTGTAAAGCTCTTTTGCCCTATTAGGAGAGGCGGAGCGATCGAAGGAAGGCCTGCGCCCTTTGCGACAGTCGCCGTACAAAGTAAATTGACTGACTACCAGCAGTTCGCCTCCAATATCTAAAACGGATTTTTCCCAACGGTTAGCGTCGCTATCGGGGTTAGGAAATAAACGGAGGTCGAGACATTTTCTAACCATCCAATCTAATTCTTTCTCGGTGTCATTTTCGGCTATTCCTACTAATAGATTTAATCCTTTGTCGATTTTACCGACTGTTTTACCGTTGATTTCTACTCGGGAGGAGGTGACTCGCTGGATGATGAGGCGCATGATTTTTTGGGAACGGGGAATTGGGAATAGGGAATTGGGAATGGGGAATTTTCAATTGTTAATTGCTCTAATTACCCATTACCCATTACCCATTACCTAAACGAGACAGTTTTCTAAGAGAGAACGCAGGTTATCTAGTTCTAAATTTTGACCGATTAAAACTAATTGATTTTTGGGTTGACCTTTCCAGTCCTCGTCGTCAATGCTAAAGCGCTTGCCGCTGAGGTGGAAAATATGGCGTTTTTGGCTTTCTTGGAACCAGAGAATGCCTTTGGCGCGAAAGATATTTTCGCTTAATTGGTTGTCTAAGAAATCTTGAAACTTCCGCAGGGAAAAGGGGCGATCGCTCTGAAAAGAAAGAGAGATAAAACCATCATTTTCTAAATGGTTGGAATGGTGGTGATGTTCCCCTTCGCGTTCGTGATGGTGGTGATGTTCCCCTTCGCGTTCGTGGTGGTGGTGTTCGTGATGGTGGTGATGTTCCCCTTCGCGTTCGTGGCGATCGTGTTCGTGGTGGTGGTGATGTTCTTCTTCGTGACTGTGGGTTTCTTCTTCAGCTTGATAATATTTATCAGACTCGAATAAACCTACACTTAAAATCAACGGTAAAGGCACTTCGGAATTTTTAGTTCTGATAATCCGAGCATCTTTTTTAACATCCCGCAATTTAACTTCTAATAAATCCACATCTGCTTCGTCGACCAAATCAATTTTATTCAGCAAAATAACATCGCCATAAACAATTTGACTGTAGGCCGCTTGGCTGTTAAATAAATCCAAACTATAATTAGAAGCATCGACCACGGTAACAATGGAATCTAAGCGAGTTAAATCGCGCAATTCGGTTCCTAAAAAGGTAAATGCTACTGGTAAAGGATCTGCCAATCCCGTAGTTTCTACGACCATATAATCGATTTTTTCCTGTCTTTCTAAAACTTTGTAAACGGCATTAATCAAATCTTCGTTAATAGTGCAGCAAACGCAACCGTTACTCAGTTCCACCATTGTATTATCTTCGTCGGTGGTAACTATTAATTCGTTGTCGATGCCTATTTCGCCAAATTCGTTGACTAAAACGGCAGTTTTAACTCCTTCTTGGTTGGTGAGAATATGGTTTAGCAAAGTGGTTTTACCGCTACCGAGAAAACCGGTAATAATAGTTACGGGCAAACCCTGTTTGGGAGCATCCATTTCGGTTTTCGGTTCGTTTTTAATACTTGTAGATTGCATGATTTCTTCTGTTAATTAGTAGTACAGGCATCTTGCCTGTACGGTAAGTTCGTAGTAACGAGTTTAGTCGTCTGGGGCATCTCAGAAACCTGGTTTTTTGGAAAAACCAGGTTTCTTAATCGGCTGGGCAGCGCACCCGCCCCAAGTTTTAATTGTACATCACAAGATAATCGGTTCAAAACTGGGCCTAGTTAATTTTACCGTAGAAGGCCCAAGGACATCCAAGAGGCGATCGACAACTTTGGCCCAGGTAAAATGTTGGCCCACCCAAGCGGGGCCAGCGCGGCGGGCCCGATCGCTCAAAGCTGGCCTTTCGATGAGGGCCTCCATCAATTCCGTCAAGCAATCTTGCTCTGGAACCACAAACCAGACGCGATCGCCCTCGGTCGTAGTACCGGTTTCCAACTTGCTATCGATAGTTAAGGCAAACTGGGGATTAACAAAATCGTCGGTAGGGCCGCCCTTAGTACAGATAACCGGCAAACCGCAGGCGGCAGCTTCCAGAACCGGTAAGTTAAAACCCTCTGCCAGATAAGGAGATACATAAGCATCTGCAGCTTGATACAGTTGGGCGAGTTGGGCGAAAGAGAGAGTCTCGCCTACATAGATTAATCTGGACTTAATTTTATCGAGTTCGGCATCGGTGAGATTGTTTTGACCGGCTTTCGCGATGGAGTCTTTGGAGGGAAAGAGGGCATCTCGACCTTTGAGGATGAGGCGGGCGTCGGGGTGGCGATCGCAGATAGTCGCGAATGCTTTCAACAACCGCCCCACTCCCTGACTTTCGTCGCACATCAGTCCGACATTTAAAAAGGTAAAATAGCTATCGATACCCAACCTCTGACGCAAAATCGTTCTTTCGGCGGGGGGGAGGGGATGGTAAATTCTGGGGTTGACTCCCAGGGGAACTACTACCACGCGATCGCCATCGGCCCCGCTGCGGATAAACCCTTCTCGCGATCGCTGGGAGGGAGTAACGATAATAGTATCGGTGTTGGCGTGGGCCTCTCCCAGAGACGAGACCCCCATGCCTCGCAGGATAGACTTCGTGAGGATGCCCCACTCCGTACAACCGAAAACTGCGGTTTTGGGCGTATTGGCGGGGGCGAGGTTGAGGGGGGCGTACATTCGCAGGGTGGCATCTGCTTGTTGGTCGGGTTCGGGATTGGGAATTTGTTCGATAGTAAGTTCCGCTTCTGGGTCGAATAAATTTCGGACCGGTTGCCAGGTTTTGCTGGCGTAGGGTTGGTCTCGATGGAAGATAGTTAGTTCGGGGCGATCGCTCATTTCCAGGAGTTGAAATTGATTGGCGATCGCGTAGGAGTGGGGCAGGAAACGCCAACCTTCGACGATTATTTGCATTTAACAATTAACAATTAACAATTAGCAACTAACAATTAAGCGCGATCGCAACACCTCTGGAAAAGCAGCCACGGTATTTGGTAGCTTATCCCAGTCAAACTCGACCACCTGAGTTTCTACCGCAGTGGCATAAGCGAGGAGAGAAGAACACTCGTATTCAATTCCCCACTGTTTGAGGCACTCGGCAAACTCCCGCAATTCCCGCATTTTCATAGTTTCGAGCAATTGCGGCCAAACTTCTGCCTCGTAAGAGCGCAGTTTTACCAAAAGCTCCCGCAATTTTGCCTGGTTTGGCGGGTTTATTTCTTCTGGGACGGTGGTAACGTCCGGAGTGTTATCCATACCTTGAAATGAACATATCTTCTTCAACTCAGCTACCACCTCAGAGCGAGTTATCGGTTTGAGCAAAAAGCCCGAGTAAAAATTGCCGATATCTTGCAAATCTACTTCTTGGACTGAAGCAGAGACGATCGCGATCGGAATATCCTTAGTAGTCGGTTCTTGTTTGAGATATTTAATAGCTTCTTTACCATCCATATTTGGCATTCGTAAATCCATCAAAATCAGATCGGGGCGAATCAAGCGGGCCAAAGCGATGGCCTCCCGTCCGTCTTTAGCCAGCAACAGTTGATGCTTGCTCCCCGCAAAATATCCCTCAATTAGCTCTAAATTAGATTGCACGTCGTCCGCTACTAGCACCGTCAGCGGTGGAAACTGTTCTAAATCTTCGTCCTCATCGGCAGCGATCGCCTCTTCCTGGGAGTAATTGAGCAAAGTCACCGCAGGAAAATAACAAGTAAAGGTACTACCTTTAGCTGGTTCGCTTTCCAAAGCGATCGCTCCCCCCAGCATTTCCGTCAAGCGCTTAGTAATAGCCAATCCCAATCCCGAACCCCCATATTTGCGATTGCTTTGCCCCTCGCTTTGGACGAAACTGCCAAAAATGCGTTCTTGTTGCTCCGCAGGGATACCGATACCCGTGTCTTCTACCGCCATTTTCAGCCAAACCACATTTGGCAGGGAGCAGTGGGGGTTATTTTCTGTTTTAATAATTGGCGGAGTCGACTCTAGAAGCGCCACCGTAATTTTCACATACCCCCTTTCCGTAAACTTGATAGCGTTGCCTACCAGGTTAAATAAGATTTGGCGCAAGCGCACCTCGTCGCAGTTAATACCCGCAGGCACCGTTTCTCCAATATCGGTTCGTAGAGAGATAGCTTTCTGAGTCGCCCCGTAGGAGAACATCTTTTCGATTTCTTCAACAAGGGAGCGTAAGTTCACCGGTTCGTAGTGTAATTCTAACTTGCCAGCTTCTATTTTGGAGAGATCTAAGATATCGTTAACGATCGCCAGCAGGGCCTTGCCGCTAGAAGCGATCGATTTAACGTAAGTTTGCGCTTTGGGTTCGGCGATCGCTTCAGAAAGCAAATCGCTGAAACCGAGAATCGCATTTAAAGGCGTGCGGATTTCGTGACTCATATTTGCCAGAAATTCGCTTTTGGCGCGGCTAGCACTTTCGGCAGCTTCTTTGGCTTTTTCTAGTTGTTGGGCGATCGCTTTTTGTTGTTCTATAGTTCGCCGCAATTCTTCTTCTGCAAATACGCGATCGCTAATATCTTGAAGCATCACCGTAAAAATCGTTCCCGACTGCAATTTCAACTTAGAAATCGAAGCCGAAGCGGGAAATTCTTCTCCATTTTTGCGCCGACCAAAAACTTGTTTGGAACGTTCCCCCATCTTGCGAGTGTCTCTAAAATCGTCCTCGAAATTCTCGACGTGTTCCCGATGTAACTGGCGACAAGCTACGGGCAGTAACAAATCTAATGGCTTGCCTAAAACCTCCTCAGCCTTGTAACCAAAAATTCTTTCCGCCCCCTGATTAAATAGTAGAATTAGCTGTTTCATGTCTATAGAAATAATTGCCGACATTGCCAAATCTACAATTCCCTTAAATTTAGCCTCGCTTTCCCTTAAAGCCGTTTCTGTTTTTTGGTGTTTTTCAATTTCGTCTTTTAAGCGTAAATTTGCCGCTTCCAACTCCAGGGTGCGTTTTGCTACTAATTCCTCTAAATTTAGATCTAATTCCTCAAGTTTATCCTTACTTTTTGCTAATTCCAGCCCGTTTTTATAAGACCTCAGCGCCGCCACCATCGTTACGAATAACTTTTGCCGAGTTAGTTCTATTTTAGTTTTATAATCATCAATCTCGTAATTTAAAATTACCGTTTCTTCCGGCGCTTCTCCCGGTTGACCGGTGCGCAAAATTATCCTTACTAAATTATTTTTTAGCTCTTCGCGAATGTAGGAAACTAACTTTAAACCGGCATTCTTAGTTTCCATTACTACATCTAAAAAAATTACCGCCGCATCGGGATGAAGAGCAATTAACTTTTTGCCTTCTTCTCCCGAATAAGCAGAAATAAATTTTAGAGGTTTATTGAGATATTTAAAATATTTTAAGATTAATTTCGTTGCCTGATGAACCTCTAAATCGTCATCTACTACGATAACCTTCCAACAAGAGTCGGTTTGTTCCGTTTCTGGGTTCTGAGGTTCGTCTTCATCTTCTAAGATAAAGAGCTCCTCATCCACCCCCGATAAGATTTTTTTGTCTGTATTCATCGCTTTAGTTATTCCTCAACAATTTGTACGGGAAAATCCATCATAAATTTGGTTCCCCAACCCGCTTTACTTTCCCATGACAATGTTTTCCTTTTAGTATTACCTCGATGCATAACTGGCCTGATTCTGAAGGCTGATAGGCATGGGTCAAGGAATTAATTGCTAAATTGGTGATTATTTGGGATAAAGCCCAGGGATAGCTTTCTATTTTTATAGCATCATCTCCTTTAACTGTCAAGATATGTGTAGTTTTTTAAGGCGGGGGTGGAAGCTGGCTAATACTTATTCTCGCTTTAACTTTCCTCCCTCAATTGCCCTAGCAAAACAAGAAACCCGGCTTTTTCATGCATACCGGGTTTCTGAGAGTTTTTTCATGCATACCGGGTTTCACCAGATAAGTACCTGCGCAAAATTAATTGGATACCGAACAGACAAGATGTCTGTTCTACGGGCAAATCCATAATTAAATATTTTTGCTTACCTACTTACTAACCAAAATCAACAATTCCCAATTCCCCATTCCCCATTCCCCACTATAACAACTTCGGTTTCTCCACTGGAGGAACCCGCCAACCGAAGTCGGTGGGGGCGATAGGTTCGATCGCCTCGTCAGCGCCCCCCACCTGAGTTGCCCGCATCACCAATACTTCAGCCCCCAGTTGCAAGAAAATCATCGTAATGCGATCGGCTGCCAACCGAGGAAACAGGGACGGCCAACTGGCCGCAGTTCGAGCTAAAGTCTGGACTGGAGTTTCCACCGCAAAACTGCCCAAGGTGGGGGCGTTGTATTCCCAGTCCGATCGCACTACTCCCATGGGTGTCAGTTCTTTCTCTAAAGATTTGACCCAACTTGCCAGCATCAGAAAGCTTTGGGTTTGTTCGTCTTTTGGATGCTCCCTCAGCCATTTTATCATCAAACGGTCTATAGTGTAGTTGGCGATCGCCCTTTCCAGGGCCCAATACACGGCCTGATTGGAATCTTGGATGCAAGAATTTACGGGAGTGACAAAGGTGGTACCGGTGCCGTCGCCGATGCGATAGCGGGCGGCCATGATGTCGAGCTCGTAGAGGATCTCGTCTAAAGGAGAAATTTTGTTGCCGTCGAAATTATACTCTCGGGTTAAGGGCTCGAACTTGATGGCAATGTCGGCGATGGGGCGGATACCCAACCAACCAAATTGGCGATCGCCCATAAACCTCGACCAACCATTCCTCCCAGAAATAATGCCATCGGTGTTGTGGGTGTAAATCTGCTGGTATTCGATTTCAAAACGCAACTCCTCGCTTAGAGGATCTCGCACTACCTCTGCCACCCCGTAGGCAAAGTGACCGAAAAATAACCCCAACGGCGCAAATTCGGCATTTTCCCCGCCCATGCCTCCGTAAACGTGCATCAGCAAAGCCCGATCGCCTTCTTTCCATTCGGTCTCTTGCGGTGGATGGGGTTGCAGCAAAACGGTTTTGACTTTACCCTTTTGGGCTTTGATGTTTTGCCAATATTTAAAGTTAATATAATCGACGGTCGCTTTTTCCCCGGAGATAACCTTCTGGGGAACGACGGAGAAGAGGGTTCGAGGAGCGATCGCCTGTACGACAAAATAACCCTCCCGATTTTTCGCCCCATAAACGTACCACCCGCTAGAATTAACGGGGGATTTTTCTAAGTCGCGGTTGCTGGAAGGATAGACTCCGTTGCGATCGGCGATAACTGAAGGAATATAGACCGTTTCTTCGGCACCGTCGAATTTTTGCGACTCCCGGTTGTAGTGGCGTACCAAATAGAAATCCTCGCCCTCCAAGAAACCGGGTTTTGGTTCCGAGAAACCAGGTTTTTCCTTCCCCTCCAAGAAACCCGGTTTTTTCAAAAAACCGGGTTTCTGAGATTTCGATTCAAAAGTCACCAAAGCATAATAGCGTCCGGTAATTTGCACCGGTTCGCGAGTTATATAGATGCTGGGGCGATCGTCTCCGTGGTCTTCTACTTCTATCGGTCCGTCTAGCTTGACGATAACATCATCCAGCGGTCGCGCCCCGGCGAGAGATTCCAGAGGATCCACCTTTTCCCAACCGTCGAGGCGATCGGGGTGGATGTTGCCTTTTTGCTTGCTAACCCGTACTTGTTCGACAAAGTTTACATCCTTAGTTACCAACTTAACATAAGTTTGCACCCTTTCCGAGTCCTTCCACCGCAAGTTAACTACTTGCCCGACGCGGTGTTGGTTTGCCTCGTCGGCGTGGTGAATTTCCAAGAAAACTCCGCCCACCCAGTCTCGTTGTTCTTTGGCAGGTAAGATTAAACGTCCCATCCAAGGGGCGATGGGTTGGTAGAGTTCCTCGTTAATTTTCTGCTGGAGAGGATAATAACTATACTGGTTAAAGAGGGCTGCTTTGAAAAGTTCGTAATTGCTAAAAGTTCCGAGGTCGTTGGGATCTAACCCCGCCCCTTCCCAGTCTCCAACTAAAATACTCCTCATTAGCTCCACCGTTTGTTCCAGTCGGGTGCGTCCGTCTGGGAGTTTCGTTTCTCCCATCGGACCTTTGATATCGTTGTGAGCGACATCTCCCAGAGAGATAAAGTTGATTTTGCCTCGACGTTTGGCCCGGTTCCACTTGGATAAAATCGCGATCGCCCAGCGTCCGGGAAACATTATCGGTCCTAATTTCTCGACAACATCTTTCTCCCCCACCAGATGATAGATTCGTTCTACTTCCATCGTTCCGCCGTTGCCGCTGATGACTCCCGATAAGGAGATGACATCTATGGGAGCCCGGGTTGCTCGTTTGAGGAAAGCCGCCGCCCCCAGAGACATTTGCCCGCCGCCGCTATAACCGATAAGAGTAATGGGGGTTTGGTTGCTGACTCGATAGCCGAAGTGTAGCAGGCTTTCAAAGAGGACTTGCGCTAGAGCCTGATTTTGGATGGGGCCGTAGCGCGGATCGGCGGCAACGGTGACGGCTATTACGTTGCGAATTTTAACGATCGCGCTGATGGGGTGAGTCGGATTTTTGAGAACGATGGAGTCGATGACGCGCCAGAAAAACGATAGAGGGCGATTTTCGCTCAAAGGTTGATTGTCAACGGAGTAGGGCATGATGCCTTTGACTATTAGCACGTCTGACGGGGTTGCTTCTGCTAGGGCATCCAGGAGTCGATTGGCTTCGGGCAGGTATTTATACGAACCTTGGTTGATGCCGTCTAGGTAAACTACATAGCGAGAAGGGGGGTTGATGTCGCCTTTGGGATCTTCTACTCGGGTTCCGGGATATTCCAGGGGGATATCTTCCGACCAGCCGGCCCACCAGCTAAGGGCTTCAAAGGGCGTGAGAAGGATGGAGACGATAAAGGCGACGAGGGCAATTAATGTTAGATCGACTGCTATGCGGACCGTTTTTGCCAGAGCGTTATAGAACAGGGCGATGCCGCTTTGGGAAGGGGGGGATAGAATAATAACCAGCGCGAAGGTAATTACTCCCAAAGCGATAAGGGCGATCGCTCCCTTCCCTTTCAAATGCTTGCGCGTAGCTCTCCCCGCTTCTGCTAATAAATTGTTGCTAACATAATCGATGGTGGTGTCTTTCCCTGCCATCACCACCTGTTTTAATTGTTTCCAGTCGGTTATAAGTTTGGTACCTGCGGCAAGATTTAAAAGTCGCTGTCCTAAAACCGCGATCGGGCGACCCAGGGTACGCTCTAACAGTTCCAATACGACCCATCCCAAACCCGCGCAAGCAAAGGCACTCCAAGAGTCGAACCCGGCGACGACCTGCAAGCCGTACACTCCCGCCAGCAAGCTCCATATCGATAGTAAGGCACTGAGGGGCAGACCGAAGTAAGGCAGAACTATAAGAAAGCCGAGAGTTTGTGGCGCGTAGCTCAATGCTAAAGTGCGAGCAGCGGTAAGCAAAGATAGCTCGACGTTAAAAAAGAGATTGCTAACTAACCAGATAGTAAGTACCCAGAAGCCGTAGGTAAATACAAATAAAATAGCAAATACAGCCAAACTGAAAATAAAGCGAAGAGGTTTGACTGTATTAATAAAAAGAACGATAGATTGCCCCATCGCTTGGGACAAACCTGCGATTAATACGATCGCGAGGGCGACAGTGGTCCCTTGAGGCAGGACGTTAATATTATAAAACTGTTGAGGATTTAAACTCAATCCTCCCCAGAGCAGTTGCCAGAATTGGTCGAGAGCCGTTTCAGTCATAAGACACCTAGATTCTCAATGGAAATATTCCATTATAAACCTAAAAACGGCAATTGGCAA
>CAZSTZ010000075.1:0-26575 GCA_964609515.1 uncultured bacterium | reverse complement strand
ATTACCCATTACCTATTACCCATTACCCATTACCCATTACCCATTACCCATTACCCATTACCCAGAAAAATATGCAAGGTTCGACAGTAGATACAAATCCTGCAGCGGTAGAGACAGCCCACCACGAAGGACATCCAGATTTTCGTCTCTTTGGTTTATTAACTTTCCTAATTTCGGAATCTCTGATGTTTGGGGCGTTATTTGCTTCCTATTTAATCTATCGAGGAAATTCAGGAACTTGGCCTCCAGAAGGCACGGAAGTAGAACTATTAGTGCCGGCGATTAACACCATTATTCTGATTTCTAGCAGTTTTGTCATTCACAGAGGCGATAATGCTATTAAAAAGAACGATGTCTCCGGTTTGCGCCTGTGGTATCTTGCTACGGCAGGGATGGGATTAATTTTCTTAGGCGGTCAGGTTTACGAGTATTTGAGTCTCGGTTACGGTCTGACCACTAACGTCTTTTCCAACTGTTTTTATATAATGACCGGTTTTCACGGTCTGCACGTTTTAGTTGGTGTTTTGTTAATCCTGGGAGTGGTGTGGCGATCGCGTCGTGCCGGTCATTATAGCGAGTCCAAGCATACGGGTGTCGAAATGGCAGAAATTTACTGGCACTTCGTAGATGTTATCTGGATTATCCTCTTCGGTTTGCTTTACATCCTGACCATGTTTTAAACTTACTTTTTCTGGAGAGTCACCCACGTGAAACCGGGAATATTGAAAAAACCCGGTTTCTTATTTTTTTTGCGGAAGCGATCGCTTTTAAAATCGCAACAGGCAAGATGCCTGTTTTAAAATGTAGCAATGTCTCAAATCCAATGGGCCTAAAAAATGTCCCCCAATTCTCCAACCTTCATCCTCGTTGATGGCCATTCTCTGGCCTTTCGTTCTTATTACGCCTTTGGCAAAAGTCGCAGCGGTGGCCTAAAAACATCTACTGGCATTCCCACCAGCGTTTGTTTTGGCTTTTTTAAGTCCCTGCTGGACGTGATGGCCAACCAAAAGCCGGAATATTTAGCGATCGCCTTCGACTTGGGAGAGCCCACCTTCCGCCACGAAGCGGACGAAAAGTATAAAAGCAATAGGGCAGAAACCCCCGCCGACTTACTGGTGGATGTGGAAAATCTTAAAGAACTTCTCAAAGCTTTTAACATCCCATTTATTACCGCCCCCGGTTACGAAGCGGACGATATTTTAGGAACCTTAGCAATAAAAGGAAAGGAAGCAGGATATCGGGTAAAAATCCTTTCGGGCGATCGAGATTTATTTCAATTAATAGACGAACAAAAAAAGATTACCGTCCTCCATTTATCCCCAGGAAAAGGCAGCACTCCCACGGAAATTTTTACCGAACAAGTAATCGAAAAATTCGGCGTTACCCCAGAGCAAATTGTAGATTATAAAGCTCTTTGCGGCGATACGTCGGACTGTATCCCCGGAGTTAGCGGCATCGGTCATAAAACTGCTATTAAATTATTACAAGAGTTTGGTTCTCTGGCAGCAATTTATGAGGGCATAGATAAAATTAAGGGCGCTAATAAGAAAAAATTAGAAACGGGAAAAACCGATGCCGAACGCTCTCAATATTTGGCAAAAATAGATGTTAACGTTCCCTTAGAAATAGAATTAGAAAACTGTAAATTAAAAGGATTTACCCGCAGCGAAATCGAGCCAATCTTGCGCAAACTAGAATTGCAATCCTTTATCGACCAAATAACTAAAATTCAACAGCAATTAGGCGGAGTTGCCCCAGAAGAACTGGTAACGGAAGAATTAAACGGGGAATTAGAAGAGGAACAATTATCCTTTTTTAGCGCCGAAGAAACCGCTGCTTATCAACAACAAAACTCGGCAGCAGTTAAACCACAAATTATCGACTCCCCAGAGAAACTAAAAGACTTAATTAAACTGCTGACACAGCAGCAAAATCCAGAGAAACCGGTTGCTTGGGACACGGAAACGACAGCTTTAGAACCTCGGGATGCGGAGTTAGTAGGTATCGGTTGTTGTTGGGGAACCAAGGAGGAAGAAGTCGCCTATATTCCGACGAGACATAAAACAGGTAAAAACTTAGATAAAGAATTAGTATTAAACGAGTTGCGGGAAATCTTAGAAAGCGAAAAATATCCCAAAGTTTTCCAAAATGCTAAATTCGATCGCTCCATATTTCGCTGCCAAGGAATTAAACTTGCAGGAGTAGTTTTTGATACCATGCTGGCGAGTTATGTCTTAGAACCAGAAGGGGTTCATAATTTAGGAAATTTAGCCTATAAATATTTACCAGATTTGGGGATAAGTTCTCCCAGTTATAAAGATTTAGTGCCCAAAAATAAAACTATTGCCGATTTAGATATTGGCAAAGTTGCTTATTATTGCGGCAGTCAAGTTTACGCCACTTTTCACTTAGTCGATAAATTACGAGATGCATTAATTGAAGCGGATAAAAAACGCCCCCCAGAAAAGTCTTTGCAGCGGTTATTAGTGGAAGTAGAATTGCCTTTAGAACCCGTTTTAGCGGAGATGGAATATGTAGGAATTAGCATCGACAGCAACTATCTGGAGAAGTTATCTCAGGAATTGGGAAAACAATTAGAAGAAATTGAAAACAAAGCTTATCAAGACGCAGAAGAAGAGTTTAATTTAAGTTCGCCCAAACAGTTAAGCGAGTTGTTATTTGAAAAGCTCAATCTCAGCAAGAAAAAGTCGCGCAAAACCAAAACAGGTTATTCTACAGATGCGACAGTTTTAGAAAAATTACAGGGCGACCATCCAGTAATAGATAGCATCTTAGAATATCGCAGTTTGGCAAAATTAAAATCAACTTATGTGGATGCTCTGCCGCAGTTAGTCCGCGAAGATACTCAGAGAATACATACGGACTTTAATCAAACTGTTACCAGTACAGGACGACTTTCTTCTTCCAATCCTAATTTACAAAATATTCCGATTAGAACGGAATTTTCCCGCCAAATTAGAAAGGCGTTTTTACCCGAAAAAGATTGGTTATTGGCATCGGCGGATTATTCCCAAATCGAGTTAAGAATTTTAGCTCATTTAAGTCAAGAACCGGTTTTAATGGAAGCTTATCAAAATAATCGCGACGTTCATACAGTGACGGCGCAATTATTATTTGAAAAAGAAAAAATAACCCCAGACGAACGCCGTCTGGGTAAAACGATTAATTTTGGGGTAATTTATGGTATGGGGGTGCAAAAGTTTGCTCGTTCTGTGGGGGTAAGTACGGCGGAAAGCAAGCAGTTTTTAGACAGGTATAAGCGACAATATGCTAAAGTATTTGATTGTTTGGATGGTTTGAAAAAGGAGGCGATCGCTCGCGGTTATGTAGAAACAATCTCAGGCAGGCGCAGATATTTTCATTTTGAAGGAGACAGTTTGCGCCAGTTAAAAGGCAGCAACCCAGAAGATATTAATTTAGACGATTTGAATCGTTTAAACTTTAATGATTCCCAAAGTTTGAGGGCAGGGGCGAACGCACCAATTCAAGGTTCCAGCGCCGATATTATTAAGAAAGCGATGGTACAAATGCACCAAGTTTTGTCGAATTATCGGGGGCGAATGTTGTTACAAGTTCACGATGAGTTGGTATTTGAAATACCGCCGGATGAGTGGGAGGAGTTGCAACCTTTAATTAAATCTACGATGGAAAATGCAGTAGAATTAACAGTACCTTTAGTGGTGGATATTCACGCAGGCAAAAATTGGATGGAGGCAAAATAAACTTGTCTGTAGGGTGCGCAACGCGCACCTTAAGTTTTGCCTGAAAATAGTTTGTAAATTAGGAGTAAATAGCAGATGAAACAGCTTAAAATTATTGTGGAAAAACATCCAGATTGTTATGTAGCTTATCCTCTCGGAATTAAGGGAGCGATCGTCGGTCAAGGCAACAGTTATGAAGAGGCTTTAGCTGATGTTAAATCGGCTATTAGTTGCTATATTGAAGTATTTGGCGAGTTTGAAGCGAACCAATAGTTAAACGCTTTTTGTCAATTGTCAATTGTTAATTGTTAATTGCTCCCCTATTGTTTTTTTGCAAATTATGAGATGCTCCCAAAACCTAGATTTGTAGGGTGCGCAACGCGCACCTTACGTTTTGACTAAAAAATGTTAAGCTTATGGAAGAAAAATATCAACAATTGCGTGAAAAATTAACTGCTAGAAAAAATAAAGTTACCGAAATAGAAGAGAGATTTGAAAAAGAGGCGATCGCTCTTTTAGAAACCGGCAATCCTTTCTCAGAAAACCTCCTTCAAGAACTAGCAGAATATACGAAAATTTTTACTAAATTGCGCGGAGAAGTATTAGAATTGGCGAAAAAATCTGCAATTTACCCCATGGCTTCTCCAGTAGAAATAACTTCTCTAACAGACATCGAAAGTTTATTAGAAAAAATAGCATTAACCCCAGAGAAATTAAAAGAAAAAATAGGCCAAATTGATTGGTATCATAGCATCGATTTAGGAAACGGGATAATTACTCCAGGTTACGCCAAAAACATCTCTCCCTACAGCGAAGAAATAATTGGTTTGCCAAAAGATTTAACTGGAATGACAGTATTAGATATCGGTGCTTGGGATGGTTTTTATTCCTTTGCGGCAGAAAAACGGGGTGCGAGTCGGGTTTTAGCCACAGATTGGTTTGTCTGGAAAGAGTTAAGAAAAAACGGTAAAGCAGGTTTTGAATTGGCGCGAAGAGTATTAAATTCTCAAGTAGAAGACTTAGAAATAGACGTACTAGATTTATCTCCAGAAAAAGTTGGGATTTTCGATTTAGTCTTATTTTTAGGGGTGCTTTATCACCTGCGCCATCCACTGCTGGCCTTAGAAAAAGTTGCTAGCGTTACTGGCAAACAATTAATCTTAGAAACTCATGTAGATTTGTTAGAATTAGAAAGACCGGCGATGGCGTTTTATCCTGGAAGGGAATTAAACGACGACCCTACCAATTGGTGCGGGCCCAATCCGGCGATGGTTAAGGGAATGTTAGAAACCGTGGGATTTAAAAAAGTAAAAATAGCATTCGGCCCCTTGAAACACGACATGTCAACGAGAATGGTTTTTCATGCTTGGCGGTAATTGGGGAGTACGTCACCTTTGAAAGGAACCAAAAAGTTATCGCTTTAGGCAAGAGGCAAGAGGCAAGAGGCAACAGGATCGATAAGTTTTTCGGCTTAAAAAAACTATTTTTGCACTCGCTGACTTGCTCCCGGTAATTGTTAATTGCCAAATTTAGCTAAAACTATGTTAAGCTTGGAAGTATAGGAGAGTCAAGTAAAATCGGGGGGAGCTCAATTTTGAATAAAACCAAGAATTTAAAGCGTTCTGCTTTTGGTTCTATGGTGAAGTGCATTCAATAACAACTTCTTTTTAGGTAGATAGCGATGGGTATTAAACATCTCGTTTTAGGTGGGATAACTGTTCTTCTGGGCGGTGCCATTATAACTACTGCTGCTAATAGTGCCGAAATTAGCGAAGAGCAAGAACAGGTTATATGTCAGTTAAAAGAGACGGTGGAACGGCAAAATAGAGAGGGTAAAAAGCTGGTATTCGTACCTTTATTAGGTAGGGTAAGCGACGGAGGGCAAACTCGTTTTACTGCCAAGTTAATTGGGGAGATTAACTACGCTATTATGGGGGCGTGCGATGAGAATTGCAGCGAGTTAAATCTGACTCTCAATAATGCTAATGGCGAGAGAATTGCTCTGGATGAGAAGCAAAATGGGATGTCGATTATTTCTTTTACGCCTCCGTCTAGCAGCGACTATCAGATAACTGCCAGAATTGATGAATGTCAAGCAGAAAATTGCGAGTTTGGAATGCTATTTTTTGTGCCCAACGATGCCGAGGTTGCCACTGCTTCTAAAGTGCCCGAAGATTTGTACTTATTTCAGTTGTGCAAAGAAGAAAATTAGTTGGGAATGGGGAATGGGGAATTGGGAATTGCGTCTTTTATGGCAAGCTTAAGATGAAGGCCATCGAGGTATTGGCATCCCCAAGTTTCGGTCTGGGGGGAGCAGGCCAGGCCCGACTTTTGACCAGGCCATCTCGGGATGTTTGTCAACAGACAATCTGGGCAAGGGGGGATTTCCCTATTCCCAAAGAGCAAAAAATAAAGTTTGTGGTAAAATGGTCTCGTCTTAACAAGACTTGTGGCTTTGGATGCATTGAATCCCAAAATACGAATTAAGAGCGCTCCTTCGTCTTTTCCCTTCATTCTTCGGCTTGTTTTGAGTATGAGTACGAGTATGAGTAATTACATTTTTGAGAGATACCCGAGTATTTGGGTTCTGGTTTTTATTTGAGTATTCGTCACGAGTACTCGTCATGAGTATGAAATTATCGAGAGAGAAAAATTACAAATATGAGATGCTCCCTGCATCGGTAGTGTTTCGGGGTCAAAAAAAATCTATACTAAAACCATAAAGCTGAGGATTTCTCTGAAAGTGTCCTTCACATCTACATCAAAAAATAAATCTATGATAGGGGCGAACAGCAAATTAAAACAAGTCGTTAATAGCTGGGGAATTAGGCAGAAAATAAGCTTTGGCTATGCTTTAGTAATTAGTATTGCTATGATGGGGGCTCTGGCGGGACGGGGGTTTGAATTAACCTACAAACAAAAAGTTCAAGAGCAGCTAGCGATAGACAGAGAAAAAGCTAATCTTTTGACTAATTTAACTAACGCTGTATTGAGCATAAGAATCGCTCAAAAAGAACTGCCTATTTTGGTAGAAGAACCGGAAAAATTTGCCGAAAAAATTTCGGAAGAACTGGCACGTTTTTTTGAAGTTAATAATCTGATTAAACAAATTAAAACGATGCCAGAAACTGCGGTAAATATTGGTTCTGGAGACGATAAAGAACTAGAAGAATTTACGAGTAATTATGCAGCAGAATTAGAAAAATATACGAAGCAGTTAGAGGCGATCGCTAGAGAACTCTCTAACGCAGGGTCGAGTCCGGAAGCTGAAGCAGTAACCAAACAATCTATGAATAAGTTTTCAGTGGATGAAGTTGGCAAACATCTCGATGAAATATCCCAAAATTCTGCGGAACTGGCAACTAGATTTAGCAAGAAGGCGGAAGCGGGATTTAAGGCTTATCGAGAAGCAGAATTTCTCGGGGCCCAAATACTGATTGGGAGCTTGCTGGTGGCAGCAGCGATCGCCGCTTTTATAGCTACCTATACCAGCAAAGCGATCGCCCGTCCTCTAGAAGCTACGACTAAAATCGCCCAACAAGTTACCGAAGAGCAAGATTTCGAGCTTCAAGTTCCGGTTACTACGGACGACGAAATCGGACAGTTGGCAATCTCCCTCAATCACCTCATCGAAAAAGTCGCTGAATACACCGAAGAGTTACAATTAGCCAAACTAAAAGCGGAAGCGGCTAACCGCTCAAAAAGTGCTTTCCTGGCTACCATGAGTCACGAACTGCGCACCCCCCTTAATGCGATTATCGGTTACAGCGAAATCCTTCACGACGAAGCCAGCGATTTAGGCTTGACGGATTTTCAGGAAGATTTGGAGAGAATTAAGAGCGCTGGCAAACACCTATTAGAGATGATAGGCGATATTCTCGATATTTCTAAAATAGAAGCGGGTCAAGTTACTTTATACTTAGAAAGTATCGATGTTGCCAAAATGGTCGATGATGTAGTCAGTACGGCAAAACCTCTAGCGGAGAAAAACAGCAACGCTTTAGCGGTGGAACTGGGAGATAACTTGGGCAATATGTACGCCGACCTTCCTAAAATTCGCCAAATTCTGCTAAACCTGCTCGGCAATGCTACTAAGTTTACCGAAAATGGCACGATAACTCTGAGCGTTAACAGAGTGAAAAAGGAGGAGGTCACAGACAAGCAAGAAGTCAAACCTTTACCCGCAAGACTGAGCAGCTCGCACTATTTAATTTTCCGCGTTAGCGATACGGGCATCGGCATGACGGAAGAACAACTCGAACGTATATTTAAACCTTTTACCCAAGCAGACGACTCTACTACTCGCAGGTATGGAGGCACGGGATTGGGACTGGCAATTTGCCAGCGTTTGTGCGAAAGAATGGGTGCGGAAATTTCTGTGGATAGCAAAATGGGAGAAGGTTCGACTTTCACGGTTCGTTTCCCAGAACAGGTATCGGCGTAAGCAGCAGGCAAAAGGCAAAAGGCAATAGGCAATAGAAGTTATGAAAACCGCAGCAAAAAAATCGGTTTTTTCGACAAAAATTGTTAAGAGGCGAGGTACTATTTTTATAGAGCGTTGTGGATTGAAGACGATCCACAACGGCATGAGAAAATAATATAGGAGATAAAAGCTTATGCAACCAAATAACCCAAATCAATTTACGGAAAAAGCCTGGGAGGCGATCGCTCGTACCCCAGAAATAGTCAAAAGCTACCAAAACCAACAGCTAGAAAGCGAACACTTGATGAAAGCTCTGCTAGACAAAGAAGGACTGGCAACCAGTATCTTCAATAAAGCAGGAGCGTCGATTCCCAAAATGCGGGAAAAGACCGAGGCATTTATCGGTCGTCAACCAAAAATTAAAAATAGCGATACTAACGTCTATCTCGGACGCAGTTTAGATATTTTATTAGACAACGCGGACGGCTATAAAAAAGAATACAAAGATGAGTATATTTCCATAGAGCATCTAGTTCTTGCCTATCTAAAAGACGATCGCTTCGGTAAAGGTTTCTACCGAGAATTTAACCTCGGCGAAGACAAACTCAAACAAATTATAACCCAAGTGAGAGGCAATCAAAAAGTAACCGACCAAAACCCAGAAGGTAAATATCAAGCCTTAGAAAAATACGGTCGCGACCTCACGGAATTTGCTCGCGAAGGCAAGCTGGATCCGGTCATCGGTCGCGACGACGAGATTCGGCGGACCATCCAAATCTTGAGCCGCCGCACTAAAAATAACCCGGTATTAATAGGAGAACCGGGAGTCGGTAAAACGGCGATCGCGGAAGGGCTCGCCCAACGCATTATCGCCGGAGACGTTCCCCAATCTCTCAAAGAACGTCAATTAATCGCTCTGGATATGGGCGCTTTGATTGCTGGCGCTAAATTCCGGGGAGAATTTGAGGAACGCCTCAAAGCAGTCCTCAAAGAAGTTACCGACTCTGATGGCAAAGTCATCCTTTTTATCGATGAAATTCACACGGTGGTTGGTGCCGGCGCTACCCAAGGGGCGATGGATGCGGGGAATTTGCTCAAACCCATGCTCGCTAGGGGCGAACTGCGCTGCATTGGCGCTACCACTCTGGACGAATACCGCAAGTATATCGAAAAAGATGCGGCCTTGGAGCGTCGCTTCCAGCAGGTTTATGTCGACCAACCCAGCGTCGAAGATACGATTTCGATTTTGCGGGGTTTGAAAGAACGCTACGAGGTGCATCACGGGGTGAAAATTGCCGATGGCGCTTTGGTGGCGGCGGCGGCTTTGTCTAATCGGTATATTAGCGATCGCTTTTTGCCGGATAAGGCTATCGACTTGGTGGATGAGTCGGCGGCTAAATTGAAAATGGAGATTACTTCCAAACCGGAGGAGTTGGACGAAATCGATCGCAAAATTATCCAATTAGAAATGGAACGCTTGTCTTTGCAAAAGGAAAGCGATACTGCTTCGGTGGAACGGTTGGAAAAGTTGGAAAAAGACCTGGCAAATCTCAAGGAAGAACAGCACGCCCTTAACGCTCAATGGGAGTCGGAAAAGGATGTTATCGGCACTATCCAATCTTTGAAAGAAGAGATAGATAAGGTTAATATCGAGATCCTGCAGGCGGAACGCAATTACGACCTCAACCGCGCTGCCGAGTTGAAGTATGGCAGGTTAATCCAGTTGCAAAAACGCTTGCAAGATGCCGAAGACAAATTAGAGGCAACCCAAACCAGCGGTCAAACCTTGCTGCGGGAGGAAGTAACCGAGTCGGATATTGCGGAGATTATTTCTAAGTGGACGGGGATTCCGATTAGCAAGTTGGTAGAGTCGGAGAAGGAGAAACTGTTGCATTTAGAAGAAGAACTGCACCAGCGGGTTATCGGACAGGATGAAGCGGTGACTGCGGTGGCCGATGCGATTCAGCGATCGCGCGCCGGTTTGGCGGATCCGAATCGTCCTATAGCTAGTTTTATTTTCCTCGGTCCCACGGGAGTCGGTAAAACTGAGTTAGGGAAGGCGCTGGCAGCGTATTTATTCGATACGGAAGAGGCGATGGTGCGCATCGATATGTCGGAATACATGGAGAAACACGCGGTTTCTCGTTTAATCGGTGCCCCACCCGGTTACGTCGGTTACGACGAAGGGGGGCAGCTAACGGAAACGGTTCGCCGCCGTCCCTATTCGGTGATTTTGTTCGACGAAATCGAAAAGGCCCATGCCGACGTCTTTAATATTATGTTGCAAATTTTAGACGACGGTCGCCTCACGGACTCCCAAGGTCATCGGGTTGATTTCAAGAACGCGGTGATTATTATGACTAGCAATATTGGCTCGCAGTATTTGTTAGATGTGAATAGCGATTACGAACAGATGAGGAGTCGGGTGATGGATGCTTTGCGGGCTAATTTCCGACCGGAGTTTTTGAACCGCATTGACGAGACGATTATCTTTAAGGGTTTGGAAAAAGAGGAGTTGGGGCAAATTGTGAGGCTGCAAGTGCGGCGTTTGGAGGAGCGTTTGGCGGAACGGAAAATGTCGTTGAAGTTGTCCGATGCGGCGATCGACTTTTTGGCGGAGGTTGGTTACGATCCGGTGTATGGGGCCCGTCCTTTGAAGCGAGCGATCCAGCGGGAGTTGGAAACGCAGATTGCGAAGGCGATTTTGCGGAGCGAGTTTGCCGATGGGGATACGATTTTTGTGGATGTGGAAAACGAACGGTTAGCGTTTAAGCGTTTGCCTGCGGAGTTGTTGGCGACTAAGTAGGAGTTAAGAAACCGGGTTTTGCAGAAATTACCCGGTTTCTTACATTTATATGCTGCTCCCGAGTGCGGATGGGTTGTTGGGGGGCGACTAAAGTTATCTTTACGACTAAAGTCGTTACTACGAACAGACTTTGGTGGCCATTATTTAGAGCTTTTAAGAATTATAAAAAAAGGGTATTTTTGTAGTAAAAATATATCGACATTTTGCTATAATAGATAACAGAGAAAATCGAACTAAAGATTCATAAAAATGAAAACTGACAGCATATTTTACAGGCTGTTTTTGGAGCTGCCGGGTGTCTATTTTCAGTTAATAGGCCAATCTCCAAATATGGCAGATTCTTACGAGTTTCGGTCGGTGGAAATTAAGCAGACTGCTTTTCGTTTGGACGGTGTATTGATTCCGAAAACTGAGTCGCCAACGACTCCGGTTCGCTTTTGCGAAGTGCAGATGCAAAAGGACACGACCTTTTACCGTCGTTTTTTTGCGGAGATTTTCCTCTATCTTTATCGGGAGCATCTCAATGCAAGAATAAACCCAAAATTTGAACGCTTTTAGGGAACGGGGAACGGGGAACGGGGAACGGGAAAAGAGGGAACGGGAAAAGAGGGAACGGGAAAAGAGGGAACTCTTAGCAGAAAAAAAGTATTTTTGGAAATATGAGATGCTCCCTCTTTATCAATTTAAGAAGGCGAAGCATTGGCGAGCTTTGGTGGTGTTTAAAAGTCGCGATATCGAAACTAAGGACACTGGGCCTTATCAAGCTTTATTAAATAGCAGCAATGTGACGAGAGTTTACTTGGAAGATTTGGGAAATGATGCATACAATAACTTGGGTTTGGGGATAGTTAAGTTGACCGTGGAAGAGGAAGAAACGGCTATGGAACGGGCCAAAAGATTAGGGACTAAGGCCGCAGAGGAACTAGCAGATGCAGCTACTCGGGAAAAGGTGCTAGAATTGATTAAAACAATTCTTTTGTACAAGTTTCAAGAGCTAACGCCAGAGGAGGCAATGGATATGTTAGGACTAGACGATTTTAAAAAATCTCGACTTTATCGGGGAATCAAGCGCGAAGGCAAAGAAGAAGGCTTGGTAGAAGGGAAACTGTTAGCAAAGTTAGAAGTTGTTCCCCTGTTATTGGAATTGGGATTGAGCGTTGAAGAGATAGCGCGACGGTTGGATGTGACTGTGGAGCTAGTGCAACAAGCGGCTCAAAGTCAGTCTAATTAATTGTTGTTGTTGGTGGGGCGAAGGCGTTGCCTTCGCCCGTTCGTAGTAACGACGTAGAACAGGCATCCTGGTAGAACAGGCATCTTGCCTGTTTTATAGATGTAGTGGTGAGTTCAGAAAGTTAGGTTAGGCTAACTCACGCGCCAGAAACCGGGTTTTGCAGAAATTACAACGAAGAACCGCCAAGCTATTTGGAAAGACTGGTTTGGTGGTGGGTGGTTCGTCCAGATATGGGGGCGGCAATCGCTCTTGAGGCTCCACTAGAATTAAAAAAGATTATTGGTAACTACATTCTGATGAGTTTTTGAGGGGCGATGTTGCATCCGCTTTTGGAGCGTAGCGAAACGTCCGGAGAGTAGTAACGACGTAGAACAGGCATCCTGCCTGTTTTATAGATTTAGTAGTGGGTTCCGAGAGTTAGGTTAGCAGGGTTCGATCCCCCCCCCGCCCCCCGATGAATTGGGGGGAGCCAGAGGAAATGTTTTTACTTGTCTGTAACGGATGGGTTGTTGGGGGGGCGATGTTGCATCCGCAACGCGGATGCAACATCGCTTTTTTAATATCTCCAGAAGGAAAAGAGCTTAAATATGATACAATCGAAATATTCAAGTAGCATAAAAAAAATACTATGATGACAACAATTCCCGTCGAACTACCTACAGGGGCATTTTCAGCCCTGCGCAAAAATCCTCACGAATTTGTTAGAGAAATGCGGATAGCTGCTGCGGTAAAATGGTACGAATTAGGGGAAATTTCCCAGGGAAAAGCTGCGGAAATAGCCGGCTTAACTCGGGCGGAATTTATTAACGCCCTATCTCGTTACCGAGTAGATTTTATGCAGTACACCGCCGAAGAGTTAGCCCAGGAGATGGCCGATGTCGATTAAAAAAGTCATTGTTAATTCTTCCCCATTTCTTCATCAAAAATATGCTAGCATTAAAATCGTCGTTCAACAACAATCTGACCCTAAATGAAAGCTTGCCAAATATCAATTGAAATTCCCGAATCAGTGCTGGAAGCTGCCAACGCAGATGCGATCGCATTTGCTGAAGAAATGCGCGTACTAGCGGCAGTAAAACTCTATTAAATGGCTCGGTTATCGGATAGCAAAGCCGCCGAACTAGCAGGAATGTCCCGAGTAGAATTCCTACTCAACTTAGGCAAATATCAAGTTTTTCCTTTCACTCAGGAATTACATGAATTGGAGGCAGAACGTGCCAGCAGCCATTAGTAGTACATCTCCCCTGCTCTACTTGCACAGAATAAAGTAAGTTCCGAAAGTTAAGTTAGCAACGGATTTTGAAACGGATGTAACGGATGGGTTGTTGGTGGGGCGATCGCTTGGAAACGACTAAAGTTATCTTAACGAGGCGCTGTCTGGTAGAGAAAGTCACCTCCGAGGGAGTATCGCGGTTTGCTGTTGGGGCGGCAGTGGGGCAGTTTGTCAAAGAGCAAACCAGTTCGTAGTAATCGCAGAGCGCGATTGTTCGTAGTAATCGCAGAGCGCGATTGTTCGTAGTAATCGCAGAGCGCGATTGATTACGACTAAAGTCGTTACTACGAACTACGACTAAAGTCGTTACTACGAACTGGTTGACAAATTAAAATTGATATGCTTAATTTGTAGAACAGGCATCTTGCCGGTTCGCAACTGCTTAAAAACTATTTGGATAAATGGAAAACAACCAGCCCCAAAAACCCAACTTTTTACCAAAACTGTTCCTGCCACTACTGATAATAACTTTCCTTTTGGTTGCTATTGTCGTTCCCTTGGTTTCCCAGGGGCAGAAACAGACGGCGCCCGATCTAACCGAACTCAAGGCGATCGACCTCACCCACGTCATGCATAACGATATGGCGTTTTGGCCCGGAGGAGTGCCTTTTACCATGACTAAATTGGTAGATTACGATAGCGGCTACTTATTGTATAAATTCGAGATGGGAGAAAACACTGGCACCCACGTCGATGCTCCCGCTCACTTCATCCAAGGCAATAAAACTATCGACCAAATTCCTCTCTCGGATTTCATCGTACCGACAGTCGTTATTGATATACAAAACAAAACCGCCGACAATCCCGATTACCAACTGTCGGCGGCGGACGTTACTGCTTGGGAAGAACAATATGGCACTATTCCTCCGGGTACTTTCGTTATTCTCAATACCGGCTGGCACAAACGTTTCGACAATCCTACAGAATACATTAACATGGACCCAGAAAATACGATGCACTTTCCCGGCTATGGTTCGGATAGCGCTCAATTGTTACTAGAACGAAATGTAGCAGGCATCGGCATCGATACTCTCAGTATCGACTACGGCGCTTCCCAGGATTTCGGCACTCATGGTATTATGCTCCAGGCCAATAAATATCAAATTGAAAACATGGCAAATTTAGACGCTTTGCCTCCCACTGGGGCGACGCTAGTTATTGGGGTTTTGCCAGTTAAAGACGGTTCCCAGGCACAGGCGCGAATTTTTGCTTTTTTGCCTTAAATATAGCATTTTTCGTAATCGGTGAGGTACAAAAATTCAAGAAAAAATGTACCTCATCAATTCGAGAAATTTTATAATGAATGCTCCTTTATGGTAAAATCCTTCTCAATCGTACTACATTTGAACCTAAAACCATGACCAAAGAACTAGAAAACAAAGTCGCCCTCGTCACTGGTGGCAGTGCCGGCATCGGACGCGCTACGGCCTTGGCCTTTGCTCGCAAGGGAGCAAAAGTGGTTGTTGCCAGTCGCCGGGCGAAAGAAAGCGAAGAAACGGTCCGACTGATAAAAGAAGCGGGCAGCGAGGGCATTTTCGTACAAACGGACGTTACCAAAGCGGCAGAGGTGGAAAATTTGGTCCGACAAACGGTTGCCGCTTACCAACGCTTAGATTATGCTTTCAATAACGCCGGCACCGAGGGCGTATTGAAACCGTGCATCGAACAGACGGAGGAAGAGTATGACTTTACTATCGACACAAACATTAAAGGGGTTTGGTTATCGATGAAGTACGAAATCCCAGAGATACTAAAGCCAGGTGGAGGAGCGATAGTCAACACTTCTTCTCTGCTCGGTTTGAGGGGGACGAGCAATTTAGCTATTTATTGTGCTAGCAAACACGGAGTTATCGGATTGACTAAAGCTGCTGCTCTCGAACACGCCCGGGATAACATCAGGATTAATACTGTTTGTCCTGGAGCAGTAGAAACAGATATGATAAACCGCATTGTGAGCGATGCTGAAGGCAAGGCCGCCATGAGCGAGCAATATCCCTTCGGACGCATCGCCCTCCCAGAAGAGATAGCTAATACTGTAGTTTGGCTGTGTTCCGATGGGGCGAGTTTTATCACCGGTCAATCTATATCAGTTGACGGCGGTGCTACGGCATAATAATAATATAGCGTTTCTCGTTCCGGTGAGGTACATCTGCTTTTAAGTGTGGGGGGGGTGGGGAGTTGGGGAGTGTGGGGGGAAAGATTCGTACAGCACCCACTGACGGGTTAAATAAACTTGGATGGTATCAAGAAACGGACCAACTCCCCACCCTTCGCACACTCAAAGCACTGTACCTCATTAATTTGACAATTGCTATAATAGGTAATGGGGAATGGGTAATGGGTAATTAACAACCCACAACTCACCCTTTTAACTAACAACAATTCACGGCAAAAATGCGAGCAAAAATCAGAGATACGGAAATCTATTTCGACATTGAAGGGGCGGGTTTAATTCCCGAGGGTTCGAGAATGCGAGAACTACCAGTCGCTTTCGTGGTTCACGGCGGCCCCGGTGCCGACCATTCTTCCTATAAACCGACTTTTTCTCGCCTCAGCAATAAAATGCAATTGGTCTATTTCGACCATCGCGGACAGGGGCGTTCTGCTAGGGGTCCAAAAGAAACTTACACTTTAGAAAATAACGTGGAAGATATGGAGGCCCTGCGTCAATATTTGGGTTTGGAAAAAATCGCCGTTATCGGTACTTCTTATGGCGGCATGGTGGCTCTTAGTTATGCTTCTCGCTATCCCGAAAAAGTGCAATCTTTGGTAGTTATTGCTACGGCTGCCGATAGTAGATTTTTGGCAAAAGCTAAGGAAAATTTAGCTGCCAGAGGGACTAAAGAACAACAGGCGATCGCTCGTTTTCTCTGGGAGGGTAATTTGGAAAATGAGGCTCAATTAAAAGAGTTTTTCCAAGTGATGATGCCTCTCTATTCTGTTAGTTATAAGCCCGAGTCTTTGGGTCCAGAATCTTGGGATAGAACCATTCTTTCTGTGGATGCAATTAACGTTGCTTTTAGCGGTTTTTTACGGTCTTATAATCTTACGGAAAATTTGCCTAAAATTACTGCCCCAACTTTAGTTATTGGCGGGGGAAAGGATTGGATTTGTGCCCCAGAATTTTCCGAAGATATTGCTAGGAGAATCCCTCGTTCTAAGTTAATAATTTTTGAGAATAGCGGTCATTTAATCCGACTTGACGAACCAGACGCACTTTTGGAAGCGATCGCCGATTTTATTGTTTGAATTTTTATAGCAATCCTATTTGAGTTGTGTCCAAAAATCATCAGATTTTTGGGAATGGGGAATGGGGAATAGAGAATGGGAAAGAGTTTCAAAGCTTTTTTCTATTTTTTGATTTTTCACAACCTATTTAGGATTATAGCAATCCTATTTGAGTTGGGGAGCAAGTCACCTTTGAAAAAAACTAAGCAGTTATCGATTTTTGCTAATTGTCAATTGCTAATTGCGCTCTTCCCCATTCCCAATTCCTCATTTCCAAAAAAAGGTATTGACAACAGTTTTTATTTAGCGCCAAAATAAGTTTTATATACTTCATAAGCAATAGGCGCGGCCCCAACAGAACCGTAACCGCCTTCCTCAACCGCAACGGCGATCGCAATCTCGGGATTGTAAGCGGGAGCAAAACCCACAAACATCGCATTATCCAACTGTCCGGGAAGTTCCACCGTGCCAGTCTTGCCCCCACTCAGAGGAAGAGTACCGTCGTTCAACCAACGAGCGGTTCCCTTCCTCACCACATCAATCAATCCCTCGCGCACTGTATTAATAGTATCCGGCTTCAGAGCAGTTTTAACCGGTTTAGTTTTTTCTGTATTAGTAAGAGAAGCCAACAGGTGGGGTTGCACCCGATAACCGCCATTAGCGATCGTGCCCGCCATCACCGCCAGCTCCAAAGGAGTTACCAACACCAAACCATGCCCGATAGTCATCGTCACCGAATCTGCAATATGCCAAGGTTCGCCGTACATCTTCTCCTTCTCGGCGGGAGTCGGAATTTGACCGTGGTTCCCATCCAAGCCCAACAGTTCCATATCGATACTGCCGCCAATGCCCAGCTCTCGCCCCCACTTAGAAATCGCCTCGGCACCAGTGTTGACGCCGACTTGATAAAAGAAAGTATTGCTGCTGTAGGCCAAAGCATCCCGAAAACCAATTACACCGTAACCGCCGCTATGTTCCTTGAAAGTAATGCCACCAATAGTAATGTTACTGTAAGTAGGAACTCTGGAATTAGGAGAATATGTACCCGACTGGATGGCGGCTGTCGCTGTTACCGTTTTAAAAGTGCTGCCCGGCGGATAGCCTTGCAACGCCCGATTTAAAAACGGTTTCTGGGGACCTTGCAAGCGCTTCCACTCCTGGGATGTCACCTTACCGGAGAAGATATTGGGATTAAATGTCGGCCCGCTAGCCATCGCCAACACCGCCCCAGTTTTCACGTCGATGACAACCGCCGCCCCCCGTCGGTTGCCCAAGGCTTCCTCCACGGTTTTTTGCAAGTCGAGGTCGATAGTTAGCTGTATCTGCTCCCCGGGAGTGGGATATTCTATTCCCAACTCTTGTAGTTCTTCTCCCCTGGCGTTGGCTTCGATGAGACGGTTGCCCCAAACTCCATTTAGTTGTTTGGTGGCGCTGCGTTCCACTCCCATTTTGCCGACCACCATGCCCATGGGATATTCGGGGTGAGCTTCGAGTTCTTCTCTGGTAGCTTCGCCGGTGTATCCGAGAAGGTGGGCTGCTAAAGTGCCATGAGGATATTGGCGAGTTACTTCGCTACGAACTTCTAGAGCGCGCAAGTTACCTGCTTGTTCTGCCAAAGCAACGAAAGTGGTGCGATCGATATCTTTGACAATTTGTACGGGCAAGCGCGAGTCATAACCCGCTTCTTCTAACTTTTGCAGAATTTCGTCCCTGGATACTTTTACCAGAGAACTGAGTTTAGCTGCCGTATCCGGCCATTTTTCTGCCGGTTGTTCCCGGGGCCATAAATAGACGGAACGAATCGAGCGAGAGGATGCCAATACTCGCCCTTTGCGGTCTTTAATTAAACCCCGTTTTGCCGCTATTGGTATTAAACGAACGCGGTTGTTTTCTGCCCGTTCCCGCAGTTCGGCCCCCTGTACCAGTTGCAGTTGGACCAGTCGGTGCAGGTTAATACCGATTAAACCGGTTACGAGCAACATCAAAACTATGGCCCTAAACAACCGAGTGCGTTTAAATTGAATTTTTTCGGCATAGCTGTTGTCAACATAAGCAGAAGTCTGCTTGAAAGAAAGATTCCGAGCCATTTTTCCTAAAGAAAGTGTTGGATATCTCTTGCTTTCTTTCAACAGCAATCTAAATCGGGAATTTTTAATTTTGGGAATTGGGAATGGGGAATTGGGCATGGGGAATTGTTAATTGTTAATTGTTAATTGATAGGCCCTAACTTTATTATCTATTCCCGTAATATCGGTGCCGACTACCACGGCATAAGCACCTAATTCTAAAGCTTTTTTTGCTGTTTCTGGAGATGCTATTCCTCCTTCGCAAATAGCAGGCACTTCGAGTTTTTCTACCATTTCTGCCAGCAGTTCTAAACCTGGGGGAGAGCAATTTTTGGTTTCTTGAGTGTAGCCGTAGAGAGTAGTTCCTACAATATCAGCTCCGAAAGCCGCAGCTATTTTTGCTGCTTCAATAGTGTCTATATCTGCCATTACTGGTAATTTTAATCGGTCGTGAATTTTCGCGATTAAAGTTTCTAGTTTTTCTCCTTTGGGGCGGTTTCTCGAAGTAGCATCTATGGCGATAAGAGCCGCTCCAGCGAGGGCGATCGCCTCTGCATCTTCAAACCGGGGAGTAATATAAACTTCAAAACCGGGAATCTGTTGTTTCCACAGTCCAATAATCGGTTGATTAATTCTTTTTCTTACTGCTTTAATATGCTCGGGCGTATCAATTCTTACTCCCACTGCTCCCCCTTTTAGAGAAGCTTCTGCCATGGCCGCAATTACTTCTGGATGGTGTAAAGGAGAGTCAATAGGTGCTTGACAAGATACGATTAAACCTTTGGGTAAGTTTGATATTTTCATTTGTTAGTTGTCAGTTGGTAGTAAGCATTTAGGTGCTTTAAAGTATTTTCAGAAACCTGGTTTTTACAGAAATTCCAGGTTTCTAGATCGAAGTATTCTCAGAAACCCGGTATGAGATGAATTACCGGGTTTCTAGATCGCCGGTTATAATTTTTATTATCTGCTGTCTTTAACAGATTTACTTGATTAACGCTATGACTGTATCAATTGCTCCAGTCATCCAAACCGAATTTGCCAAGATTTTGCCCCAGTGGCAACCAGCTTCTTGGGAAGATTATTTAACTGCTCGCGACGAGCAAACAATTGAAAGAGTTAGACTGTTTTTTCACCGAGGACATCTATTAGCGATCGATATGGGTTGGGAAGGAATTGACCATGCTACTATTAGCGATTTGTTTACCATGTTGTTTTATATCTGGTCCGCTCAACGACCGGAACAAATCTTTAGTTCTCTGGGACGCTGCTTGTTAGAAAAAGCAAGCCAAGAAATCGCCGCCGCACCAGATTTAGTATTATATCTGGGAGAAGATTACCCTCGGCGAGAACCAGGAACCTCCCGTCGGATTGATTTAGAACCCTGGCGAGTTCCTAATTTAGTGGGAGAGATTTCCGATACAACTCTAGCAAGCGATTTAGATGAGAAAAAAGCCCTTTATGCTGCTTTGGAAATTCCCGAATATTGGGTAATTGATGTTCGAGGAACGCGGATTTTTGCCTTTCAATTACAGTCTAATGGTAAGTATGAAGAAGTTGCTGCTTCTTTAGCGCTGACCGGTTTGCCTATTTCTTTATTAGAGCAAACTTTGGCACGTTTGAACGAGGGAACCAACGCCAGCGCTGCCTTGTGGTTTTCTCAGCAAATAGCTAATTTACAATCGGAATAATTTAATTATTTTTCCCCCGTTCGTAGCAAGCATTTAGGTGCTATAATTTCCTAGCAACTAAATGCTTTCTCCCAAACAAAAATTGCCCTCTAAATTTTTTTTCTCAAAAGTGGTTGACGAATTATTCAATTTAGGATAAAATCATTTTTGCAATAGATTTAGAGGTATGTTTGTGGGACAAAAAAATCAAATTCTCAAACCATTTTTAAAGTGGGCGGGGGGCAAACGGCAATTATTACCGGAACTGATGAAGTATCAACCAAGTGGCTTTTCCAGAAGTCGTAATAGATATTACGAGCCTTTTGTTGGTGCGGGTGCATTTCTGTTTAAATTGCAGCCAGAAAATGCAGTAATAAATGATAAGAATAAAGAACTTATTAACTGCTACAAAATAGTCAGAGATTCAGTGGATGAGTTAATCGAAAAGTTAAGATACCATCAACTAAAAAACAGCCAAGAATATTATTATCAAATTAGAAGTTTAGACCGTCAGCCTCAAAAATATGAAACTCTATCTCCCGTAGAAAAAGCTGCTAGAATTATTTATCTCAATAAAACTTGTTATAACGGTTTGTTTCGAGTAAATTCTCAAAGTCAATTTAACGTACCTTATGGCAAGTACAAAAATCCGAATATCTTAGATGAAGGCGTTCTAAAATCTGTAAGTAATTACTTAAATAAGTACCAAATAGAAATCTTAGATGGAGATTTTGAAAAAGCAGTTATAGATGCGAAAAAAGGTGATTTTATTTATTTCGATCCGCCTTACGATCCGGTGTCGAATACTGCATCTTTTACAAGCTACTATCTTAATGGGTTTAACCAGGAGGAACAAAAACGTTTAAAAGAAGTTTTTGACAACCTCGACGAGAAAGGTTGTTACCTGATGCTGAGTAATTCTCGAACGGATTTTATTCTGGAATTGTACGGAAATTATGAGGAGAATTTCCAAAATGTGACTGCCAGCAGAAATATCAATTCTAAGGCTTGCAAAAGAGGTAAAGTCAATGAAATTTTAATCCTTAATTACAAACCAGAGGATAGTTGAACGGGAAGAAAAATAAAATTGATGGGCAGAGCCAAGTTGAAAAAACTATATTAATATAGAGACGTACAATTTTAACCAGATCGAGACAAGACTATGGGAGACTTTTTCCAAAATATTTCGCGGTATCCCCGCTACTTTATTACTTTTACTCTGGGGATTTTCTTTTTCATCTGGGAGCAACTCAAACCTTTTTTTAATAAGCCAGTAACGGCCATCGCCCTCATCTGCCTGATAATAAGTAGTTTCTGTTTTCTTACCCTCACCCTGCGGGCCATGTTGGACTTGAATTAAGTTAGGGCCATCTGCCACAGATGGCCCTAAAATGAAAAATGGCCCAAAAAAAAAAGGCAGATAAGCATTTTGACTATTTTCGATCGCCTAGATCTTTTTTTACTTTCCCCCACTGTAGGTACTTTCACCCCTATAGTCAACCTCAAAAAGGGGGTATCCACCCAAAAAGCCAGGATAAATTGGAAAAAAAGTTTGTGGGTTCAAAAGATGACTTTTGACGAAATTTATCGATTCTTTCAAAACCCCCCTCCGATTTATCTCAATAAAGAACTGGCCGTTTGTTACATCCTTTCCGTCTTTCTGGGAGGAGAATCTTATGGAAGCGAGCTCGTCGGCAGACTCGAAGAGGAATATTCAGTTTACCGACTTTCCGACACCGTACTCTATAATGCCCTCAAATTTCTTGAAGATAAAGGCATCATCAAGGGTAACTGGAAAAAAGTACCCGGCAGAGGACGGCCCCGCCGGATGTATCAAATCTTACCTCAATGGCAGTCTCAAGCTGAGGATTTGGCAAGTCTTTGGTATCAATATGTGGATGGGGGTCACGTTCGGCCTAAGGTTTCAGAGGTTAAGGTCCAAACCGAGTCATGACCTCGATGAAAAAAATTAGTTCGGCGTTATTTTTCGTAAAATTGTGGCAATTAATCAAAATTAAAAATCAATATATATGGATGCTCCGGTTTTGGGGACGGCATTTATGCTGACCTGTTTATCAACCATCGGTCTTTTCTTCTTTATCAAAGCATCGGTAAAAGACCGCACCCAGACAGTTAAACTGATTGCAGAGGGAGAGGCAGACTCTTTGTTAGACCAATTAAAAGAGTATTTTAGAAATCGGGCCTATCGACTAGCTGCCCTCGATGCCGCAGAGAACCAACTGACTTTTGAAGGGTTGGTCCGTCCCAGTTGGTTTATGGCCATTTTTTTAAGTTTTTTAGCAGCTTGTGGGAGTCTTTGTTTGGGCCTGGCTTTGTCAATGGTATTTCCCCAAAGCGGCCAGTTGTTTCTGTGGTTAGCGATCTTATCTCCTTTGGCAGGGATTTTTTACTGGCAAAAGGCCGGACGCCCCGAACGAATCTCCATCCAGTTAGAATGGGTGGCCAATGACGGCCCAAAAATAGAAAGCGCGATCGCCGTTACCGGCCATCGCGACGAACTAGCGGTCCTCCAACGGACTCTTAATTTGCGAATCGAGCCATAATCAAATTTACAAGCGATCGCTCTTATGTTAATTTGTTAAATGAAGATTTGGACTTCTACCGACCAGGCCAGGTACGGGAGGAAGTCCAAATCCTCAAGCAGAAAGTTGCTTGTGGGTTATATCTCTGGGATTCCCAACAACCACAACAGCGATGGACCCACGGGAGCAATCTGCGTATTTGTACTCGTTCAAACTCGCTCTTTTTGTGGGAAGGGAATTTTTGGCCAACAAGCAAAACAAGCAAGGTGACACAAATCATTCGATCCTAAGTTTGAGCGGCACCTACTACCACAAGTTGTGCTTTTTCTTCGGCAGAAAAAGATGCCGATGCAGTAGCATCTGTAGCTACTGTGATTGGTGTTTCTCCAGTTTCAGGGACACCAACTACCACAGGTTGTACTTTTTCTGGTGTAACTGCTGTAACTACTGGTGTTGGTAGAGTTCCTGCAGCCTTAGCTTCTATGATGCCTTTTAAGCTGGGAAACAGAAAATGATTTTCCTCAACGTACTGAGCGCCGAAGAGACCTTTTTCGGCCCAGAAGTACCTATCCGTGGTATGCTCGTTTCTTCTAACTAAAAGCAAAGCAGGAGGAACAATACCCTGGGCGTGAATAAATTTACGCGCTGCGGTAACAGGTTTGTCTTCGCCGCTTTCAATATTGTATTGAGGTACACACTCTAAAATTCTGCGTCCTTCTTGTCTGCGACGGCTTTTGCGCTTGCGTCTCCTAGCCAATTTCCTTACCTCCTATGTGAGCCGATTGGTGTAGTTGTGGCTACAAAATTTGATTTCATTATATTAATTTAAGGTCAAAAACTCAAGAGATTGTAATATTTTGAAACATTCTCTAAAGTTTGGGTCCAAATTGGGGCCACTTAAGAATTGTCAAAAAAATCTAAAATCTAAAGCAAGGCGGGAATAAGCCTTGTTCTTTAGGTATCTGGTGAAACCAGGTTTTTTAGAAAAACCGGGTTTCACAGGCCGGTTTCTAAGCTTTTATAATAAAAGAAACTTAAATCGGGCCCCAATGTTAATGTCCACCAGTTCAGAATTTGTTACCCTCTGCGAATCGCAATTAGCCCTGATCTCAAATTGGGGCGCTTCGTTAAGTGTAGTCTATTTAACAGAAACATTAACGGAAGATGGTAAAGGAAAGCTAATTCCCATAGTTGCCTACCCAGAAAGCCCCAGAGAATGGGAAGCTGCGATCGCCCCGAAACCATTACCATCTTCATTAGAGGTAGGGGAGTCCATCCCGCGAATATTGGCTTCAGAATGGACGCCAAGAGCGATGTTGCATCCGCAACGCTTCGCGAACGCCCCCGCAACGCCACAAAGCGATCGCCCCCCGGCAACCCAAACTCAAGAAAAAGAGGAAAAATCCCCCAAACAACCTCAAATAGTCTTACCCTTAATCCAAGATGAAATAATGATGGGGTTGTTAGTAAGTGCCAGAGCGGATAGACCCTGGAACCCACAAGAAAAAGCCCAACTTCAACAAGTAGCCAGAACCCTTGCCAACGCCTGCATTTTAGAACAACGTTCTCAGTGGTTAAAAGAAAAGTTTAAAGAACAAAAACAACTGCAATCTCAACAGTACGATCGGATGCACTCTCTGATGCATCAATTTAAAAGTCCGCTAACGGCTTTGGGAACTTTTGGCAAATTATTATTAAAGCGACTCTTGCCAGAAGATAAGAATAAGGAAATAGCAAACAGTATCGTCCGCGAAAGCGCTCGCCTCCGAGAATTGGTGGAACAAATCGACGAAACAATCGATGTAAGCGAACAAATTATTAGCCTTCCTCCCGAAAATTGGCAAACAATAGAACCAGAAGTAGAAGAAAAATTCGACGAACCTAAGTTAGAAAAAACCTCGCGCCAGCTTTTGCCCCTGTTGCCAGGTTCGGATTTTTTAGAGTCAGTTTCAGTACGGGAAATTTTAGAACCGTTGTTAGTTTCTGGAAGAGCGATCGCGGCAGAAAAAATGTTAGATTTCCGAGCAGAAATTCCCGCTAATTTACCCCCAGTGCGAGGGAATAAAAAAGCTTTGCGGGAAGTTTTGAGCAATTTAATAGATAATGCCATAAAATACACGCCCTCTGGAGGAAGTATTGACGTTAAAGTAGGCAATTCCCCATTCCCAAATAAAATACCAATAGCTATTAGCGATACCGGTTATGGCATTCCGGCAGCAGATTTAGAGCATTTGTTCGAGCGCAATTTTCGGGGAGAAAAAGCAAATACAGAGATTCCAGGAAGCGGTTTGGGGTTGGCGATCGCCCGAGATTTAATACATCAAATGCAAGGAGAAATAGAAGTATTTTCTCCAGTCGTTCCTCAATGGTTGCCAAACAATTATAGAGAGAAAAAAGAATTAACCAATAGGGGAACCACAGTTATTGTGTGGTTGGAAGTATGACAAACTCGACCGATAAGGGATTTCCAAATAAATAATGGAACCGTAGGTTGGGTGCTGCGAACCTCCACCCAACAATACCATGTATTATTTGGAGATTTTAACTTTTGGAAGTCCCTAAAGCAGTTTTCTGGAACGACGGGTAAACAGGTTGAAAGTTCCCTTAGTAGAAGAAAGTGGCACGTCACATCTTAAAAAAAACGGTTTTGAAATTTGGAGCAAACACCAATGATAGCCAAAATAATTAAATACATTTTAGGTCCCGCATGGCACGCCTTAATGGGCAATAGCGGCTGGATGACCTGGAATTTGTTTTTAGCCTTAGTACCATTAGCCCTCGCCTTCTGGTTGTTCCGCAAGCCGCGATCGCCCGTATTACTATGGGGAGTGCTATTACTTTTAGGTGCAACATTATTACCGAATCTAAGGAGGGTTTTAGTTTATGGAAGCTACTTCCTTCGAGGAAAGGCAGCTATTTATACAACAGCGATTATCGGCCTAACTATAGTGTTAATGTACTTAGACTTATGGCTGTTTCGCCGTCGGCCAAAAACCAAACCCAAACATCGTTTCCTCCTGTGGTGGTTAGGCTTCTTCGCATTCATCGCATTTTTACCCAATGCACCTTATGTTCTAACCGACATCATTCATCTATACGACGATATTAGAATGGATTACTCGGTTTGGGTGCTGACTTTCGCAGTACTTCCCCAATACCTTCTATTTATGTTTCTAGGGTTTGAAGCATATACCCTGTCTTTAATCTATATGAGCGACTACATAAAACGACAAAACTGGGGTAAATTTATCTGGCAGACAGAGTTAATCGTACACGCCCTGTCGGCCCTGGGCATCTTTTTAGGACGTTTCAGGCGTTTTAACAGTTGGCATCTGGTGACTAATCCCGATATGGTCGTAACTGGGGTGATGAACGATTTAACAGCCAAAGGACCATTATTAGTAATTATTGTTACCTTTATTATCATCGCTAGCTGGTATTGGTTTACCAAGAAGGTGACATTAGCCCTCGCCGAGCAACATCACAAAAGCGATCGCTTAGATTCCCTAGCCGCAGATTCCAGTCTTTAAGAAGACAAGGGCGGACTTGCGGCGGACTTGCGGCGGACTTGCGGCGGACTTGCGGCGGACTTGCGGCGGACTTGCGGCGGACTTGC
>CAZSTZ010000074.1:0-26607 GCA_964609515.1 uncultured bacterium | reverse complement strand
TTAGATGTAGAAACAATTTTAAACTCGATTCCCAATGAGGTTGCTTGGGAAGATGCGGTGCAGTTCGATAAACTCGACGATCGCGTTGCTTTAGCTAACGATTTTTGTCCTAATATCGTTGGTGTTAATGATGGTTTTATTGAGTGGTGTCCGAACGAAGAACCGCCAAGCTATTTGGAAAGACTGGTTTGGTGGTGGGTGGTTCGTCCAGATATGGGGGCGGCAATCGCTCTTGAGGCTCCACTAGAATTAAAAAAGATTATTGGTAACTACATTCTGATGAGTTTTTGAGGGGCGATGTTGCATCCGCTTTTGGAGCGTAGCGAAACGTCCGGAGAGTAGTAACGACGTAGAACAGGCATCCTGCCTGTTTTATAGATTTAGTAGTGGGTTCCGAGAGTTAGGTTAGCAGGGTTCGATCCCCCCCCCGCCCCCCGATGAATTGGGGGGAGCCAGAGGAAATGTTTTTACTTGTCTGTAACGGATGGGTTGTTGGTGGGGCGATCGCTTTTGCTTAGGGTATAGTCATTTAAAAGTATCAGCAACCTAATTAAAATCGCTCTACTCTCTTAAACAGACTATACCCCGTAGGACAATCAACTGAGGTACCGGTAAAAACTGGAAGGTCTTTCGACAGAACGACGTTGTGATGAGAACTTGCTCGGCAAATTAAGCAATATAATTTATTTTGACTTGACATTACTGCGACTCCTACGAAAGTAGATAAATTAGAGTTTTTGGGTTCTGCGTATATAGGAGCAATTCTTTCATATCTGCCATATTTAATCAGACCAAAATAATAGTATTTACCATTGGGCTTTGGGTCGTTAGTATTGTTGTACATTCTCCCCTTTCTCCAAAATTCGCTTCCCTGAGCAGTACACTCTCGTTTTAATCCAGCAACAGCTTCTTGAATGGTTCTATTATTATCTTTTGGCGTTAGTACGTTGCTGAAAACACTACTTTTATCGTCTAAAACAGAGGTTAAAAAAGGCAGAGAACACAAGAAACTAATGCCTAATAACCATCTTCCACCTTTGGTTTGAAATAGTATTTTAAATACAAACTCAACTATGATTTTAAAGAGAAAACCAAGTATTAATTCAGGTATATTAAAGTTGTCGTTCATCAGCCTTTTCCTCTTTACAATTTAAAAAAACAAATCAGAAGCGTAGTCTTAAACAAATATACTCCCAATTAGCCGCCGTAAAACCAACTTTCGTATTTAGGCAGTTAATAATGGGAGTATTTGCTTGACGTCCTAACCACATAAATTATTCTATTTTTTCTTCACGCGAGAACTACGGATTGATATCAGGAATGTAAAACATGCCAAAGATTCCCATAGCTAAAGGAGCTAACCCCCAGAGAGAAGTTAAGAAGAACTTGGGTAGGAATATAAAAATTAAAACGTAGATGACTAGCATAACAAACATTCCAGTGAAAGCGACTTGAACATCACTATTCGCTTCGGCTCTAAACTTTTGCACTTTGCGATAGTCGATGCTATAGCCATCAGATCTTGCTTTTTTTATTGCTTCATCTATCTGGGAGTGCTTGGTAAGTCCTTGATTCAAGCTATATCCTAGCATTCCTATTGGAAAAGCAATAACGCATACCACTGCTGCAATTGCCAACCCCGAAATGTATTTTGCTATTGAGGCAAAGAATGATACTAACATTTGTTTTGCTCCTTAGTTTAAGTTTTGCATATCAGCCAAAATTTTAACTACATTAAGACAGGGAACTTCCGCACTTCGAACAAAAACGATCGCCCAACTGAATCTCTTTACCGCACTTGGTACAATACTTGAGTTGAGTAGTTGCTTGGGGCCCTATTAAGCTCGGAGATCCGTCTCCCGTATTTGCTGAAGAATTTTCGGGCTGAACAGAATTGACGTCAAAGCCCATTCCCGTTCTTGAAGAGCTATTCTGACTGGTAGTAGCAGTGTTACTTCCTGGTTTGGGAAGGTTTGCACTCTCCGCGAACTCTTGAATAATCTTTTTCTCTCGCCTATACCTTGGGTTTGTGTCTCCTCCTTCTTTACGAAAATCGTTAAGTCGATTCTCAAGATAGGAGCTAAACTTGTCGGATAATAGCTGCTTTTGCTCTGGCGTTTCTGCTTTTTCCAACAATTCATCTCGCTGTCGTTCTATCTCTTGTTTGTCTGCCGAAGAAACGGATAGCTCTAGCACTTGAACCGCATCTTCCCAATTAGCTGCTAGTACAACTGTCTCCATATCTCCCCGATCGCTTTTGTGGTAGCAGATGACGTTGTTTCCAGTATATGCATACACTTCTTCTCGAAGTATCTCAAGAGCCCGGCCAATAATCACCAGTTTCTCAATGCCAGGGTCGGCAGGCATCAAATCCCAAAATAGGCTGAAATCCTCCTGTATATGCACGCTGGTTTGCGTATTATCCGTGCGACCTTCTAGCTTGCCGCGCTCTGCCTTTACCCTTTGTCCGCGCCATTTTTGGTAAGACTGGCGTAGTTGCTTAACTCCTTCAATACACCGAAGAGAAAATCCCCCTATTTCGTGAACTGCTATGATTTTGTGTCGTTCCCTTGAGGTTAGCGGTGCGATCGTTGCAAAGTTTTGCCTCAAAGGGGTCACTTGCGCTTGGGCTGCCTCATATTGCGTATCCTCTCCACCTAGTAAACCAACTAGGGAAATCTGTTGGTAACTGAACTGGGGTTCCGACAAGCTAGGAATGACCCTATTAAGAACTACTAGAGGTTTGGATTTTTCGGCAAGCAGTTTGATTTGAGCTTCCCTTGCTGCTTGTTTTGGGTACTGCTTCATTAAGCGCAAGCAAGCATCCATTTCCGATTTTATTTTACTGTGTTCCGGTGCGTTATAAATAAACTCTGCTGCTGTCTCTAGAACGAACTTTTCAAACTTAGGGTAACTAATTAAATCCAGCTTTTCTATATCAAAAAGGTGGAAGACGGCGGCAACATCCCGAGACTTTTTCCACAAAGAACTACTTTTGCCTAAGATGCTGGCCGTCATCTGCTTGGCTAGAGCATCCATGCCTTGGTAAGATGCTAAAAAGTCTTCATAGAGTTCGTTAGACTTTTCACGCTCGTTTTCAAAAAGATTTAGACCAACAATTCTCATACTGTTAGCTCGGTTTGCTTCATCCTTAGCAATGCTGCGAAAGTTGTCTGCTGAGGATGAAATTTGCTTGGACCATCGGTCCGTTCTGATTTTTAAACTTTCAACCGTTTTTTGTAGTTCTTCGAGTACCCTAACTGCGACTTGTCTCGACTTGTACTCCAAACAGGCTGTAAAAGATAGCCTCAAACCCGACAGGGCATCATCATAGTCTTGCTTAATTTTGTCTTGTTTTCTGATCATCCACTGACGAGCAGCCTGGCTGATACGTCCGGTGGCAGCATCGTATTTTTGCTGTCCTGCCAGCTCCGTTCCCGACCACGTTTTCTCGGCTTCGCGCTGGAACCGTTCTATTTCTGAGGTAAATATATCCTCGATGTAATCGAGCATGGCCTTGACGAACTTGGGACCGCGATTGCGATCCTCTAAGTAGGTATATACTATTTCTTCTAGTTGAGAGCTTCCTTGGTCAATTAATTGCTCTCGATTATCGTACATCTGTATGAGAAAATCGCCATGTCGTCTTTCATCGGGGGAGTTATCGGCAAATTTTACCGTTCTGTATTCTTCAATTTTTGGTTGAATGTGGTCGATTAATCCTAAAATTTTGCCTGTTTCTTTTGCTAAAGGGTTGGGCATTTGAGCAGTGCATTGTAATAGCTTTAAATTTGCTACTTCTGCGTCTAGCTCGCTAATCCAATTTGCTCCCTGGCTCGTTAACTGGCGATTCCCTGCTAGCAAGACTGCTTTGAGAAGTTCCTTACCAATTAACTTCATTTCCCTCAAGTCCTTCTCAATTTCTTTTCGAGGTTCTGGAGGCAATTGCACTGGAGAATTTAGCCACCAATCATAAACTTCCGCTGCCAACCTACTGCCTATAAAATTACGAATATGCTGAATGGGAATTTCTATAGTTGCTAACCCAAAGCTGAGAAAGTTGCGCGGATAAGTTTGCCCCTCGGGAGAACAATCATTTTGAGCAGCAAATCCTTTAAAATTATCTCGTAACGATCGCTTGTATGCAGAGTAGTCGGATAACAGGTCTAAAAAAATATTTTGGGCGCACATTTCCCGCATATCGTTGATATCTAGTTGAACCCTAGAACCGTTGCTCGTGCCTACCAAATAAATAAAATCATAAGGAGTGCGCGGTGCAATGTCATCGGGCATTTGGTCGTTGCGATCGTAACGGTTTAAAAACTTGGTTCCACTGTCTGAAAAGTAGTTTAGTTCCATTAAAGCAGCGTAACCGTTTTCCTTCACTCTTGATTTTTCGCCAGCAATACTAAAGGCATCGGGAGAAGGAATAATAGCCGTTGTCTCTATTCGTTGTCCGGCAAACCAGCGACGAAGGCAGTACCCAAGATCGGTTAACATTCCGCTTCCGGTTCCCCCTGAAATTGAAGATACAACAAAAATATTAAGTGTAGGAGCCACTGTAAGTCCGTATTTATTTTGCATCAAATCTTGATGAAAATCCGCTCTTGCTTTAGCACTTTCTGTGGCTGCTCTAATTCCGTCGTAGTTAAAAAAGAAGGCAAATCGACCGCAGCCTCGGATTTGTTTTGCCCCCTCCACGCTAGCTAAAAGTCCTGGTTGAGAAGCCAGTTCCTTGGGAAGCCACTCTTTGTACCAAGGAAAATGATCTAAGTTGTTGACTATCTCGGTAGCCTCTTCGTAGGATACATGAGCCCAATACTTCTCAAAGTCTTCTAATTCTGGTCCGGCCATGCTGGTTTGTTGAATTTTGTACTGCTTATCAGTATCAATGTGCAAAAACGACAAAACGGGAAGATTTTCTAAACTGCCGTAAGATTCAACAACCAGCCGTCGCAGTCTTGAAATTACTTCTAAACCGGTTCCTCCCACTCCGATAATCAGAGTGGGAACAATTGTTCTTCTTTGTGCTTCAGTTATCGGCATTTCTTTATCCTATAAATTACAATATGAATTACAAATTAAAGCGAAAAGTTGCGATTAAAAAAAGGAAATTTTAGCTTCGTTTCCTAACAACCTTGAGTAACGTAAAACATTCCTCCAAATAAGAATCTAGCTATTACCCAAGGATTGGCAGATATCCACAAAATAGGAGTGGCTACCGTCCAAAAAATAGCGTTAAAATAAGCTATTTTTCCAGCCGCGTCGTAACGAAGGTTCATTACATAACACAGCAAATGATCTATTGGTAAAATCAGCATCCACGCCAACGACATCCATGCCAAACCCAGCCACAGTAAAACAAATGGCAGGTTAGAACTCAGGCCATCAACTACCTGCAATCCTAAATTGGCAATACCGCAGGTATGAACAATTTCCTCATAACTGCTGTTACTTAATTCCAAAACTAGCTCTGCCCAGAATGGGGGCGAGAATAAGTCTAAAAGATAAGTAAGCAGTCCCAATAGGACAAATGCCAAGCTAAAAAAAGCAGGAACGTAGAAAATGGGATAGCCCCAAAGCGGTTTAACCGGACTTAATTTCATAAAACTCGCCCTATTTTCTATTCGTTGATAATCTCAAAGCCAAATTCTGATTTGTAGGGAGCTACCGATCCGCCTCTAATAGCTTTTACCAACACTGGTTCGCTGCGACGTTCTCCTTCTGAAGTAAATTGAAGCGGCGAACCGGAGGTTTTTTGCGCTGAAATATTGGTGCTTTGAAGTTCCCTTAGAACTTCCGACCTAGAGGGATTGCTAGAAAAAGCATCAATAAAAGCTTGGGTAGCATCAAAGCTCATGGCCGTCCGCCAGTTAACTAAGCCTCCCCACTGCTTCTCTGCCACGTTGGAAAAGCCTTGCGATTGTGCCGATTTGGCAAACCAGGGTACGGCCAAAGTTAAATCCTCGACGCTGGCCCCCGCGTTAAGGGTTAGGGGGCTGTATAGGGCATCGCCGCCTAATAACCTTAGCCTTTCTCCCTTCTGTAGGGAGTTGGCCCTGGCTATTTCTAAAGCTACGGAAGTAAACTGCGTGTTTGGAAATAATAGGGCTGCCTGGGCTTCCTTTTTCAACGCGATCTGCGTCAGATCCATTGTTGCATTAAAGCTTGGATCGCTTAAATCTACGCTCCGAACAACTTTGCCCCCAAGGCTCTTAAAGTTTTTTTCAAAAGCTTCTTTCAGACTTTTGCTATAGGTGCTTTTAGGGTTGTAGAAAATCACCGCGTAATCTACCGCGAGCTTGTTATAGGCGTAATTCGCCAGCTTTCGTCCTGCTGCTGCATCGGAGGGAACTGTTCTGAAGAAAACTTTACTGCTTAACGAGGTGCTGGTGCTAGTAGGAGAAATCATGGGTAAACCTGCCTTCTCGTAAACCGTTAACCCTGCCTTACTGGCACCGCTAGAATTATGGCCAATAACTCCTATAATAGAAGAGTCTTTAACCAGTTCCTCAGCCACCTGCGCGGATTTATCGGGTTCGTTGCCATCGTTGACGATCGCTATCTCTAGTAATCGGCCATTTAATCCTCCTGAATTGTTATAGTTATTTTGTGCTTGGGCCACGCCCCGCAGCATTTCTTTAGCAGAATTTTCAGCGTTATCAACTGGTACGACTACCGCCAAAGTAATTTGATTTTGATTCTGGCGGGCTCGGGCATTGTTGTAATAAATCAACACCTCTGGGTCGTTGCGATCTGCCTCAGTGGCCTTTTTGAAAAATTCGGCAGCTTTGATATAATCGCCCCGTTGGATGGCCTCTACACCGCGATCGCGATTGGCATTACTATTCCCAGTAAAGAGAACTCGCTCTCCCCGGCTCAACCTTTCTCCTCTAGCTGTAGAAGGATTGGGAGTCTGCCTACCCGGAACTCCTCCGCCGATCGCTCTGGAGTTACCCGTTCGACTGGTAGTGCCCCCGGTAGGAGCTTCGCTATTTTGGACCAACTTTGTTGGGATTTGACAGTTTCCATCTATCCTCTCTTCGCCTTCGGGACATTGCCTTGAAGACCAGATGCTATAACCTCCATAACTAACACCTGCGAATCCCAGTAAAGCTACTGCTGCTATTACAATAACTCCTGCTCCAACTGGTTTGCCGTTCTTGTACTCTGAACTATTGCGCTCCCTCTGACACATATGACATCGTTCATCCGACCCAACGTCTATAGCGGGATGGGGAGCATCTTTATACCCCGTACAAGTCCACTCCTGATTATTAATATTCATAGCTCGAAACAATGCTAACGACTATGTTGTTGTATCTGGACTGCCAAACGACTATTGATTGATTTTTGAAAATCTCTTAATTGTAATTTACGATACATAAATTAAGAGCGAACTGTGACATTTGGCTGACCTAAAGAATCCGATTTCAAAATTGGGATTTATTTGGTTCCGTTACTCTTATTCTGGCCCATGTCGCTAATAATGACAAGCCATAAAATTCATCTCTTTTTTTCCCAAGTTCACCTCATTTTGTTCGCAAAGTTCACAAAATTCACTTTTAGGAGTAGTAGATGCAACTGCCTGGCCTTTAAACAAGGCCCAATGCTCTATCCTAGAGTTTGGCCACCCTGTTCTAAAAAAGCAGCCGGCGCCGTGCCATAACTATTTTTTTAGGGTTCTCATCCTCGATACGAATGGCCCTTCCGGTTAACATTTAGATTTGCTGTATAACTTTTAATTTTCCCACATCAATTTCAATCTGTCAACCTATAGAGTCGAAGATTTTTTAGGGTTTTTTCCCATCTTATTGCTTCCCATTAAATAGCAAAAAAGAGCATTTCATCCCAAAAGGAGCAAAAAGTATGATAATGTAGGATGAGAACTTGGCCCAACTCAAACTACATCTAAAATCTATGGACATTCAAGAAGCCTTAAAGTGGACCGATGACCGGGTATTTGCTAAAACGGGCAAACATCTCGATTCTCTGCAGATGGCCATTTTAGAGGGCGCTTGGCAGCGTCAAACTTACGAAAAAGTAGGAGATGAAAATCATTCCAGCAAGCACCACGTCAGAAAAGAAGCTTGGCAATTATGGAAACTTCTGTCGGATGTTTTTGAGGAAGATATTAAAAAATCTAACGTTCGATTTGTTTTAGAAAAAGCGGCATTCTCCTATTTTAATGAAGGCACATATATTGGCAATAACATCAGTATTTGTCACGAAAATTACCCCCATCCAAAAGCAGCAAAAAAACGCTCCACCAGCAAACCAGAAAAACCTCGCGATCTAACCGACGCGCCCCTAAAAACCGATCGCCTCTACAACCGCGATCGAGAACTCACCCTCCTCAAACAGTGGATACTCGAAGAAAACAGCAATATAGTCATCCTCGCGGGATTGCCCGGCATCGGCAAAACCGCCGTTGCCAGACACCTCCTCGAACAAATCCTAGATAACTACGAATACATCATCTGGCGCAACCATCGCAAATTCCCAACCTTCAAATCCCTAAAAACGAACCTCATCCAATTCTTATCCCCAGAACAACCCGCCGCCTCCATCATCGATAAACTGCGTTCCCAACGTACCCTCATCATCCTCGACGACCTCCAAACAACCTTTACCAGCGGCGAACTGGCGGGAATTTACCGCCCCGACTACCAAAACTACGGCGAACTCCTCCAAGAAATCGCAGCATCATCTCACAACAGTTGCCTCCTCCTCCTCAGTCGGGAAAAACCTATAGAAATTGCCACCCTAGAAATAGAAAACCCCCACTGTCGCGCCCTCCAACTCGGCGGCATCGGCGACGGGGCGCGGGAAATCTTGACCGAAAGAGGATTAACCGACGACAACCGCTGGAACGAACTCATCGACCTCTACGGCGGCAACCCCTCCTGGTTAAAAATAATCGCCGCCACTATCGGCGAGTTTTTTAACGGCAGCGTGGAGCAATTTTTATCTTGCTCCACCGTCTTTTTAGGAGATTTAGAACCGGTTTTACTGGCAACTTACCGACGGTTGTCCGAGTCTGAGAAAATCGCGATCGCCCACTTAGCAACCCAACCCGCCCCAATAGAGATATTTCGCAAACCGGCAGACTTTCCCCTCTCCCACTCCGTCTATTTGAAAGCAGTACAATCTTTAACGAGGCGCTGTCTGGTAGAGAAAGTCACCGTGGAGGGAGCGTCGCGGTTTGCGGTTGCGCCGGCAGTGGGGCAGTTTGTCAAAGAGCAGAACTTGTAGAACAGGCAAGATGCCTGTTTTACGGTGACAGGCAAGATGCCCGTTTTACGGTGACAGGCAAGATGCCTGTTTTACGAGCTTAGGAGTCATGGCCGCTTTTGGGCCCAAAAAAGTCCAATCTTCGAGCTTGGGAAAATATATTGCTATAAATAGAAAGGAATCCTTTGCTCGACCACTAGAGGTTATGGGCCATGCCAGACGATCGTAATTTGCTGGCGAGCGATCGCTCTGAGGCGATCGCCGCCATCAGCCAGTTAATTTACCAAACGCTAGTTTCTATCCAAAAGCAACATCCCCACTGGCTAACTCAAAAGTACGGGGAAACTGCTTGGGACAAACCTAAATATCGCTCTGCCTTAACTGAGAAGTTAACCAAAGGCCTCGGTCAAATTAAAGACAGGGAAGAATTGTTGCCAAAGGTTAAAAAATATCTGCAAATTCTTCTAGTTCCAGAGTTCGTTAATTCTCCAGAATACAAAACCTTAATTGGTAAAATAAATCGGATTATTTCTCCCAAAATTGCCGAGACAAATCTGATTAACTCTCTTCATTTTGAAAACTCCCAAAATGGAATAGAGCCGCCAGTTATAGGAATTGCCGTATTGCTTCTCGATGTCGAGAATTTACAAATCGATTTAGAGACCGAAAAATTACTCGAACAAATCTGCACCTATCCCATCCAAATAAAAGTAGCCTTTGCTAATTGGCGGAGCATGGGTAAAAAAGATATTGAGTTTCACAACCGGGGCTATCAATTAATTCATGTGCCGGCGGGAAAAGACAGTGCCGACTTAAAAATGGCGACAGTAGGAGCGTCTATTTTCGTACATTATCCCACGGCCAAAGAAGTATTAGTTTGTTCCTCCGATCGCGCCATGACTCATCTCGGCAATACCCTTCAATCTCATGGTTTAACTGTTTATCAAGTACGCAAACATCGAAATCAAATTATTGTTTTAAACAGTCAAACTGGGGAATGTAAAACTCATCAACTTTTCTCTAAAATAGAAATGCCTTCTTTGGAGGAATTGATAGGACAATTGCAGGAATTAATTAAAGGAGAAATAGAGACAACGGGGATGCAGTGGTTCGAGGTTTCTCGAATTTCCGATCTCTATGATGAAACCTACAGTTTCACCCTTAGCGAAGCAGTCGATTTTCATTTTCCCGGTTCTCCTGCTTCTGATATTTTTCTCAACCATCCTGCTAATTTCGTCCTCCACCAACCCGGAGAAAACGAGCAGACTTATGTCAGTTTATTTTATTTAGAAAAAAGCGATAATTTGGGGGGAGAATCGGCATATTTAACAGGAAAACCTTCAGAAATAGATTCTTTAGAAAAAATCGAACCAGTTCTGGTAAAAATCATTAATAAGTTAACTAATAACTCCCCTAATAGCTACGCTTTAGTCTCCCATGTAGCCACGGAATTTAATCAAATATACGGTCAAGCTCTTACTAAAACTATTAAGCAACTTCGTGGCGCAGGCAAACTTTCTAAATTTTTGCCCTTATGTAGTAGTTTAAAAGTTAATGAAGGTAATAAAAGTCAATTAAAAGTTGCAGTAATAAAACCAAAAGAAAATGGCTAATAGCAAAAATACAATAAGCAATTAGCCATTAACAATTAGCAATTAGCCATTAGCAAATTTAGCATCTTCTTCGGGGAAACGAAAAATATCATCGTCTCCCAGATGTTCCCCATTTTGAATTTCAATCATTACCAGAGGAATTACTCCTGGGTTTTCTACTCGGTGGCGAGTATTTGCGGGAACGTAAGTTGATTGTTTTTGCATCAAAATATTTTCCTTACCGTCGCAAATAACTTTCGCGGTACCAGAAACCACGATCCAATGTTCGCTGCGATGGTAGTGCATTTGGGTGCTGATATGATGTTTTGGTTTAACCTCGATGCGATTAATTCGATAGCGATGGCCCTCTTCGAGAACTGTCGCAGTGCCCCAAGGCGGCGTCCTCGTAACTCCCTCGACAGAAGATGGGACATCGGGGGACTGTGGGCGATCGTCTGTGGTTTGAGTCATAGTTTCTTGTGAAATTATGGGATTGTTACTAATATTTTATCTTTTGAGTGCGACGACATTTAAAAAAGAGTAATTCCCCATTCCCAATTGCCAAAAAATTAAGCTTTTAACTATTGACAAAAATTGTTTTCTGTGATATAAAATAGATTTTTTTTTACAAGCCAGGCATCCCGTGGTAGGATTAAAGTTTTGCCAACTCATAATAATTGCTAAAAGGAGATTGAGACGATGGCCCGTATGTATTACGACCAGGATGCCAACTTAGACCTATTAACCAACAAGACCGTAGCCATCATCGGCTACGGTTCCCAAGGTCACGCCCACGCCCTAAACTTAAAAGATAGCGGGGTCAATGTGGTAGTGGGACTTTACGAAGGGAGCAAATCAGCAGAAAAAGCCAAAGCCGCCGGTTTAACAGTTCACCCAGTCGCCAAAGCCGCCGAAGTAGCAGATCTAATAATGATATTGCTGCCAGACGAAGTACAAAAAACCGTCTATAAAAACGAAATCGAACCCCATCTAACAGACGGGAAAATCTTAGCCTGCGCCCACGGCTTTAACATTCACTTCGCCCAGATAGTACCCCCACCAAACGTGGATGCGATCATGGTAGCGCCCAAAGGACCGGGACACTTAGTGCGAAGGACTTACGAACAAGGAGAAGGAGTTCCGTGCTTGTTTGCAGTCTATCAAGATGCGACCGGTCAAGCACGCGATCGCGCAATGGCCTATGCTAAAGGTATTGGCGGCACTCGCGCCGGTATCCTGGAAACCACTTTCCGGGAAGAAACCGAAACCGATCTTTTTGGGGAACAAGCGGTTTTGTGCGGCGGTTTGAGCGCCCTAATTAAAGCCGGTTTTGAAACCTTAATAGAGGCCGGCTATCAACCAGAACTAGCCTACTTTGAATGCTTGCACGAAGTCAAGCTGATAGTTGACTTAGTGGTAGAAGGCGGTCTTGCCAATATGCGCGACAGCATCTCCAATACGGCAGAATATGGAGACTACACTCGCGGACCTCGCATCGTCACCGACCAAACCCGCGCCGAAATGCGAAAAATCCTAAGCGAAATTCAATCTGGTCAGTTTGCCCGAGAGTTCGTTCTCGAAAATCAAGCAGGCAAACCCGGGTTTACAGCAATGCGCCGCCAAGAAGCAGAACATCCCGTTGAAGAAGTGGGTAAAGATTTACGGGCGATGTTTAGCTGGTTGAAGAAGAAATAGAGTTGTTAGTTGTCTCTTAACAATACCTTCGCCAAAATAAAAAAATACCATTAGTAGGTCGGGCTCCGCGAACCGCAAAGCAAGGATGTTGGGTTCGGTCTGCGTGGAGCCCGACCTACAAAAAAATGGCGAAAAATGCCTTAAAAGTAGGTTGTGCGGACCTTCGTTAAACCCAACACCGTTGATTCCGGTTCGCGCGCGCCCTACCTACAAGATGCAGGGCGAAGGTATTGGCAGAAATTACCGGGTTTCTGGGGTTTTGCCGAAATTACCGGTTTTCTAGACTCTATTCCCCTAAAAAAGAATTAAGGATTAGCTTGATTTTCTACTTCTTCGATCGCTTTTTCTGTACGCTGGTTATTATCCTTGGGTCTTAGCCAGTCAGGCCATAAACCAACGACAAATTCTCGACTTTTAAAACTAGCATCTTGAACCTCTTCGGGGAAGAATTCCAACTTGTCGCCAGCGATGATAAATGCCGCAGCTAGAATAACGAGCAACCAGAATAAATTCTTTTTAGGCATAATAAATTGATTATTGAGTTTTATGGGACTTTTTTGATTATAGCCTGCCCTAAAAAAGGAGGACAAGGGCAGACTTGCGGCGGACTTGCGGCAGACTTGCGGCAGACTTGCGGCGGACTTGCGGCAGACTTGGGCAGACTTGCGAGGACTTGGGCAGACTTGCGAGGAAAGGTGTTTGTGGCCAGATGTTAAATTCCTTCCACAGTCAAAAAAAATAGGTTGAGGGACAAAGATTGCTTTTCTTTCCCGAGAAGGATTGAAAATTCTAGCCCGAGCGTGGCATAATACCTTCTCAAGTTCAAAGGCTCGTGGAAGACAAGCTAGGGTAAACTGCAATGCAAGAAGAAAGCCAAGAGTTAAACGCTTTTTGGAACGTTGTCAGTGGTTAGTTGTTAGTTGGGCAACTGACAACTGACTACTAACAACGCTCCATAGATCGTCGATTTTTTTGTTTTTTTACAAATATGAGATGCTCCCTAATTGCTTGCCTTCCCAATTCCCGATTCCCAATTCCCAAATAAAATGAACCGACAAGCGTTAGTAGTAGGAATCAATCTTTATCCCCAACTAAAAGATAGCTCCAATAGACCGATAAATCTAAAAAAGCCGGCGGCAGATGCAGAGGCGATCGCTCAATTATTAGAAACTTACGGCAACTTTCAAGTGACGAGATTCCCAGTCGTCAATAGAGATGGTTCGCCCCAAATAGATACAACTCCCAAAAGCAGAAACGTTCAAACAACAGCTTTAAAAGAAGCAATTTATAATTTATTTAATCCCGAAAATAACGTACCAGAAACAGCTTTACTTTACTTTTCTGGACATAGTTTGCAAGAAGAACGAGGAGGAGTTAAAGAAAGCTTTTTAGCTGGGGGAGATGTCAATCCAGAAAAAGGAAATTGGGGAGTATCTCTGAACTGGTTGGGTCAGCTTTTAGAAAAATCTCCAGTGGCCCAACAAATAGTATGGCTGGACTGCTGCCACAGCGAAGCTTTACTGGAATGTTCTGCGGCTCAAAAAGCAACTTTTTCTGATGTTGCGCCCGATAGATGTTTAATGGTTGCGGGAAATCAAAAAGAATTAAAAATAGAAAGCAATGAAGACAACAGTGGGTTTACAAAAAGTTTATTAGAAGGACTGTCGCCAGAAAAGTATCTAAATAGATGCGCGACTAACTATAGCCTAATCGATTACTTAAAAAAAGAATTTTATGCAGCCAGAAAAATGCCGATTTTTGACAATTATGGCAACGAAATTATGCTAGTTGGGGAAGTAGAAAATCTAGGAAGCGAAGCGTGGATAAAAGGAATTTGTCCCTATAAAGGATTGGCTGCTTACGAGGGTAACAAGATAGAGCCGAACTATTTCTACGGTCGCAAGAAACTAACAAATTTATTATTAGAAAAAGTTCGAGCGAGTAATTTTCTGGCAGTAATAGGAACGGCGGGTAGCGGCAAATCTAGCGCGGTTAATGCGGGGCTATTGGATCAATTAAAATTAGGACGGCGCATCGAGGGAAGCGAGGCGTGGCCGGTGGTGAAATTTCGACCGGGAGAACATCCTCTCAAAAGTTTAGCAGCAGCCCTGGCAGACTATCGCGCTCGCCGACAAGCGGTAACAGGCGAAGGGGTTAGCAACCAAGCACTGGAGCTAGTTGGGGCGGGGGGTGCGAGGGAAAAAGGTCAAGAAGAGGAAAATCAAAAGCGATCGCGTCCCGTGTGTATCCCCCCCCCTCCGACTCTTCATCTATTTTCGGGAGTTTCCCCGGAAACTATCGGCAACGGGAAACCAAGGAAGGCAAAAAGGCGATCGCCCGAAACATCTATTCCCATTCCCCCACCCCCAAAGGCTCGGAACCAAAATGGCAAGCACCCCGAAACCAACGGAGCAAAGTCGACTAACGGCTCTTCGAGGTCGAGGAAGCGGAAAGCACCAGGAAAGGCAGAAGTAGAAAATTACGCTCTGGTAGAAAAATTACTAATTTCCGAGGGTGCGAAAGGGTTGCGACAACTGTTGCAAACTCCGAAGACAAGCCGGGTAGTGCTGGTAGTAGAAAGGTTGGAGGAAGTTTTTAGCTTGTGCGGCTGCGAAAGGGAGCGACAACAATTTTTTGAATGCCTCATGGGAGCGGTAGAACCCTGGCTGTTGCCGACTTTTTTAGCATCCGCTGAGGAACCAACGGCTAATTATAACACCGGAGTATTAGTCATAGTTACCCTGCGGGCAGATTTCTTTGGTAAATGTGCCTTGCAGCAGTATGGAGGATTGGCCGAGCAGATACAATCTCAAATGGTGACGGTGCTGCCGATGACGCGAGAGGAATTAAAGGAAGTCATTACCGAACCGGCCAAACAAGTAGGCATCGAAGTGCAGCCAGAGCTGGTGGAATTGATGCTCGAAGATGCAGAAAAGTACGGCAGTTTGCCCCTGCTGCAATATACTTTAACGGAACTATGGCGGCGGCGCCGGGGGGATAAGTTTACTGTTGCCGAGTACGATAGCATTGGCGGTATCAAGGGCTGTCTGGAAAAACGAGCTAACGAAGTTTATCAAAGCTTGACGGAAAAAGAACGTCAGATAGCGCGGGAAATTTTGCTGGCATCCATCCAAATAGGTTTGGAAACGGAAGAGGTGACCGAGCCGATCTGGAAAAAAGATTTAGTTACCAAAGAGCGCTCGCTCCCGGAAGTTAGTAAAGTCATACAAAAATTAGCGGCGGCTAGATTGCTAATAATTTCTAAGCGGCGAGTAGCTCCCGACAGTAACAAAATGGGAACAGTGATAGAGCTGGCACATTCTAGCACGATTCGCTACTGGTCTAAGTTGGGTTCTTGGGTCGAGTCTCGCAGGGATGCGATCGGGAGATGGGAACGACTGGAGGCAGATGCTAGAGAGTGGCAAAATAATAGGAGGGCAAAAGATTATTTGCTGGCGGGGTTGAAATTATCTGCTGTAGAAAGTGCCCTTGCCAGCGAGGAGGGGAAACTCCCTCTATCGCCTCTGGGACGAGAATTTATTGCTAACAGCATCCAGCAACAACGCTGGCGACAGTGGCCAAATTATGGTACGCTCGCGATCGGCTTCGCTCTAACCCTCGGGTTTCTGGGGGTGGCTGTATATAATTGGAAGGAGGCAGAGTCCCAGCGCTTAAATGTAGAAACTCAGAAGTTAAACGCCCAACTGGATGCCTGGAGTTGGTCGTCGCAAAAGTTGTTTGCCGATGAGGAAAAGTTCGATGCTCTCTTAGAAGCTTTAAAAGCTGGCAAATTGCTGCAGCAAGCAACCGAAGCTGTGCCAAACGATACTAGGATGCGGGTGGTGACATCCCTACAAAAAGCAGTTTACGGTATTAGAAAGCGTCGCACTTTAGCAGAACATTTGCTAGCGGTAAATGGCGTGAGTTTTAGTCCCGATGGTAGGGCGATCGCTTCCGCTAGCGATGACGGTACCGTTAAGGTCTGGACCAGTTATGGCAAGGAAATCGCGAGTTTAGACCGCCATAAAGGTCCGGTTTATAGCGTGAGTTTTAGTCCAAAGGGAGAGATTATCGCTTCTGGCGGTAAAGACGGTACTATTAGGCTTTGGGACCGGAAGGGTTACGAAATGGCAACTCTTACCGGTCATCTCGGGGCTGTTAATAGTTTGAGTTTTAGCGGTAATGGAGAGATTATCGCTTCGGGGGGGGTTGACGGTACGATTAAACTCTGGAACTTGGAAGGTGGAGAACTCCTCAGCATTCCGGCCCACGAAGATAAAATCTATAGCGTTAGTTTGAGTCCCGATGGCAAGACGATCGCTTCTGCAGGGGAGGATAATACTGTTAAATTGTGGAAGGTTGAGGGAAATTCTCCGCCCAAGGGGGAGATTATTGCTACTCTGGAAGGACATCGCGAGCGCGTATTCGGGGTGAGTTTTAGTCCCGACGGTAAAACCTTGGCTTCGGCGAGTTGGGATAATACTGTTAAGGTTTGGAGCGTTGACGGTGGAGAAATAGGTACTTTGAGAGGACACGAAGCACCGGCGATCGCGGTTCGGTTTAGCCCCGATGGCAAGACGATCGCTTCTGCTAGTGCCGATGGTATTATTAAACTCTGGACCAGTTACGGTCGCCCCATTGCTACTCTTAAGGGTCATACGGATTGGATCGCAGATTTGAGTTTTAGTCCCGATGGTAAGACGATCGCTTCTGCCGGCGCGGATCGCACTATTAAATTGTGGAGCGTTGAGGAGGCAAAACTTCCCGTCCTCCAAGGGCATCAAAGCGTGGTCAGGGGGGTGAGTTTTAGTCCGACGGGTAGGGCGATCGCTACCGCTAGTTTTGACGGGACGGTTAAAATCTGGACTGCCGATGGCAAGGAAATTAGAACTCTCAGGGGTCATACGCGAGGAGTGTCTGATGTCACTTTCAGTCCCAACGGAACTGTCGTTGCTTCTGCTAGCGCCGACGGTACGGTGAAATTATGGAATGTTGACGACGGTTCTAGTCTCGCTTTAAGAGGGCATCAAGGGGAAGTTAATAGCGTGAGTTTTAGCGGCGATGGCACTATCGTTGCTTCTGCCGGGGCGGACCGAACTGTTAAATTGTGGAACCTCAAGGGTAAGGAGTTGGTGAGTTTTACCGGACATAAGTATGGAGTGAGAAGCGCGAGCGCGAGCCCGGTCGGGCGATCGCTTCTGCCGGTTATGGCGGCGAGGGGGATAATCTGAAGTTATGGAGTCTCAACGGGGAGGAAATATTAGGGGTAGGGGATTTGTGTTTGGCGGTGAATGGGGTCAGTTTTAGTCCCAGTGGGGATAAGATTGCTGCTGCTTGTAGCAATAATACGGTTAAACTTATTGATATAAATGGTAAGGTTTTGGCTACTTTTAAGGGGCACAAAGAGGAGGTTTATAGCGCTATTTTTAGTCCCGACGGTAAAACTGTTGCTTCTGCGAGCGCCGATGGTACGATTAAAATATGGAGTTTGGATGGTTCGGAGTTGGCGAGTTTGGTGGGGCATGGCGATCGCGTTTACGATTTGAGTTTTAGTCCCGATGGCAAGATTTTGGTTTCCGGTTCTTGGGATTTTACTGCTTTGTTATGGCATTTGGATTTAGATTTTTTATTGGCTTTAGGTTGCGATTATGTTTACGATTATTTGCAGAAGAGTCCTAATATTAAGGAGGGCGATCGGGATTTGTGTCGGGGGATTTAGGGTGATGGGGGCGATCGTCTTGTTACAATTGATAATGTCAACGAACATAACGGAGGATTTATGGACCGAGAAGAATTGCTCGGACGATTGCGTTGCCGGAGAGAGAAATTTTGCCGGCGCTGTCTTGAGAGAAGTAGATTTAGACTTCAAAAATTTGAGTCATGCTGACTTCAGCGGTGCGGATTTGATTGGTGTCCAACTGCAAGCTAGCATTTTGATAGAGACTAACTTCAGCGGCGCTAATCTAAGAGGTGCCGATCTGTTAGAGGCAAATCTAAGTGGCGCTAATCTGAAAAGGGCTAATTTGAAACTTGCTTATCTGCGTCGAGCGTCCTTGAGTCGTGCTAGGCTCGAATATGCTCATCTGGAGCAGGCTAATTTGATTGAAGCTGACTTGAGAGAAGCTAATTTGGACAGCGCTTTATTGTTTGAGGCGCTACTGCGCGGTGCTAATCTCAAAGATGCTTCGTTGGAGAACGCTTATTTGGCAGGTGTTGACTTTAGTAATGCCAACTTAGAAAATGCCTATTTAAGCCCAGATTCGATGAATAATGCTAACTTCAGTGGAGCTAACTTAAGAGAAGCATCTATGGATAGCGTCAGCTCGCACCATGCTAATTTTAGTGGCGCTAATCTCACACAAATATGCGTTTATCGATGCAATTTTCAAGGAAGTATTTTCAAAGGAGCAGACCTCACTGATGCTCACTTGGATATTGCCAATTTAGATGGTGCTGACTTAACTGAGGCTAACCTGACGGGGGCATGGGATGCCGATGTCTCTAATGCCATCCTTTGCAACACCATCATGCCAGATGGAAGCGTGGAAAGCAACTAAAAATAGTCGTCGGCTGCAAAAAGAACGTTATAATTGATAATATCAACGACCATCCAGGAGGATTCATGAACAAAGAAGAATTTCTCAGAAGATTTGCCGCAGGAGAAAGAAACTTTCAGCATATCGATCTTAGAGGAATAGATCTTAGTGACGCGGAACTATGCAGCGATTTCCAAAATCGTCTCGATTTCCGTTATTCTAATTTTACAGGTGCTAACCTTAGTCGTGCTAACCTTAGTCGTGCTACTTTCCGTAGCTCGAACTTGATGGGGGCTTGCTTGAAGGGAGCAAATCTCTATAAGGCAAGTTTTAGTGATTCGCAATTGAGCAGGGCTAATCTCAGCAGGGCGAATGCAGAAAAAGCAAGTTTTAGTGAGGCCACATTGATTGAAGCCAACTTAAGCCAGACAAATCTTAAAGGAGCAAATTTCAGCAATTCTGATTTGGAACGAGCAAATCTAAGTGGTGCTAACCTTAATGAAGCTTGTCTGTACACCGCTTATCTAGTGGATGCAATATTAATTGGTGCTGATTTGACAGATACCGATTTGGAAAATACAGATTTTGATGGAGCTAATCTAATTAACGCTAATTTTAAAGGTGCAAACTACAATCTAGAAAAGGATGTTAATTATTCTATAGACATTGAAAATGCTATTGTTGGTAACACTACTATGCCTGGTGGAGAAGTGTTGTAGTTAAAAATCGCTGGCTGCAAAAACCTTGTTATAATCGATAATGTCAACGAACATAACGGAGGATTTATGGACAAAGAAGAATTTCTCAGAAGATTGGCCGCAGGAGAAAGAAAATTTCAGTATGTCGAGCTCCCTGGAGTCGATTTTAGTGGAGTTAACCTTAGTGGTTTTTCTGTAAAGTGGCTCGATCTGAGTTTTTCCAATTTTGCTGGTGCGAACCTTACAGGTGCGAACCTTAGTTGTGCTACTTTCCGCAGCTCTAACTTGATGGGGGCTTGCTTGAAAGGAGCAAATCTCTATAAGGCAAGTTTCAGTGGTTCGGAATTGAGTGGGGCAGATCTCAGCAGGGCGAATGCAGAAAAAGCAAGCTTTAGTGAGGCCACATTGATTGATGCCAACTTAAGCGACACCAATCTTAGAGGAGCAAACTTCAGCAATTCAGATTTGGAACGAGCAAATCTAAGTGGTGCTAACCTTAATGAAGCTTGTCTGTACACTGCTTATCTAGTGGGTGCAATATTAATTGGTGCTGATTTGACAGATACCGATTTGGAAAATACGGACTTTGATGGAGCTAACCTCATTAATGCTAATTTTAAAGGTGCGAACTACGATCTAGAAAAGGATGTTAATTATTCTATAGACATCGAAAATGCTATTGTTGGTAACACTACTATGCCTGGTGGAGAAGTCTTGTAGTTAAAATTGTTGCGAACAATTTCTCATTTGAAGATATTCTCAACAGAAGTTTCTTTATTTCTTTTAAAATCATAAACTTCTGTTGAGAAAGAGATCGTTACTTAGGAAACGATATAATCGCGGGCGATTGAGTTTCGATCGCATCTTCAATTGGATCGGGAATATTTGCAAAAAAGTCGTATCCAGTTTTATTCTCAATATCCCTTACTGTTGTTACAATTGGCGCTTGATTCCATTTTTCTCCTCTTTGAGGCTTGCGATTTTCGGTCCAAAAACCAACTGCATAAGTATTTCGATCGACATCTGCTCCCGGACTATCCACAACCAGCATTACTTTCCACAAATACTGAGGAATTGTAATCGGTTTGACAGTTGTTGGATCGAAATTATATCCGGGTGCTACGTCCTCCCAATTGAGCGATTCGTCGCGCGTCAACTCACCTTTACTTCCATAAGTACCGGAAATGACATAAACTTCATTTCCCCTGTTTTCCGCAAAGTCGTTAGCGTACTTTTCAATCTGTTCCCAAAACCTGCTACCATTATGCGTTGTTTCTTGTGGAACTATATTAGATAGCAAATTAACTGCTAAAAAACTATCCTTGGCTCTCGGAGATTTATGACTGGGATCGTAATTTCCTGGATTTCTATCTCTATCTGCTTGTGGAACTACATGTCCTAGAATATATTTAGAAGTGGTTGTCTTTCCATTGATAGTTTCCTCAAACAGTCGTCCTGTAGCTGGAGAGTCTTTCGGCAGCCCGAGCTTATCGCGCTCAAACCTTTGATAATCATCGTCTAAAACCTGATAAAAGCCATTAGGCAAGATACGATCTTCCCTCAAATCGCGAGATTTTACTTCTCCAAACCTTAAGGAATCTGTATCTTTAGGCTTATTATAAAGCCAAGACCGATTAACAATCCAACTTGCCCAGTTAGTTATATTTTTTTCGCCATTGTACGACAATACATACTGAGGTCTTTCTAGCAGCAAAGCCTCCTTATATGGATTATTTTCCAAGTCAGCATTGCTATAGAACGCTTCGCGTACTTGTGTCGCTTTAGGATCGCCTTGTTTCGGAATTGGCTTGCCAAATCTCAGATGCTGACTCTGGAAGAAAACATCATCCAAATAAACTTTTGTCGTTTGACTCGGATCGATTAACTCGAACTCGATCTTCACAGCTTGACCGTGTATACCCGAATTTCGTGGAATATCTACTTGGAAGGTTTCAAATCCAACCGTAGCATAGTCAAGCTTATAACGGGCGTCATGGGAAGGATCGTCAGGATTGCCAAAAATATCCCTTTGATAATTTCCCTGAGTATCTTTAAGATTCTCATTCCTCTTCCCTAAATCTACTTGTTGCAGCAGGAAGGTTTGTTCGATGCTTTGCTCTGGGGATTTTACGGGCTTTATAGTAACTTTAAGCTCTTTTGATGGCAGTGCTTCATTCTTTTCTTTAGCTTGCCGCACTTCCTCCGCAGTATAAAACCCTTCAGGAACGTGAAGGTCGAACCGCAACGAACCCCAGTTAGGTGGTATCGTGCGATTTTTAACCGCAATCTCACCAGGTCGCAATTCCCTCGCAAAATTTTGGCGTTCGTCGGAACTAGGTCGTTCCTTACCTAATAATTCCAAATGACGTTCTAGACTGGGGATATCGTGTACGTTCACCAATTTCCCTCCTACAAAATCCTCATTAGAGGAGATAGCAGGAATCGAACCACCTGCCGAAGCAACGATCGCAGGCTCAGACTCCACCCCATTATGGAACGACCAACCGGGAATCGCATTAGTCGTATTCAGATGCTCGGCTAAACGAGAATCAGGTTTAGTGACAATATCAAAATTCCCATTAAACACCGTCGGCACCGCAAAATCTCCGCGACTTTGCTTATCGTGGGTATTGTCAAAACTTACCGGCACCCGCTCCGACAACTTCGATTCCGGACGCAAATCCTTGCCCCCACCCAAAACCGAATAAAACCAACCCGTACCAATACCCTCCCAGGGAGCGTTCTCGTCCCCCAACTCGAAATCCGCCTTCTGGTGGTCTGGCGCGTACCAAGGATTAGGCGTGCCCGGAAAATTGCGATCGGACAAATGGTCGTAATATCCATCCCCCAAACGACGGTAAAGCTCGTCTGGCGATTTCATCACCTCCAAATTAGTAGTACCGTCGTACCAAGAAACCGCTCGTCCGTGAGTCGCCCCCATACCAGCAAGCCCGGGCACCCCATCGGTTTCCCGGGTAAACCCTGCCCGACTGTTCTCATAATTCTCCTCACCCGCATGAGTGCCCAAAAATACGTTCAAATCCGCATTCTCAATCAGCCGCCCCGCAGGAGTTCCAGTCAGTTCCGTCCAGTTGGGAGCTAACTTCGGTACCGTCTGAAAGTAGTTATCGGCAAAAGTCACGTTCTCCCAAACCTGTATTGGCGGTTCCCAGAAAGTACCGAATCCTTCATAACCAAGCCATTCCGGCAGCGAAAATCCGGGCTGCTCGAAATCGTGGGGGTCGATAGTCGTCATTTGCAAATCCCGGACTGGTTGACCTTCCGAGTCGAGTTTCGGAGTGCCGTCGGCGTTCACAGGCCCTCCCGCATAAGGGAAGTGAGTCCCCATGCGCTGAACCATTTCGCTGGTGACTACAGTACCGCGACTGAAACCAATAAAATGCAGCGGAGAATTGAAAACAGCACCCTGCCGCTTAACGAACTCGCCATCGACATACTCGACCTTTCCTCCCAGTTCTCGATCCAGCCCCACCAGAGAAGCAAAGAAAGCATCCGCCGCACCTTCGGTAAAACCGGAGTCGGGAATCGATGATTGGTTGTCATGAGTCCAGTCAGTTAGCAGCACTAAAGGCTTGCCATAATAATCCTCAATCTCCACATCCAAATAGCGACCCTCTTCGTCGATCGCATCCCAACCCCCCGTAAACCGATTGTAGCGCATCACCAAACCATCGCCCCCAGACTCGGCAATATTATTTCCTAAATCGTAAATATTATCGGGAATTCCCGAACCCTCAGTGGGAAACTTGAACCCGTGAGTAATGACGCTAACGCTGCTGAAAGTATTGCCGCTTTCCGAATCGGGAAGTTCGGTCTCGAAACTGCCAAAGTCGAGCTGCTCTTTGCCGTTACTGTCGATCGCTCGAACCGCCCAATAATAAGTTTGCCCGGCAGTCAAAGTGCGATCGTCTGCCAAAGTAAACCGAGTGCTGGTATTGGCTGGATCGTCTGTCGGGGGAGCCACTGGCGTTTCGCGATCGTGCCAGTACCACTCTCCCGTCTCTTGCTTCCAAGTAGCCGTAACGATACGATTCGGATTGAAATCGCTAACTCCGTTCCAAGGGCGACTCAACCCATCGAGCTTTTCGGCAACACCCAATCCCGCCCCGTCAGAAGCACTAGCTAACAATACACCCAACCACCGATCCTTCGGCAGCAGTCCTTGTCCTTCCGGCAGCGCGCTGACAAACAGATTGACCTCTTTAAGCTCGTTACTATCGCGCCCGATCTCCCATTCCCAAGTCGGAGTCAGGTCCGTAGTAGTTGAAGTCGGTCCCTTCAAATCCAACCAATCCCCGGGAGCCATACTTATTGCTTTGGGAAAACCGATAGACACCGGAGCCCGTTTCGTACCCGCAGGCACTCCCAAAGTATAGTTATTATTCCATCGGTTTTCCGAGATGATTTCATAATCCGCAGCAATACTAATCTCGGGATTGATATCGTCAATCGGCACCCAGCTAAAATCGTTGCTCGTAGCATGCCGCGCCGAACTCTCTTTAAAGAAATTAGAACCCACCCCGCGACCTTGATGGTCGATTTGGAAATCTTCCGGCCGCTCCAGAGTTTCGATCGTTTCTTCCACGTCAAAAACGTATAAATCTCCCTGAAGGCTTAGATTCGAGTAAGAAGCCAATAGATACTTATTATCGTTAGTCAGCACCAAATCTTCCGGACGGTGGTCTGGAATCGGTCGAGTGGCTGCCACCAACTGGGGATTGGTTAAAGGGTCTTTGATAATACCAATATTGCCCCCTTCGCGATCGTCTGCATTCCAAGCAAATTTCGAGTTGCGACCGGCCACGAAAGCATAAGAACCGTCCCTCATCACCGTTATCGCCGTTCCCTCGTCCACATCGAAATAGTCGAAAGTCGAACCCAAACCTAAAGAAGCGTAGCGAACGCTCGCTTCAAAAGCTAGGGGGTCGTCATTCTCGATTGTCAGCACTCCATAGCCGTTGTAATCTCTGTTTCTGTTGCCGTTGGTAAAAGTCATTACCAGGGGGTCGTTGGTAACAGAGAGCCCCTCTGCACCCAGTTCTGTTGCCACCGTTCCAATTTTCTCGTGCCACTTGCGGGGATTGGACTCGGAGTCTGTAGGTTGGTCCGCAGGATCGATATTAACCACATAAATGTTATCGTCGGCTGCGGTGACAAATAACCGACGACCGTCGCAGGCGATCGCCATCCGATACAGCCCCACCGACCCCGAACTCAACTCAATCGTCTCCACCACCTGATGGTAAGTCTCGGAAAACGGGTCGATATCTAGAACGAAGACCTCCGGTCGAGAGCCATCAGCGATGTAAGCGTATCGCTCCATCGAACCAATAACAATCGACTGCGGTCTCGCTCCATCGGGCAGCCCGATGGGTTCGCTAACATCCGGCGTTTCTGGCAAATTATCCACCTGCCGCAGCATCATCGGATCGACTACTGCTACCCCCCCAGAAGACCTCAAAGGCACATAAACCCGACTGTTATCCGAAGTAACTGCCAGAGATTCCGGTCTGTCCCAACCATCGGTACCCACAGGAATTTTCCCTACCAACAAATCCTCGCTGCTGGTAGAGTTAACCACAGATTCGGGGTCGAGGGCATCTAAAACCGCTATGCTATCTTCCCGCGATAATGCGGCAAAAGCATATTGCTTGTCGTTTTCCAACGGTCGGCGATCGCTGCTATCGTACTCGGACGGCTCCTCATCATAAATTGGATTCGTATCTATTTGTCCCACCAGACGGTCTAGCTGTCGGCTGAGAACGATGCGAGATTGAGCCAGCGGTACCGAATTCGGTATGCTAACCGCTACTTCTAATTTCCCGTCGTCCCCCTCTTTGCTCAACTCCGGCAATACCGTTCCTTTGTAGGCGCGATCGCCCACAAAAAACTTAGCCACTAAATCTTCAATCCGGCTGCCCGTAGGCGTTGCCAAATGCTCCTCCTCTATCAGAGCGTTTTCCGCGCTCAAGAACAAAACAGTCTCATCGCCGGCAAAAGGCTCGCCATTCTCATCGCTGTCTTTAAGTTCCACCCCTGCCACAATTGGTGGAGCAGTAATATCGACCTCCGGTGCCGGCAAATCTAAGAGGGTTTCAAAACGAGCCACCCCATCGCCAACAGGTTCGACATCGATTTCTGTTGTCTCTGGCAACCCGACTTCGGGAAGCGTAATGACCTCAACCGAGGAACTGTCGCCAGTAACTAGGAGCCCGGTAGAGATGGCCGACTTTTCCGAGTCTAGTAACTGGCCGATATCCCCCCTGGCACTTTTAATGCCTAAGAAGGCTGTGGGGAAAGAATGACTGAAACCCAGGCTACCTGTCAGTTTGGTAGCCTCCTCAGTACCGTCGGGAACTGCCACCATATATTCCCCCGGCCTGAGTATCCCCGGATAGGGCGGCGACTGGGTGCGGATGAAACCGTCGGCATCCGCAACTCCCGACTCCTCCTGCAACCAAATTTCTTTCCAAGTGCCCGTCTCATCTGGCAGCGCCCCCTTCCGCATAAACCAAACTTCGGTACCCGCTTCCAATTCTGTCGGCGCGGGAATTGCCAGTTGGGCGGGAATATCTAACTTATCATCTTCTATCTCCAAGTCAAACGCCGTAGCAAACTCAAACCCGGACGGCATCGGCAGCGATAAATCTTGCCGTTGCAGCGGCGTCAGGTTGACCGAAGATTCTTCTGTTAGCGCCTCTGGGGCGATCGTCACCAACGAACCATCTTCTGCTTTTACAACGCCTCCGCTTTCATCCACCAATGCCGGACCGGTTTCTGGCCCAGAGACCAACACCGGTATCGTTACTTCGGCATCCCCATATTGGACGG
>CAZSTZ010000073.1:15915-26923 GCA_964609515.1 uncultured bacterium | reverse complement strand
AGTTAGCTCGAATCCTTGGACTCGCGAGATTGAGTGGCGGGTGCCTGAGGGGAGCGATCGCGGTCCTATTTCTACTGGGAGTTTACCTTGGGGCGTTCAGATGGCATCCAAGCAGGTGTGGATCGAGCCCGCTCCTGTAGATGGTCGGGATTTGACTCCGACTTTGAAGTGGAATATTTATAAGTCAAAGAATCAAGAACAAGGAGATGATTGCGTCTCTTGCGATCCCCCAAATGAAGACAAGGATAATATTGAATCTATCAAACTCTACCTCAGTGTATTTGGAAAAGACGAAGGACTTTTGCCCGATACATGGCCAAAAAATGTGCCTGGAGACTGGCCGAGTAAAACAGATTACAATCCCAATCGAATTATCACTGCTGTGTGGCGAAATAATAAATGGACGTGGGTAGGTAACAATCAAGAAATACCACAAGAAACACCAGATGTACCTAACTCTCAATACGAATGGCAATTTACTTTACCCGACGACCGAATGCTGACAGCAGGTCAGACTTATCATTGGGCTGTTGAGGTTAAACTTAAAAACGGCAAAAAACTTCCTCGCAAAACTACAAGTTTCAAGACTTCATACCCAGAAGCGGATAGCTCGAATCAGTATAGCAGCGTGACCGTTTTGACCCGTGGTTTTGAACCAGATCCAGAATTGGATGGAGAAATTAACAGGCAGTTGATGTCAACCGCTAAATTTATTGCCGGGAAGGAAGGGGCGATTAAGATTTACAACTGGGACACTCACGAGTGGGAGCTTTTTGGCGACCGACAACCGCAGTATGGTAAACCCCTCGTGTTGCTTCCTAGCTGGGTAATTTCTTCTACTTATAGCTCTGAGCGTAACGGTCCTGGTTTTGCTGAAGCGGCCGCCGATACTTTATTTGCTTCTCTCGTCAGTGAAAATCAAGGACAAATAACTGATAAACTCTTTACCTCGCCAATGCACTTTGTTGGCTTCGGTCAAGGGGCTGTAGTCAATACCGAAATTATTCAACGCCTGGGAACTTTCTTCCCGAAAGAGGAGCATCCGAACCTGTTTCCCGATTTGCAGATGACAACCATAGACCCTCACGATTACGATGAAGGTTCTCCGCAATTAGTACCCGACTTTCCAGATTTCCGCGATCCAACGGTAAAAGTTTGGGAAAACGTTACCTTTGCTGACAACTACTACCAAGATAGCTCCGACAGTTCCAAACTCAAAGGTCAACAACTTGACGATGCAGATTTGAATAAATTGCTACCCCCAAGCTTTGGGTTTAATCCCGAAGATGAGGAGAACGATCCCCATATTAACTCCCTTGTTTGGTACATGGGAACGGCTAATGTTAACAAAAGCGTCATTCGGGAGACGCAGAAAAGAAATATCTATCGCCGTCTCGGCGATCTTTATGAAAAAGGCGTTACCGACCACGAACTAACCAAAAATCCCAATATTTGGTACACGCCGGATCATAAGAATACTGACTTCGAGCATGGCGCTAAGAAGGCCCCTTGGGAAGGGATTGGCACTGGTTGGTTCTACTCGAAGTTGGGTGGCGGTTTAGAAGTGCGTCCCCAAGAAGAAGACGATCGGCGTACTCCCCTATATGAAGATAACAGCCCGGATAAAAGAATGCGGGGAGACTCTGCGTGCCGACGTTGTTTAACGGTAACTTTGATGGGATTTACAAGCCTAAAACTTTTGATGTAATCCCTGGGTGGTCCTTTAAAAAGGAAGACAGCGACAACAGGAATGATGCCCGACAGCATCATCTGAAGGCGTGGCATGAAATCCCGTCGTTGAGAACGCATCTCAGGCGAGTAGATGGAGAGTACGATCGACAGCGACCCAATCACGCACTAACAATGGGCTCCGGTGGCACAAATACCGTTATCCACAATCCTTTTGTAGTACCTGAGGAGGGAACTTTACATTTTAATCTTCACGCGCCGGAAAAACCTAAAGGAAACCTTAGAATACTGATGAAACGACCGCAAGACAATATGTTTCAAACGTTAACAGACATATCGCTCAACGAAGCAGAAGGAACGCCTGGTGAGTACGGAAGAGATCTCAAAAGGGTTGATTATGGATTTTCAGGATTTGAGACTTTCCAGGTGGATATTCCGGCAAAGTATCGACGCGGCGCGGGATTAGCTCTGCTAAAATTTGAGTTTAATCCAGTGGGCAGTGCCACAATTTACCTTGATGATATTGCTTTCAAGAGCCCTCACCTAAAATTTGGCAATCCTTCTGAAGCTAAATTCAATCCCGACGCACCGAATTTCAATAACTTGTTACTGGAAAAGCCCCAGTATGCACTTTCTTATAATAGCGGAGAATTAAGACCTAACTGGGCAAGTTGGCAAGTCAATAAATCCTGGATAAGTAACGATAGAAATCGTCCAGATGTCTTTATAGCCGACCCGCAGCTACCTGCCGGCATAACTAAAGTTGATGGTAGCTACTATGAAGATGAGGGCGGCGACAGTTTGGGATACGATCGAGGCCAGATGGCTCCTGCAAGAGATCGAAGCAGGAACAAAAAAGACAAGATGGCAACTTTCTTAGGAACTAATATCGTTCCCCAGTCTGTAGATAACAATCGTTTCTTCCCTAGCGAACCAACAGACAATATAATCCATGCTTCTGCGTGGAACAATATTGAAAATTACGTCACTAAGCTCGTTAACAATGGCAACGAACTTTACGTTGCTGCAGGCAGTGCGGGAACTAATTGGGAACCGCAAAAGCAGAGTAATGTTTTTGATGAATTGCGCGACTTGTACACCGATTCAGAAACTTTTCAAGAGCGAGGAATTCATATCCCAGAATGGACGTGGAAAGCGATCTTGGTTTTAGATACGCCCGGTCTGGATGTCCAAGATGTAATCGATAATCCATCCAGAGCCAAAACTTACGCATTTATTACTCCCAACGTAGCCGAACCTTTTGAAGATTGGAACAAGAAAACAATACCTCATCCCCTTAATCCTCTTTTATCCGAGGATCGGGGAGATATTACCACAAAGCGAGAGTGGCGATCGCCGGAAACTTGGCAAGTTAGCGTTAACGAACTGGAAACTATTCTCAAAGATAGTTACAGTACCCCGCTCGATTTTATCTCTCAAATTCCCGACTCTATTGGAAACAATCTGAAAAACAACAAAGGGCCGATAAACATTTAGCAGGCTCTGAAGTTGTGCGGGTCTGGTTTTTTACCTCAGACGACAAAAAACCAATAACAAGGGAGGAATAATTTACTTTATCCTCCCTCAAGTTATCTTTTCCTACTTCATTGTTTTACTTAAAGCCATTCCGTTCGTTCAACAATTACACTTCCGTTTGGCATGGTCGTGTTCCACAACATAACACCTTCAAGTGAAGCTTTGTAAAAATTAGAATCTTTGAGATTAGTTCCGATCGGGTCTGCATAGTCGAGTTCGGTTCCTCCTAATTCGGTTTCCCTCAAGTCGGCATTCATTAAATCAGTGCCACGCAAACCAGCCCTCCTCAAATTAGCACCTCTCAAACAAGCACCTCGAAACTTTGCCCTAGCAAAACGAGAGTTTCGCAGGTTAGCATCGCTCAAATTTGCTTCGGTGAGGACTGCCTTGACCAAATTGATATCTCGCAAGTCCTGACCGCTCAAATCGGCACGATGTAATACAGCATCACCGAATTTTCTTTCTCCTGCGGCATAGCGAGAGAGAAGTTCTTTCGGGTCTAGGACTCTGGGATCGTTTTCAATGGTACCGTCGGGCATAGTGGTATTGCAAAAAAGGGCATTTTCTCGGTTAATACCAGTGAGATTGGCACCGAGGAAGTTAACGTCAGTTAGGTTGGTCTCCTGCAAATTGGCATCTGTCAAGTTAGCGTTTCTCAAGTCCGCACCGCTCAGGTCTGCCTCCCCTAAGTCAGCACCACTCAAGTTAGCCCCACTCAAGTTGGCGTAAATTAGTTTGACATTCCAAAGCCCCGCGCCTTCTAAGTCAGCGTTGCTAAAATTAGTTTCAATTAAGTGGACATGATACCAACTGATTTCCCTTAGATTGCTTTCGCTCAAAATCACGCCATTTAGATGGCTACATTCATTGTCCCGCAGATGAATCCTACTCAAATCAACCCGGGTAAAATCTCTTTCTCCCTCAGCATAGCGACGAAGAAAGTCTTGATAATCTATTCTTGGTTTCATAATCGAGCCTCTTTCTTGGTTTAAATTTGTAAGCTTCCTCATATTCTAATTCGTCGGCGTTAACTTCGTGCTTTGTTTTACTCAAAGCATTATTTGTCTCCTATGTCGTTACCGCAAATCCATTATAACGCGATCGCCCCACCCTCTCCAACAAACCCAGCCGATCGCCCCCATTACCCTAAATCCCCCGACACAAATCCCGATCGCCCTCCTTAATATTAGGACTCTTCTGCAAATAATCGTAAACATAATCGCAACCTAAAGCCAATAAAAAATCTAAATCCAAATGCCATAACAAAGCAGTAAAATCCCAAGAACCGGAAACCAAAATCTTGCCATCTGGACTAAAACTCAGATCGTAAACGCGATCGCCATGCCCCACCAAACTCGCCAACTCCGAACCGTCCAAACTCCATATTTTAATCGTATCATCCGCGCTGGCAGAAGCAACAGTGTTACCCCTAAAACTAAAAATCTCACTATAAACTAAGCAGCCAAAACCTTACCGTCTATACCAATAAGTTAAACCGTATTATTGCTACAAGCAGCAGCAATCTTATCCCCGTCATAACTAACAAAGTTACCCATTTTTATTATAGGAATAAGCAAAGCCGTGCTTAGTTATACCCCTCAAAAAAGACAATCCATTTCTCCAATGTACTGTAGTCCTACACAATCTGTTTCTTTCCCACTTTTTCTGTGTTCTGAATCATCTAAAATTAGAGTACAATATTAATTTTCTTTTTTGTCAAGTTTTTTTTCAAAGTCCCGTTAACAAAAATTAAAACCGCTTGCTCTTCAACCGCACTTCTTCCCCATAATTCAACAACATCTCCAAAACTGCCAAACGATTCTGCCAACTTTGCACCTGTAGGGGACGTTCGCTGGCGTGCGATCGCATATAACCCCCAAACTCAGATTGTAACTCTGCCAGCTTAGTTTGAGCTTTTTCCAACCTTTTAGCAGAAGGATTTTTAGCCAATTGCTCCAGAGCTTTCTCTAAATCTCTAGACTGGCGGCGCAAATCTTTTAGCTGGGAGCTACTTATTTCCAACCGCTCCTCAGCTAGAAGAAACCCCCATTCCCTTGTAAGTGCTTGGTAACGGGCCGCCGCTGCCGCAAAGGGTTGACGATAGGGAATCGGTCCTTCCACAACGTGAGCCTGACGACCCGTACCCACAAAAGAAAATTCCCGACTATTTCGCGCTGACTCAGGCCCTTGAGTGCGGAACAAAAACCGTTCGAACCCACCATCTATCTTTTCCGCAGCAAAAATGGAATAACCTCCCGTCGGCAAATCTCGCAACGCCTGAACTTGGTCGATCGCCACAATTTCCGAGAGCTTCAACAGTTTAATCGCAGGTGCTATCAAAGCGTTACCGAGAAACTCTTCATTAGTCAAAGGTTCCGCTAGTTGTTGCAGTCTGTTAGTATCAAGAGCATAAGTCATCGGAGTCAGTAAATCCACATATCCTTGCTGCGCCCACACCTCCCATTCTTGCTGAATCTTCCAGAGACGCTCCTGGTTGGGTAGGGGAAAAACCGCTGCCGAGAGAATGACATCTGGATACCTCAGTCGCAACATTCGCGAGACGTCGGCAACAAAAGTATTGATTTTATCGATTCTAAACTCGGTCCACTTCCACCACATCTGGCGATCGCTCGTGGGAGATATCTCCATCGGATCGACACCGTGTAACCTTTGGAACTCCAACCGTCCGTAGCTGCCGTAACCGTGAGTAAAATTAGCTCCTGGGTCTTGAAAGGGATAGCGAATATAATCCAGATGAATCCCATCTACCTTGTAGCGATTGGCTATTTCGTCGATTAACTGCATCAAATATTGACGAACGTAAGGATTGGCAGGATCCATATAAGTTTTACCATCGTTAACGTGGCGCTTGCGACCTTGGTTATCGGTCATTACCCAGGTAGGATGGGCCGCTATCACCGGTCCTAAATAATCTTCCGGTTGGTTGGCAACCTGATTGTGAGCTTGATTGCCCGCGGCAAAAGTCCAGAGCCAGGCGTGGAGTTCCATATTCCGTTCCCTCGCCAATTTCACCGCCGCTGCCAAGGGATCCCATTCCAAAGTCAGAGGATTTTGTTTGGGGGCGACGTTACTCGGATAAATAGTGTAACCGGCGTTAACGGTTTCAAAAAAAACCGTATTGATACCGGCAGCAGCGAGTCGGTTAAAAACTGCCGTCAAACCTTGAGGAGTTCTTGCCCTGACGATAGTACCGCGATCTAACCACACGGCGCGAATTTCTCCTCCAGGACGAACGCCCTCTCTCGGGTAATTTTCCCAGAGCCGTTCTCTGGCATCCAGCCATTGTTGCCGGGCGCGATCGTATTTTTGCTCTCGTACATACTGGGGCAACTCCTCGATGACTTTCTGCGTCTGCGCCACAATATCGGCGAGTTGCTGTTTCCACCTGGTTCCACCTATCATTGTCTCCGCAGAAGCCAGTAAATTCCGCTCGTCGTTATCTCTTGTTGCCAAATCGACATCTGCCCCGGCAGAATTAGCTGCAATTAGGGCATTTTCAAACCTACTCAGGAGATGTTGTAATTCCTCAACCATTGCATTTGCTTCGGCATTGCTAATAGGTTCGGCGCCTAGTTCGACTTCCAACCCCGGCGGTGCCGATTCCTCTGATGGATCTTGTCGGGATGGCAGGGTTCTGATGATGTCCATTATCGAACTGCGGGCGGTGCGATCCCCCCTTGGTTGGGTGGGAACTGGTTCGGCGTTATCCTCCCTTGGTTGGGTGGGAACTGGTTCGGTATTATCATCCCTAGCCCCCCTTTGTATGGGAGGGACTGTTTCTTCGTGTAACTCCCCCCTTTCCAAGGGAGGCAGGGGGGGAGCGAGCTGATTCTCGGGGGGCCGAGGGGGATTCCAACGGTTCAAAACAGCTTGCATCCAGGTAGCGTCCGCAGAAGCATCGGCACTTTCGCCCCAATACCAACCCAGATAAGTAGCTTGAGGAGTAACAATTACCGCCGAGGAACCGACGCCGCCTTGCCAAGTAGCGGCCGTAGTGCTATTTAATCCCGAGGGAATTAAAACTGCTCCTTGGACTTTAGCATCGGTGTCTTCCTGGGGCACCCAATTGGTAGATTGGGTGCAACTGACGTCCAGACAGCGGTTGACACCTTGGGGCGTAGTCGGTCGATCCAGTTCAAAGGCCCAATAGGAGCCCAAGAGCGATCGCAACTGCTGGCGCACCCTAGCGGAAGACTGGCGACCTACAGGACCGCTGGCAATTAAGCGCCCTCCCTGACTTACCCATTCTTGCAGGATTTGTAATCGCTCGTCGCTGAGAGTTTCCACCTGGGGCAAGAATAAAACTGAGATTTCTTTTAAGTCTTCTATAGTATTAATTTGTTCTAAGTCAAATGTCTGATAGCTAACAGCGCTTGCTTCCAATCTGTTAGTAATTTGGTTCCAGCGATCGCTATTGCTAGAACTCCTTACTACTCCTAATAAAACGTTAGCTTTTGCAGGGGTTGGCAAAAGGACTATTAAACTTATTAAAACCGCTGTTAAAGTAGGTAATATTTTGCTCATAAATTGGGAATTGGGAATTGGGAATTGGCAATGGACAGTTTGATAGTAATCGCTTCTTTTTAGATGGAGAGCGATCGGGATGATTCCCCATCCTACCATTAAAAAATCGATCCAAACGGCTCGGGAAGCGGGTGCATCTCATAGCACGCAAAAACACGAAGCTTAAGAAGAATCGGTCAGTATTTTTAACAAGCTACCACCAACTTGTCAGCGATCGACTCTTAGGGACTTGTGCAAAAATAAACTACCAGTTTCTTGTAGGTTGGGTGAAGTGAAACGGAACCCAACGTCGGTATCTTATTAAATTGCAAGTCCCTTACCAGAGTGCTGACTGAGAAACAGGCCGACTAATTTCAGCGATTGCTCGTCCGCTCAGACAAATTGGCCCCAAGCATCAAACCTAAATGGCCCTCTAATTAAAATGGACATCGGTGAAAGTCGGCCATCAACCAGCCAATAACCAAAATGCTTCAATCTATCCCATTTTTAGTCCCACCTCTGGTTAATTTTGATAAACTATTGTTGGCCCTAGAAAAAAGTTAATTTAATATATTGTTCTTGAGAATGCTTTTCTTATCTGCTCGGCTCTTTTAATAAAAAAGAGTTGGGTGGGGAGCATCGAATCTTTGTAAAAATAAAGAATGGTATTTTTTCTTCTTCTGAGGGCATTCTTATTACCCATTACCGCGTTCCCCATTACCAAAAAGCGTCAAATTATTGGTTTTCTTCTTGCATTGCAGTGTACCCTATGAGATGCTCCCAAGGAGTTTTTCTGAAAATTCGTAAAAACAGGATTTTTCCTGATTGGAAAAAGCTTCACAACTTAAATAATCCTTTAACGGATAGAGAAAAAGCTTTAGCAAAATTTCTAGATTTGTTGACGTAACCGGAGACAGTCAAATATTTGCTTTTAAAAAAAATAAACCGAACCAGAGCCGATCGCATTAGCTCCTCTTTTTTTTCCAAAACAGGTTGTTAAGGAGCGATGGGCTGTTGGGTGAAAACTAACGCGGTAAATTCTTGATTTTTTTCGAGTTGGAAAAATTGCCTGATGCTAAAATGGCTCTTATGTATTAGATCGTGTTGGCAAATAGAACCTGCTAATATAAATAGATCGCCCCAAAACAGGCGATCGCCCAAACCATACTATTTATTTATCGCCCATGAAATTAGCAACCAAAATCGGAACTAAAGCTTTGTTACTCCTATCCGCCCTCTTGGCATCCATGCCAGTAGCAGCCAATGCCGAAAATTATAACAAGCTTCGACTGCTTAGAGTTTTCGAGGGCAATTTTGTCCAAGTCGAGTTCCCCAATAAAGAGACGATGACGGTTCGTTTGGCATGCGTTGACGTTCCGCCCCTCTGGGAGGGGGCTTGGGGAACTCGCGCTTCTCTTAAAATGTCGGTTTTATTGCCGATGGGTGCTAATCCCAGGGTCAGCACTTTTACAGAAAACAGCGAAGGGCAGTTGGTGGCGGAGGTGTTTAACGACGGGGGCGCTAATGTCGGACTGGAAATGATTAAAAGCGGTTATGCTACAACCGATCGCCTCCAAGATTGTCCCTCGGCGGCACTTTACCAGCAAGCAGAATTAGAAGCTCAGGAAAATCGACGCGGTATGTGGAGGGCTTCTCGATAAATCGCTTTTAAATCGCTAAAGCCAATACCTTCGCCAAAATAAAAAATGCCTTAATTTGTAGGTTGGGTGGAGCGAACCGCAAAGCAAGGATGTTGGGTTCCACGGAGGTCCGCACAACCTACAAAAAATTGGCGAAGGTATTGACTAACGGACAACCTTTGCTATAGTGGAGGTTGTTTTTTTTGTGCTGCTGTCGTTTTATGAATTTACCCGTTGTCTTCCATCCAGATTACGTCGCGCCCCTGCCTCCGGGACATCGGTTTCCGATGGTTAAGTTTCGGTTGCTGTATCAAATGCTTTTGGGGGACGAGGTGATAGAGCGATCGCAGGTTTATACTCCCGAGCTGCCAGGGCGAGAGTTGCTGGAGTTGGTTCACGATCGCGATTATGTAGCGGCCTACTGCGAGGGTACTTTAGATGCCAAGGCCCAACGGCGCATCGGTTTGCCCTGGAGTCCGGCCTTGGCCAATCGAACTTGTATAGCTGCGGGTGGGGCAGCGTTAACGGCGCAATTAGCCCTGAAGTACGGTTTGGCCTGCAACACGGCGGGGGGTACCCATCACGCTTTCCCCAGTTTTGGTTCGGGGTTTTGTATTTTTAACGATATCGCGATCGCCTGTCGGGCAGTACAACAATTAGGGTTGGCGCAAAAGATTTTAATCGTAGATTTAGACGTACATCAGGGCGACGCAACGGCTTTTATTTTTCAAAACGATCCGGAGGTTTTTACTTTTTCCATGCACTGCGAAGCTAACTTTCCAGGTAAGAAGCAAAAGAGCGATTTAGACGTACCTTTGCCGGTAGGAATGGAGGATGACGAATATTTGGAAACTTTGGCAAAATATTTACCCGATTTATTAGCCACCGTCAAGCCAGATTTAGTTTTTTACGATGCCGGAGTCGATACTCATAAAAGCGATCGTCTGGGAAAATTAGCTTTAACCGATGCCGGTTTGTGGCGCAGAGAAAGGCTGGTTTTAAACAGTTGTATTAAAGCCGGTTATCCCGTAGCGGCGGTTATTGGCGGCGGTTATGCCGACGATTTAAACGATTTAGTTTATAGACATTCTATTTTACATCGAGTAGCCGCAGAAGTTTTTTGGCAATATTGTTCGTAGCCATTTTCTTGTAGGTCGTGCGGACCTCCGTGGAACCCGAAATCAAATTTCTTGTAGGTCGTGCGGACCTCCGTGGAACCCGACATGGTATTGTAAAGAAAACCTGGTTTCTAGACTATCGGTAAAAAAATAGACAGAAAGCCAGAAACTTAAATGCGGGGTGGGGGCAAAGCATTCGGACATAAAAATTAATGCTTTTTGCCGACAGCGATCGCCCCAATGCTTTGCTCCTACAGCTCGTTTTTTTTCATCACTTAAATATTAAGAAACCCGGTTTTTCTAAAAATTAAGAAACCCTTCCCAAAATTAAGAAACCCGGTTTTTCTAAAAAACCGGGTTTCTGGGCTATTGTACTTTTTAAATCGCGCTCTGCGATTACTACCAACGACGGAAAATCGCGCTCTGCGATTACTACGAACGACGGAAAATCGCGCTCTGCGATTACTACCAACGACGGAAAATCGCGCTCTGCGATTACTA
>CAZSTZ010000073.1:0-15815 GCA_964609515.1 uncultured bacterium | reverse complement strand
GCGCTCTGCGATTACTACCAACGACGGAAAATCGCGCTCTGCGATTACTACGAACTTACACTATCGCAAAGTCGCTACCTTGCAATGCCAGTCCTCGATCTAAATTGGCAAAGACGCCGCCCCTGCCAAAACCGCCTCGACTGCCGTTCTGGTTATAGAACAAATCTCCCGTGGTCTCGTTATAAACGATAATCGCGCTGCTACTCCTGGCGGCGCCGTTGCTGCTGACGACCTCAAATTCTTGCAACACGGAACCCGCCTCGGTTAAAATATTCGTAAAAGTAGTGCCAGACAGAACGATTTTATCCTCGCCAACGACAAAATCAGTAATTTTATCGGTACCGAGATCCCTGCGGCGGTAGCGGCGATCGCTATCGAAGACGAAGGAGTCTGCCCCCCCACCACCAGTTAGAGTATCGTTACCTCCCTCTCCGATGAGGCGATCGCTGCCGCCACCTCCGATGAGTCGGTCTTTGCCGTTGCCGCCGATGAGAATATCGTTACCGTTTTTGCCGTTCAACCTGTCGTTGCCTCCCACTCCGTCGAGGCGATCGTCCCTGTTGCTGCCGTTGAGGCGATCGTTCTTGCGAGTCCCCAGTCCTTTATCCAGTTCTATTTTGGCAAACAGACTCGCCGTGGTCCTCGCATCTTCCAGAACCCGAAATTCGTTGGTAGTCGCCCTACTCCCTTCCTCGCGAAACCCTTGCAGTCTCAAGGTGTAATCTTTTCCTTTATATTTGAACCCGCCAACGCTTACCGTACTTAGAGGAAAGACAAAATCCGCATTTTGTTCGGGGGTGCCGGTGTTGGCGGTGCCCACTATATCGAAGTCAAATTGAAAAGATTCCGTTTTGCGGGTGGGGCCGTATAACTCTAGTTCCAGTTCCAGGGGAACCCCTACAACACCATTACTGGTAGAACCATTAAAGTAGATTAAGTCTCCTACTTTGAACTCCTTGTTGAGTCTGGTCGAGAAGGGGTTGACTACAAAACTCAGTTCGTTTGGATAGGTTCCGCTATCAAACGGAGATCCCCACTTAAACGAGTGACTCTCAACGCCAGCGAACACCGGGCTATCTTCTTCCCCCGGGTCCGGTTCTCCCCGTTTACCGTTGAAGAAACCTTCAAATTTTACTGCCATTATTAATTTATCCTTTCAGAGTATATAGAGGCATCGTCGTCTGGAGACCGCAGCAGCCTCCATTAACGCTCTACCTGCGTTTGATTAATTATAAGTGTGTTGAAAAAAACATCAACATTTTTAACAAAATTTAACCTTTATACCCTCGGTCAACCCGATAAATGGGAGATTGCTTACTACATCTAGCTAAATTAAGTCAAGAAATTGTTACATAAATTAACTTCCCCTCGGTCCCGCGCCGAAGTAAATTCCCCCTTGCCAAATCGATTTTTTTATGTTAATCTAAAGATTATAAGGGGTCGTTCGCCCCTACGCTTGATTAAATATTCAACACCTTGTCCCATAAGCCCGTTCGTAGTAAAAGCTCCTACTCAAAACCCCCATTCCTAACAATTTAAAAGTCATCTTAGAACTAGACAGAATTACATTTAATCCCCAGATTATGGCAGGACAAGCTTGCATTCGAGGAATGCGAATACCCGTCTCCTTAATAATAAATTTAGTTGCCAACGGAAAACCAACAACAGAAATTTTAGCAGAATATCCAGACCTAGAACCAGAAGATATTCGTCAGTGCTTGCTTTATGCCGCCTGGTTGGCAAGAGAAGAAGTTTACTATGCATAAAAATAACTGAAAAAATTAGATGAAATTTTTAGCAGATATGGGAATTTCTCGACCGACAGTAGCATGGTTGAGAAATGCAAATTATGAAGTGGTGCATTTGCGCCTGGGATGGGTTGCAAACTTTACCCGATGAAGAGATTTTAATCAAAACTCGTGCCGAGGGACGAATTTTGTTAACCCTCGATCTGGACTTTGGTTATCTATTAGCGATCGCTGGAGAATCACTGCCAAGCGTCATTATCTTTCGACTGGGCAATGAAAACTACAACATGATTAACGAACGGTTGCTTGTAGTTTTGGATCGATGTCGAGACGATTTAGAAACAGGAGCAATTATCTCCGTCAAGCAGTTATCTTTTCGAGTAAGGAAGTTGCCAATATCATAAATTACCTCCTAATTTTGGGCCCATAAATTTTTCCCGCGCCGAAGTAAATTCCCCCTTGCCAAATCGATTTTTTTATGCTACCTTATAGTTTATAAGGGGTCGTTCGCCCCTACGCTTGACTAAATATTCAACACCGGGCCCGATAAGCCCGTTCGTAGTAATCGCTTTAGCGATTTATAGTGCTGAAGCGCTTACTCTGAAAAATTATTCGCGATTCGCGAAAAACGAATAAACAGCCATGCTAAAACCCCAAGACATAATGACATTACTCAAAGTCCATCTCTGGCAGAACTCCAACTGGACCTACAGCATTCTGGCCGAAAGCTTGGGCATGAGCGCCTCGGAAGTTCATGCTGCCTTGAAAAGAGGCCATGCCAGCGGTTTGTACGACAGCGACAACCGACAAGTTAACAAACAACCTTTACTAGAGTTTCTAGTTCACGGGTTGCCCTATGCCTTCTACGCCACCCCGGGAGTTATAGCGCGAGGACTGCCTACGGCACATTCGGCGGAACCCTTGAAAAGCTTGCTGTTGGCAGATGAAAGCGATGCCTACGTTTGGCCCACGCCCGCGGGCAACGTCAGAGGACAAGCGATCGCCCCCCTATATAGATCCGTCCCCATAGCCGTCCAAAACGACCCGCAACTATATGCATTGTTAAGTTTAATCGACGCTATCCGAGTGGGAAGGGTTAGAGAAAAACGTTTGGCCGCTAAAGAACTTCATCAAAGAATAGCAGGATAATGGAACGACAATTATTAATACTCCAACGAGTCGCCGAGGTACTCGCGCCCAGTGCCCCAAACCCTAGTTTTTACCGGAGGAGCAACTATATCCCTCTACCTAGACGCAGTTTCCGCCCCTGATATTAGACCCACCGACGACGTAGATTGCGTAGTTGAGATAGTCACCAAAAGCGAGTATTATCGTCTTTCGGACTTGCTGCGAAACTTAGGTTTAACAGAAAGTACCGACTCGGGGGCACCTCTGTGTCGGTGGCAGTATCGAGACATTTCTATAGATATCATGCCTTGCGACGAGTCCGTATTGGGATTTTCCAATCCCTGGTACAAACCTGGAATTGCTAATTCTATTTCTTATCAACTCCCCAGCGGCAGAGAAATTCTCATTTTTTCTACTCCTTATCTACTGGCATCCAAAATAGAAGCTTTTATCGCTAGGGGCGGGGGGAGTTTTTATGGGAGCATCCCATATTTGTAAAAATATCGAATATTCGGTTTTTTATCTAATGCATCCCTTTTCCCTTCTTGCCTTTTCCCCAACTATTGCCTCTTGCATCCATGCCTCTTGCCTAAAAGCGTTTAATTTTTGGGTTTTTACTTGCATTGCAGTGTACCCGTTTTTATTATAGCGCCGACATCGAGGACATCATTAGCTTGCTCGACGGACGTTCTGCTTTAGAAGAGGAAGTGGGGCAAGCTGATGCTGAAGTGAGGGAGTTTTTATCCCAGTGGTTTAGTGCCGAACTTGAAACCCTGAGAGAAATAGCCCCAGCTTTTCTATCATCTGTTGCCAGAAGTTCCGGTCGAGGGCAGTTTTTGAGAGACCGAATTTCCCGACTAGCTCTGTAATAAATCGCTTTTTTTACAGCGTCACCTTATTTTGGGCCCGTAAATTTTTCCCGCGCCGAAGTAAATTCCCCCTTGCCAAATCGATTTTTTTATGTTAATCTATAGTTTATAAGGGGTCGTTCGCCCCTACGCTTGATTAAATATTCAACACCGGGCCCGATAAGCCCGTTCCTAGTAACGACTTTAGTCGTAATAAATCGCGCTCCGCGATTACTACGAACTTTCTAAAAAGAAGGGATTATGAACCAGCAATTCTCGCCCAAACAATTAGAACTATTCCCCAGCAACAAACCAGAACAAACCTCAGACAAAACATCAACCTTCTCCGACAACTTATCCCTTCCAATTCATAGATGGTTTCCCTACTCCGCTGGATTTTCCGCTAACTGGATAACAGAAATTATTCAACAAGAAAAAGCCAAAGGCAGACACCGAATATTAGACCCCTTCGTAGGTTCTGGCACAACACTTTTAGCAGCAGAATCTTGTAACGTTGAAGCTATGGGGCTAGAAGCCCATCTCTTCGTCGCCCGCATCGCTCAAACCAAACTTTATTGGCGAGAAAATTCCCTAGAATTTAGAAAATATGCACTAGGAATTTTACAAGAAGCAAAAAGTTTAGAAACAATATCAAGCGCCAAAGATATTAGCGAATATCCTCAACTAATAGAAAAGTGCTTTACTGCTCAAAGTCTCAACCAATTAAATAGCATCAAAAAAGCCTTAGAAAATAGAAAAGATACAGGAAAAATTGCAGAACTTACCTGGTTAGCACTAACATCAATTCTGCGAGAATGTTCCACCGCAGGAACCGCTCAATGGCAATATGTACTTCCCAACAAAACTAAAACTAAAATCCGCGAACCTTACGAAGCATTTTTAGCCAAGATTTACTTGATGGGCGAGGATATGATTAAACAACAACATAACTCGTTTAATAAAGCAGCATTTTTGTACCGGGAAGATGCCAGAGAATGTAACTCAATTCCCGATAAATGGGCAGATTTAATAATTACCTCGCCTCCTTATGCTAATAATTACGATTATGCAGATGCGACGCGATTGGAAATGAGCTTTTTTGGAGAAATTAGCGGTTGGGGAGATTTACAAAAAACCGTTCGTCAATATTTAATTCGCTCTTGCACTCAACACGCTGCTAAATTTAATAAAGAGATAGATAGCATTTTGAAAAGCCCGCTTTTAACTCCAATTTTTGAAGAAATTACTAATACTTGCAGTCTGCTTTCAGCGGAGAGAAAAAATCATGGTGGTAAGAAGTCGTATCACGGGATGGTTGCTGCTTATTTCAGCGATATGGCTAAAGTTTGGTTAGCTTTAAGACGGGTTACAATAGAGGGCGGTTTAGTAATTTTTGTAGTGGGAGATTCTGCGCCTTATGGGGTATATGTTCCCGTGGATAAATGGTTGGGCGAACTCGCTTTAGCTGCGGGTTTTAAAACTTATAAGTTTGAGAAAATAAGGGATAGAAATACGAAGTGGAAAAACCGCAAACATAGAGTGCCACTTCACGAGGGTATTCTCTGGGTTGAGGGATAATATCGATTAACAATTAACAATTAACAATTACAATACGGGCGATCGCATCGACGGACAGTTCGCAGACAAGCAAAGTGCTTTAGAATTTCTTCAGAATTATCGACCGCCAATTTTGCGGCCAGCTCCCTAAAATTCGGCCCCCGCGCCGCAGCAAATTACCCCTTGCCAAATCGATTTTTTTATGTTAACCTATAGTTTATAAGGGGTCGTTCGCCCCTACGCTTGATTAAATATTCAACACCAGGCCCAATAAGGCCGTTCGTAGTAAAAGCTCCTACTAAAAACCCCCATCTCTAACAACTTAAAAGCCATGTTAGAACTAGACAGAATTACATTTAATCCCAGGATTATGGCAGGACAAGCCTGCATTAGAGGAATGCGTATACCCGTCTCCTTAGTAATAAATTTAGTTGCCAACGGAAAACCAACAAAAGAAATTTTGGCAGAATATCCAGACCTAGAACCAGAAGATATTCGTCAGTGTTTGCTTTATGCCGCTTGGTTGACAAGAGAAGAAGTTTATTATGAAGAAAAAATAGGATGAAATTTTTAGCAGATATGGGAATTTCTCGACCGACAGTAGCATGGTTGAGAAATGCAGGCTACGAAGTGGTGCATTTGCGCGAGGAAGGATTGCAAACTTTACCCGATGAAGACATTTTAATCAAAGCTCGTAGCGAAGAACGAATTTTGTTAACCCTCGATTTGGACTTTGGTTATCTCTTAGCGATCGCTGGAGAATCGCTACCAAGCGTCATTATCTTTCGACTGGGCAACGAAAATTACAACATTATTAACGAACGGTTGCTTGTAGTTTTGGATCGGTGTCGAGAAGATTTAGAAACAGGAGCAATTATCTCCGTCAAGCAGTTATCTTTTCGAGTCAGGAAACTGCCAATATCGTAAATTATCTCCTAATTTTGGGCCCGTAAATTTTTCCCGCGCCGAAGCAAATTACCCCTTGTCAAATCGATTTTTTTATGTTAACCTATAGTTTATAAGGGGTCGTTCGCCCCTACGCTTGATTAAATATTCAACACCGGGCCCGATAAGCTCGTTTGTAGTAATCGCGGAGCGCGATTTATAGCGCTGAAGCGCTTACTACGAACTTTGCCCCATCTTCACGCCGTCCAATCTTCAAAGACCAAACCGGGAACCCTCGAAAAGTCCCGTTGGTTGCGAGTAATTAAAACCCCTCCTTCAGTAGCCAATACTATAGAAGCTATGCGCTTTTCTTGAGTGCCAATGCGTATTTTTTGACGGCGTAAATCTAAAAAAAAAGCATAAGCAGCGTGGCTAAATGGGATAATTTCTAGCTTTTTTAAATCGTCTAAAGTCTCCCATAATAGGTCGTAAGCAGATACCAATTTGTCAGACTGAGAAGATTGGGAAGCCTGCCGAATAACATTAAATCTACCGCGAATAACTTCTTCAGCAGTAATTATAGATGCGGCAATTTCATCAATATTTTCCTTAACCTTGCGAACAACAACTGGGTGGTTTCGCTGCCAAAGAGAAAAGCAATCGGTATCAAGAATGTATTGGCTCATTAGCCTTTTCCTCCTCCTCTAATTTACGGTAATATTCTTCAGTTTCAGCATCTAATTCTCGACGATATTCTTCTATATATGCCAGTACCTCGTCGTATTGAGGGTCGTTTTCGTACTTACCCGCAAGCCTCACCCAAGGACTATCGGACAAATTCGACTTGAGTTCGACAGTAGCGATTTCTGCTTCGGCTAATTGGGAATTGACTAACTCTTGTAAATTGCTAATAGCTCGCGATCGCGTCTTTCCCACCCCCTGACAATTCGGCCATCCCAATAAAGTAGCGCTAAAGCGATCGCCTCCTTCCTTTTTAATTAAAACTTGATAGCTAGCCCTACCTTTATCTCCCCAAAAATTTCCTTTATTTTTTACTTCAAAAAAATCAATCCTAGCATTACCAGCTTCGACTTTGTATTCCGGGAAAACAAAAGCCTTTTCTGTCGGTTCGTCTTTCGATTTTGTAAGTTGTTTTTCTTCGAGAACTTCCCACAAATTAGCGCGGTCTTCAGCGGATAGAGAAGCGATCGCCTCAACCAAATTTTGAAGATCGGAATTGCTCATAATTTCCTCGCAAATTAACAACACAATTAAGAATTATTGTAACTGGGGAATGGGGAATAGGGAATGGGGAATAGGGAATGGGGAATAGGGAATGGGGAATTTTCCCTTCGTTTGCTGCAAGTCTGCCCAACTCTCGCTGGTAAGCATTAGGGTTTGGCCATCGTAACTCAGAAACCCGGTTTTTTGACCGGGTTTCTTAATTCTCGTACCCATTCCCCATTCCCTATTCCCTATTCCCCATTGCCCATTCCCAAATCTTAAAACTTTTGGTAGGCAACAGAGCCTATTGCCCAAGGCATGATAAAACCCAAATAGTTCGTAGTTAACAAAAAAAGGAACTAACAAATGGTTGATGCCTACATAGTCTCAGCAGTACGCACCCCCTTGGGTCGCTTCGGCGGAGGGCTTTCTGGTTTCTCCTCCAGCGACTTAGGGGCCCATGCCATGAAAGCCGCCATCGAACGGGCAGGCGTCCCCCCAGAAGCCTTAGACCAATACATTATCGGCAACGTCCTCCGGGCGGGACAAGGCCAATTAGTGCCCCGACAAGCGGCCATCAAAGCAGGCATTCCGCCAACAGTCGATGGCTACGCCATAGACATGGTATGCTCCTCGGGCATGATGGGCATAATCAACGCCAGCATGGCCATCAAATTAGGAGAGGCCGACCTGATTCTTGCAGGTGGGACCGAATCTATGTCCCAGGCAGGCTTCTACCTGTCCCATCGCGCCCGGTGGGGTTATAAATTCCTCATGGGCGCCCCAGAACAACTAACCGACATCCTGCTAAAAGACGGACTGAGCGACTCCATCACCGACGAAGGCATGGGAGACCAAACCGAAAGGCTGGCAGCCGAACATGGATTTACCCGCCAAGACTTAGACGGAGTAGCCCTATACTCCCAACAGCGGGCGGCGGCAGCCACGGAACGAGGCAGCTTTAAAAACGAGATTGTCCCTATAGAAGTAAAAAGCAAAAAAGGCACCCAAATAGTAGATACAGACGAAGGCATTCGGGCAGATACAACCTTAGAAACTCTCGGCAAATTGCGTCCTGCCTTTACCAAAGAGGGAATATTAACTGCCGGTAACAGCAGCCAAATCACTGATGGGGCCGCCACACTAATAATAGCCAGTCAAGCTGCGGTAGAAAAATACGGACTCACCCCTATAGCTAAAGTTATAGGCGGCACCTGGGCGGGTGGCGAAAGCTGGCGGTTCCCAGAAGTGCCGATTTTCGCATCCAAGAAACTATTAGATCGGCTCAAAATGAGCGTCTCCGACTTCGACCTGTTCGAGAACAACGAGGCATTCTCCGTCAGCAATATGTTGTTCCACACCATGCTCGACGTGCCCCACGAAAAACTGAACGTCAATGGAGGGGCGATCGCTCTCGGGCATCCCATCGGCGCATCTGGAGCTCGGATTATTGTTACCTTGCTCAACGCCTTAAAAGAACAGGATAAAACCCTCGGTTTGGCAGCCATTTGTCACGGCACCGGTGGCGGTACTGCTTTAGCAGTAGAAAGAGTTTAATTGATAATTGTCAATTGTTAATTGTTAATTGTCAATTGTTAACTGTTAATTAGCAACAGGCATTCCGACCTGTTCTACGTTCCATTACCAAACACGCAAACTCTAGGAGAAAGTAAATGGTATCTCTAGGATTAGAAGACAAAGTAGTAGTAGTAACTGGCGGTGCCCGAGGTATCGGCGCATCCATCGTTAAGTTGCTAGTAGAATTAGGAGCAAAAGTAGCCTACATCGACGTCATCGATAGCGAACCACCAGAAGGAGTTCTGGCCTTAAAAGCCGACGTCACCAAATTAGAAAGCATGCAGGCAGCGGGCAAAGAAATAGAAGAAAAACTGGGTCCGGTTTACGGAGTCGTTGCCAACGCAGGCATTACCCGAGATAACTTTTTTGCCAAACTCACCGACGAAGACTGGGATAAAGTTATCGCCGTTAATCTCAAAGGTGTCAAAAATACCGTTCAACCCTTTATCGAGGGAATGTACCAACGGCAAGAAGGGTCTATAGTGGGGATTAGTTCCATATCGGGCGATCGCGGTAACGCAGGACAAACCAACTATTCCGCCACCAAAGCCGCCGTTATCGGTATAATGAAATCCCTCGCCCGGGAGGCAGCCCGTTACAAAATTCGCGCCAACGCCGTCGCCCCCGGTTTCATCAACACCGAAATGACCAAAAGTCTGCCGGACAAAGTAAGGGATAAAGTTACCGCAGAAATTCCTTTCCGTCGTTTTGGCGAACCCGAAGACATTGCCTGGGCAGTAGCATTTTTGCTCTCCCCAGTCGCCAGCAACTACATCACCGGCGAAGTCTTGCGCGTTAACGGCGCCCATCATACTTAAAATGGGGAATAGGGAATGGGGAATAGGGAATGGGAACTACCTATTACCTATTGCCCCTGCAAGGAACCCGTAGAACAGGCATCTTGCCTGTTCCTCCCCCGCATCCCCCGCAACTAATCTAAACAAAAGGAGAAATTATGGAATCAAACCCGACTAATGAAATGATGAACGCTTGGTTCAATACCAGCACTCAAATGTGGAAAGGTTGGTACGACCTGATGACATCAACAGCGGAACAATATTCAAAACAAACCAATTTACCGAACTTTACCTCCGCCTTTGGCGACGGCAACCTGCAACTATTTAACCCCTTGCTTTATTCCTTCAATGCTTGGAAAGATATCCTCAATCAATTTCAAGCCGGTCAAAACTGGGAAGAAGCATCGAAAAAGTACGCCGATGAATTTAGCAAACAGTTAAAAGCTTTCTATGTTGCCCCCACCGAATTAGTTGAAGATACCAATAAGCTATGGCAAACGTATTTTCAGCAACTCCAAAAATTCAATCAGCTTTGGGGCAATTATTGGGGTGCATCCATCATTCCTCTAAGTCAAACCCTCAGCGGCGAAAGCCAACCTTGGATCGAGCTCAACAATCTCTATTGGGATATGTTGTATCAACCGACTCTCGGTAACTTGCTGCAAAGTCCCACCGTCGGACCCACTCGCGGACTTAATGCTAAACTGCAAAAAGCTTTTGAAGCCTGGACCAATCTTTATAGAGCCAGTATCGACTCTCAGGCAGTATTGAGCGAAATTCAATTTCGTTCCTTTGAAAAACTGATGCAAGATTTAGTTGCTTTAGCGCAAAAGGGCGAACCAGTACAAGATTGGCGGAAGTTTCAGCAGATGTGGAGTCGCATCGTTGACGAGAAATTCGAGGAAACTTTTTCTCGGGAAGAAAATCTCAAAATTCGCGGCAAGTTACTTAACGCCCTTAATTATTACCGACTCCTGCAGCAAGAGCTGATGGAACTTTGGATGGAAAGTATGAATATGCCCGTGAGGAGCGAAATTGACGAGCTCCATCGCAATGTTTACGAGCTGCGCAAGGAGGTTAAATCGCTCAAAAAACGTTTGGCAGCAGCAGAAGCTGCGGCAGAATCAGAAAAGAGCAAAACTTCTACTACTTCTACTACTTCTACTACTTCTACTACTAAGTCAAGCAAGAAAAATCAAAGCAGTTAAAATGTTCCATGGTTGAAGCGGTTTCAGCCAAAGGAAAATAACTGCTAAATCGTGGAGGCGAACAACTGCTATGTTTCAAATTGCTACCCCCATGGGTGGGAAGAATTTTTACCGCGAATACACCGAGTTAAGTAAAAAAATGATTGCAGGAATCGAAAACTTAAGCAAACTCAAAGAAGACGACGTTCAAATCGGTTTTACTCCTAAAGAGGAAGTTTACCGCGAGGATAAGGTGAAAATCTATCACTTTCAACCTGCGGTAGAGAAACCATTGAAAATTCCGATGGTAATTTTTTATGCTCTGGTCAACCGCCCTTATATGGTCGATTTACAAGAAGGAAGGTCTTTGGTTGCCAATTTGCTAAAATTGGGATTGGATGTTTATATCGTTGACTGGGGTTATCCCACTCGCGCCGATCGCTGGCTGACTCTCGACGATTACATCAACGGTTACATGAATAATTGCGTTGATTTTCTCCGGGAAAAACACGGTTTAGACAAGATTAATCTCTTGGGAGTCTGTCAGGGAGGAACTTTTAGTCTTTGTTACAGTTCCCTCTATCCAGAAAAGGTCAAAAATTTGGTTCTGACTGTAACTCCCGTCGATTTTCGGATGCCTAATTGCTTGCTGAATATGCGCGGTGGCTGCACTCTCGGTAGCGAGGCTATTGATATAGATCTGATGGTCCAGGCTTTGGGAAATATTCCCGGAGATTTTCTCAATGCCGAGTTTGTGATGCTTAAACCTCTCCAGTTAGGATACGGTAAATATTTGGATATGCCAGATATTATGGAGGATGAAAGTAAGTTGCTCAATTTCCTCCGCATGGAAAAATGGATCTTTGACAGTCCGGACCAGGCAGGGGAAGCTTTCCGACAGTTTCAGAAGGATTTTTATCAGCAAAACAAGTTGATTAAGGGTGAGGTGAAAATAGGCGATCGCCTGGTTAACCTCCAAAATGTGACCGTGCCAATTCTCAACGTTTATGCTGAAAAGGACCATCTGGTTCCTCCAGATTCTACTTTGGCCTTGGAAAAATATGTCGGTAGTAAAGATTATACCGCCCGTTCTTTCCCCGTGGGACATATTGGGATGTACGTCAGCGGTAAAGTTCAGCGAGATTTACCTCCCACTATTGCCGACTGGTTGAAGGCCCGGACCGATTAAATCAAAGCCCAGCTACTATTGTAGGTGGGCTTTGGGAAATGGAACCCAATAACGCCCTACTTTCCTAGAACCCCAGTTCCGTTAGAAGTAGAAACGAATAAATCGATTTTTAGTTTCTACTTCTAATATACTCCGCAAGGGCAGGAATAACGCTTCTGAAAATCCCTAAAGCGATCGCTACCAACGTTCCCTATAGAAACACGCGGAAACCCGGGTAGGGAGCTGCCGAGTTTCTGGAGGATGCGATACCATTTCTGAGAATCGTTCCAACGAACATGGTTAGTTAGGGCTTGCTGAAAATTGGTAAAACCCTGATAACAGTCGGGGTATAGTAATTTCAAATCAGATGTAAACGAAGGATGGGCTTTTTACTAATAGCAAAAAATGACTGTTGCTTTCTTCACTATTGCATGTATGCCTCTTCCATGCATGCCTCAAGCGGCTAATTATTTTACACGACTCAGATGAAAATGCTATAGCAAGTTTTTGAGGTTTGAGAAAAAGACGGTCTTGCCATCATTATTAATTCCCCATTCCCTATTCCTCATTCCCAAAAAGCGTCACGTTTTTGCTGAGTTCGGCAAACCCTAGTTATTTATAACAGTTACGCGATAAGTCCATTCTATTTTAACAAGTTCCTGGCGATCGCTGCGAATTTAGAAAAAACCCTTGACAAAACCTTTTTCAATTTGTTATGATAAACTCGATGAGGAAGAACTACCTACCTATCTGAGGGGTTAGACCCCCTGGCCACCTTCGGACAAATCGCTAAAGCGATTACTTAGAATTATCTAATATGGCACATTCATTACAAGTACAAACGGAACAATTAGGACATTCTTCAGAAGAGGAAGAAGAGTCAAACTTAGACTATTTCTACGACGAACCGGGAACGTTGCCGGGAACGTTGGATCTCGAAGCCAACGCCCCGCCGCCAGAAACGATCTTAATCGACTACAGCGAGAGACACGCAACTCGTATAAATATAACTACTCCAGAAGCATGCATTCCTTACCTACAGTCAGACTCCGTGTCCTGGTTAAGTATCAACGGTTTGGGCAACCTGGAAACCTGGCAAAAAATGGCGAAAATATTTCAACTACACCCCATCGCCCTCGAAGACGTAGTGAATATGCCCCAACGACCCAAAGTAGTACAATACGAAGACCAACTGGTAATTATCGCCTGGATGGTAAGTTTAGAACCAGAAGCCGAAGAACTAGGAAGAGAACAAGTTAGTATAGTTTTGGGCAAACACTATCTGATATCCGTACAAGAAGACCCCAGAGACGACTGCTTAAAACCAGTGCGCGATCGCATCCGCAACAACCAAGGCATCATCCGCAAGCAAAAAGTAGCTTATCTACTATACTCTATACTAGATACTGTAATTGACGGTTTTTTCCCCGTTTTAGAAGAATACGGCGAACGTATAGAAGACCTAGAAGACGAAGTTGTATTCAACCCCAGTCCTCATACCCTCAAAAAAATCTATAAAATCAGACGAGAATTATTAACCCTCCGTCGCGCCGTTTGGTCTCACCGAGACGCCATCAACGTTTTAATCAAAACCTCGGGAGAATTTATCAGCCCCGAAGTCAGAGTCTATCTCCAAGACTGTTACGACCACACCATACAAGTAAGAGATATCGTCGAAACCTACCGCGAGCTATCCTCCGGCTTGATGGATATTTATCTATCCTCCATGAGTAACAAAATGAACGAAGTAATGAAATTACTAACAATTATTTCTACCATTTTTATACCCTTAACCTTTATCGTCGGAGTCTATGGCATGAACTTTAACCCCGACTCCTCCCCCTTAAATATGCCAGAGCTAAATTGGTATTACGGCTATCCGGCCTTCTGGGTAGTAAGTATCGCGATCGCCGCCTGGCTAGTCTATTTCTTCTGGAAACGCGGCTGGTTCGAGAACTTCGCCAAAACCATCGACAAAAACGAACTTCCATAGGCTTTGTTACATTTTTAAACGAACCAAAAGGTTATTGCTTTTTAGGAATGGGGAATAGGGGGAAGACAAAAAAACAGGCAAGTTAACAATTAACAAGAACGCAATTTTCTATTCCCCATTCCCCATTTCCTACGCTAAAATAAAACCAAGGAGAGAGTCGGCGAGGCGGTTGCGGACTTGAAAAAGTCCGAGGAAAGTCCGGGCTCCCCAAAGACCAAACTTGCTGGGTAACGCCCAGTGCGAGCGATCGTGAGGATAGTGCCACAGAAAAATACCGCCACCACAACACCAGTGGTGGTAAGGGTGCAAAGGTGCGGTAAGAGCGCACCAGCAGGGTCGCGAGGCCCTGGCTCGGTAAACCCCGGTTGGGAGCAAGGTCGGAGGAACCACGGTTGGTCTTTTACCAGTTCCGACAAGCAACGTGGGGCAACCCTCGTTGTTAAAGGCGTACCGCAAGAGGCGTCTGGTAACAGGCGTCCCAGATAGATAACCGCCCTCTTAACCTCCGGGTTGGGAGAACAGAACCCGGCTTATGTCCGACTCTCTCCCCTTTTTTTGGGAATGGGGAATGGGGAATTTACTCAAACCTCTTGCCTTTTGCCTACTTCTGAATGCAGCTAAAAAAATAGATACTAATGCAAACGCTAGAGAGAAAAACAGCGATCGCCATAGATAAACCCCTAGTCATAGCAGGGCGCGAGTTCTGCTCCCGCTTAATGACAGGCACCGGCAAATATTCCAGCATCGAGAAAATGCAGCAAAGCATCGAAGCGAGTGGATGCCAAATAGTCACCGTAGCCGTCCGCCGAGTCCAAACCAACGCCCCAGGCCACGAAGGATTAGCCGAGGCCATAGACTGGAAAAAAATTTGGATGCTCCCCAACACCGCCGGCTGCCAAACCGCCGAAGATGCTATCCGAGTAGCCAGACTCGGGCGGGAAATGGCAAAACTTCTGGGGCAAGAAAATAACAACTTCGTTAAATTAGAAGTCATCCCAGATTCAAAATATTTATTGCCCGATCCTATTGGCACCCTCCAAGCCGCAGAACAGTTAGTCAAAGAAGGTTTCGCAGTCTTACCCTATATCAACGCCGACCCCATGTTGGCCAAAAGATTAGAAGACATAGGTTGCGCCACAGTCATGCCCTTGGGTTCTCCCATCGGTTCCGGCCAGGGAATTAAAAACGCCGCCAATATTCAGATAATTATTGACAATGCCAAAGTGCCAGTAGTAGTAGATGCCGGCATCGGCACTCCCAGCGAAGCCACCTTGGCAATGGAAATGGGGGCCGACGCTTTGTTGATTAATTCAGCGATCGCCCTCGCCAAAGAACCCGCCATCATGGCAAAAGCAATGGGCCTCGCCGCCGAAGCCGGACGTCTGGCCTATCTCAGCGGTAGGATACCCATCAAAGAATATGCCAGGGCCTCCTCGCCCCTAACCGGCACTATCTCTTAAGGGAGTGTGGGGAGTGTGGGGGGTGTGGGAAGACAAGGGAGAGGTTAAAAGGGTACACTGCAATGCAAGTAAAAACCCAAAAACGCGCCCCGCGTTGCGAGGCAACGTTGCCAATCTCGCTTTTAGGCAAGAGGCATGCATGCAAGAGGCACTCTTTTGGGGAAAAGGCAAGAAGGGAAAAGGGATGCATTAGATAAAAAACCGAATATTCGATATTTTTACAAATATGGGATGCTCCCGGT
>CAZSTZ010000072.1:12040-27045 GCA_964609515.1 uncultured bacterium | reverse complement strand
AATTAATAATTAACAATTAACAATGCCAAAACGTACTAAAAAATCTACCAAAAACGAGCAAAATACGATTAGAATTAGGGGTGCGAGACAGCACAATCTTAAGAATATCGATTTAGAATTACCTCGCGATCGCCTCATTGTCTTTACTGGGGTCTCGGGTTCGGGGAAGTCTTCCCTCGCTTTCGATACTATCTTTGCCGAAGGACAGCGGCGCTATGTGGAATCTCTCAGCGCCTACGCGAGACAGTTTCTCGGACAGTTAGATAAACCGGAAGTAGATGCTATCGAAGGTTTGAGTCCCGCTATCTCTATCGACCAAAAATCAACTTCCCATAACCCCCGTTCCACCGTGGGAACCGTGACCGAAATATACGATTATTTGCGACTGCTGTTCGGGCGGGCGGGGGAACCTCACTGCCCCCATTGCGATCGCCATATTGCCCCCCAGACTATCGACGAAATGTGCGATCGGGTGATGGAATTGCCAGATGGCTCTAAATTTCACCTCCTCGCCCCGGTGGTTCGCGGCAAAAAGGGTACCCACCGCAAACTTTTATCCAGTTTGGCCTCGGAAGGTTTCGTCCGCGTTCGCGTCGATGGGGAAATTTTTGAACTCTCGGAAAATATCGAGTTAGATAAAAACCACGCCCACACTATCGAAATAGTCGTTGACAGGTTAATCAAAAAACCCGGTATCGAAGAACGTCTGGCAGACTCCCTCGGCACTTGTCTCCGTCACGCCGACGGCATCGCGGTGGTGGATGTTTTAAATTTATCCGAGTTAGAAGTCAGAGATAATCTCCCATCACCCACCAACAACCCATCCGTTAAATCCGTTACAAAATCCGCTGCTAACATTGTCTTTTCCGAAAACTTTGCTTGCCCGGAACACGGGGCGGTAATGGAGGAGCTATCGCCCCGCTTGTTTTCGTTTAATTCTCCTTACGGTGCCTGTCCGACTTGTCACGGTTTGGGTACTTTGCGTCAGTTTTCGGAAGATTTGATAGTGCCGGATCCGATGGTGCCGTTATATGAGGCGATCGCTCCTTGGTCCCACAAGGATAATTCCTATTATTTATCCGTTCTTTATAGTCTGGGTCAAACCTACGGTTTCGACCTTCATACTCCTTGGCATAAATTAACTAAAAAACAAAAAAATATCGTCTTACACGGGGCAGAAGAACCGATCTGGGTCGAGTCAGATTCCCGCTTCAATAAAGGCGGGGGTGACTATCGGAGTTATCCGGGAGCGATCGGCATTTTAGAAAGACAATATCGGGATTCAAATTCCGAGCTCGTCAAGCAGAAACTCGAACAATATTTAGTCGATAAAAATTGCGAAACTTGTGGAGGAAAACGTCTCAAACCAGAAGCTTTATCTGTGGAAATAGGACAGTATAGAATAACAGATTTTACCGAGGTTTCGATTGAGGAATGTTTGGAGAGGATAAATAATTTGGAACTGAGCGATCGCCAAGGGCAAATTGCCGAATTAGTCCTCAAAGAAATCCGCGCCAGATTGCAATTTCTCCTGGATGTCGGTTTAGATTATTTAACCTTAGACCGTCCCGCCATGACCCTTTCTGGAGGGGAAGCGCAACGGATTAGATTGGCAACTCAAATCGGTTCCGGTTTGACCGGAGTTCTCTATGTTTTAGACGAACCGAGCATCGGTTTGCACCAAAAAGATAACGGTCGTCTTTTGCAAACTTTAACCAAATTAAGAGATTTGGGAAATACTTTAATCGTAGTAGAACACGACGAAGAAACTATTAGAAAAGCCGACCAAATTATCGACATCGGCCCTGGGGCGGGAGTGCATGGGGGCGAGATTATTTGCCAAGGAAATCTCAGCCAATTATTGAAGACTAAAAACTCGCTGACTGGGGCGTATTTATCGGGAAAAAAAGTTATCGAAACTCCTGCTAAAAGAAGAGCTGGTAACGGTAAATCTTTGGTTTTAAAAAATTGCCATCGGAACAATCTCAAAAATATAGATGTCGAGATTCCTTTAGGAAAATTTGTCTGTATTACCGGGGTTTCCGGTTCGGGAAAATCGACTTTAATGAACGAGTTACTTTATCCCGCATTGCAACATCATCTCAGCCGAAACGTACCTTTTCCTAAAGAGTTAGGAAAGACTAAAGGATTCATAGAAATTGATAAAGCGATCGTTATCGACCAATCTCCTATTGGCAGAACTCCTCGTTCCAATTCCGCTACTTATACGGGAGTTTTCGATACTATTCGAGAGATGTTTGCCGAGACCATAGAAGCAAAAGCGAGGGGTTATCAACGGGGGCGATTTTCTTTTAACGTAAAAGGGGGACGTTGCGAAGCTTGTGGGGGGCAAGGAGTTAACGTTATCGAGATGAATTTCTTACCCGATGTTTACGTTCAATGCGATGTTTGTAAGGGGGCCCGTTACAATCGAGAAACGTTGCAAGTTAAATATAAAGGTCATTCAATTGCCGATGTTTTAAACATGACAGTTGAGGAAGCTTTAGAAGTATTTAAAAACATTCCCCGGGCGGCAACTCGCCTGCAAACTTTAGTCGATGTTGGGTTGGGTTACATTCATTTAGGACAGCCGGCGCCGACATTATCTGGAGGGGAAGCGCAGCGGGTGAAATTGGCAACGGAATTATCGCGGCGGGCGACGGGAAAAACGATTTATTTAATCGACGAACCGACGACAGGTTTATCGTTTTATGACGTGCATCAGTTGTTAAACGTATTGCAAAGGCTGGCGGATAAGGGTAATTCTATTGTGGTAATAGAACACAATTTAGATGTGATTCGTTGTGCGGATTGGATAATAGATTTAGGGCCGGAAGGGGGGGATAAAGGAGGGGAAGTAATTGTTAGCGGAACTCCCGAAGATGTGGCAGTTTGTTCCGAGTCTTATACGGGGGAATATTTGGGGGCAGCTTTGCGAGAACGTCCGCCAAAAGCTGTTAGTGACGAGGAGGAATAGAACGGGCATCTTGCCTGTTCTTGGTATTAAGAAACCCGGTTTTTTGAAAAAACCGGGTTTCTTGGCGAGGTTTTTTACGCTATGCTTATCGGTAGGGTGCGCACCGCGCACCTTATCATCGTTCAAACCATTAACAAATAAAACCACTATGACAGTCAAAGAATTAGAATCTCAATTATTAGCTTTAACGCCGGCAGAAACAGCAGAAGCCATCGAAATACTATCTCGCAGTATTGACAAAAGCTGGCGTTTCATTTATAATAACTTTGATGATGCCAAACGCGCCGAAGTTTGGTACTAAGCTGTCGTGCATTTAAACTTTATTTTAAGTACAGGCAAGATGCCTGTACTACGAGCATTCAAGGGAGATTCGAGTATAAATTTAGATGCTTAACAGCTTATAAGGGGTGGGTTTTTGAGAAATTAAATCAATGCAAAGAGGCGATCGCTGCTTACAAAAATGCTCTCCTGTATATACCAAGTTACCAAACGGCAGAAGAAAAAAGATGTCAGTAACAGAAAATCGAACTAATTGGCGGGCTTTTGGCGGATGATGGGAATTTGAGGAGGGCGATCGCCACCGAGCGATCGCCATCGAGAACAGGCGAGAACAGGCAAGATGCCTGTTCTACGGGTGAAAAGGAAAAAATTATTGTTCCACCGCTTCTCTGGGAGGCCGAGACTTATTCATCAGGCGTTCCCGGCGTTGGCGAAGCAGTTGAGCATCGGCCATCGCAATTAATTCGTCTAGGGCCAAAGCAACCAACTCTAATTGTCGGTTGCTTTCCCGCAAACGCTCGACATTGCGCCTTCTGGTTTCGGCATCGGGGATTTTTTTCTCTGTCATGGTAGGTTCCAATTCCTTTTAACATCTCGGCAACAGTCAAGATGCCTGTTCTACGGATTTCTCAATTCGTCCAACACTAACACCTGTAACGCTGGCAAAGAAGGCAGTCGCACATCATTAGTCAGGAAAAAAGACGCACCCTCGCGGACTGCCGTGGCCTTATGGATAGAATCTAACGATTGTACGTTGTGAATTGCTCGCAGTTGAGCCGCCGTTTCCGCAATTTCTGCATCCACTTCGATAGTTCTCAAATATTGAGAATTGAACAGAAGGTTACGGTATTGTTGGACCAAGATGGAATCGGCACCGCGCAAGGGATAAACTAGCACTTCTAGTAAAGTCACGGTGGAAGTCACGACCCTAAAATCACCGCTATTCAAGGCTCTAAAGAAAAATCGCATCATCTCCAAATAGTTAGGATTGCGTTCGATTAAATAAATCAACGGTGCAGTATCCAAACCAACCGTTTCTCCCCGTAACTGTTCTATCCATTGCATTTGCCGCGCTCCTGGTTTACATATTCTTGTGCGTCGATACCTTGCCAGATTTCTTTACCTAACCCCTCTAACTCCGTAATCTTATGTTGCGGTTTGGCGATCGCTCGGTGACGCACGTCGGACAATACGTCGTGAATTAACCGCAGTTGCTCCTCTGGCGGTAAGTCAAATACCATGTTCTTGATTTCGTTGTAACTGGCCATGACCTTTCTCCTTAATCTCTTTTTCTCTATTATAGGGTAGGGGAATTTGAAGGATCGGCCAATCGCAGAGCGCGATTACTACGAACAGGCCAATCGCAGAGCGCGATTACTACGAACTATCGCGCTCTGCGATTACTACGAACAATTCTGGTATAATGACTCTTTGCGTTTTCTAACGTCTAAATAACAAGCAAAGGAAAAACTAAGATGAACTACCGCATTACTCTGCTTCCTGGGGATGGCATCGGACCGGAAATTATTGCCGTTGCCGTGGATGTCCTCCAACTGACGGGCAAACAACTTGACTTCTCTTTTGAATTTCAAGAAGCCCCCATCGGCGGCGTCGCTATCGATGCTACTGGGGAACCTCTGCCGAAAGAAAGCTTAGAAATGTGCCGCAATAGCGATGCCGTACTTTTGGCGGCGATCGGCGGCTATAAGTGGGATAACCTGCCCCGCCACCAACGCCCGGAAACTGGACTTCTGGGACTCCGGGCGGGTTTGGGATTGTTCGCTAACCTCCGCCCGGCAACTATTCTGCCCCAATTAATCGATGCTTCTACTCTCAAGCGCGAAGTGGTCGAGGGTGTCGATATTATGGTAGTGCGCGAACTTACTGGAGGTATATATTTCGGTCAACCCAAGGGAGTCTTTGAGACCGAGACGGGAGAAAAACGGGGCGTTAATACGATGGCTTATACCGAGTCGGAAGTCGATCGCATCGGTCGCATCGGCTTCGAGACTGCCCAAAAGCGCGGCGGTAAATTATGTTCTGTGGATAAAGCTAACGTTTTAGAAGTGTCGCAACTGTGGCGCGATCGCATTGTCGCCCTCTCCTCAGAATATCCCGACGTCGAACTATCCCATTTATACGTCGATAACGCCGCCATGCAATTAGTACGCCGGCCGAAACAATTCGATACTATCGTCACTGGCAACCTTTTCGGAGACATCCTCTCCGACGCCGCCGCCATGTTAACCGGTAGTATCGGAATGTTACCCTCCGCAAGTTTGGGCGCATCCGGTCCCGGAGTCTTCGAGCCCGTCCACGGTTCCGCCCCAGACATTGCCGGCCAAGACAAAGCTAACCCCTTAGCCCAAGTCTTAAGCGCCGCGATGATGTTGCGCTATGCTTTAAACCAACCAGCAGCCGCCGATAAAATCGAAGCCGGAGTCATGGAAGTATTAGATAAAGGCTATCGCACCGGCGATATCATGTCAGAAGGGATGAAATTAGTCGGCTGCCGCCAAATGGGAGATGCTTTGTTAGAAGTTTTAAGCGCTTAATTTTTCTCTTGTTTTAGTAATGGGTAATGGCAATTTTTGAATCTATGAAGTACAGCGATAGGGATCCCCCCCCCGCCCCCCTTATAAAGGGGGGAGCTTTCAAAGTCCCCCTTATAAAGGGGGATTTAGGGGGATCCCAAATGCTATAATTGCCATTCCCCATTCCTAAAAGAAGATAAGGAAGATAAGGAAAAAACTAGCAACTAACAACTAATAAAAAACCCTAATTATTGAGTCAATTTCATAACTGGCATACAGCATAAGACAGCATTAGTAACTGAGGAATTAATCGTTCAATATTTGCAATAACATCCGGTTTCATTGCTTCTAGCAAAGTATTTTTAAATAAAATAAAGGTGTGGAGAAAATGTATATGCAAATTGAAGAATTGCTGAGGCAATATGCCAAAGGAGAAAGAAATTTTAGCGGGGTTTACCTCCATGAAGTCCACTTATACGAAGCCGACCTCATGAGTGCTAATTTATTTGAAGCAGACTTAATAGGTGCCAATCTTTGCCAAGCCAAATTAAGCAGAGCAAACCTCGGTAAAGCCAATCTCAGTCAAGCAAACCTCAGCGGTGCCGATCTCAGCGGTGCCGATCTCCGGGGAGCAATCTTAGTCGGGGCCAAATTACATAAGGCCAACCTCACCCAGGCCAAATTGAGCAGGGCAGATCTCAGTCGCGCCAGTTTGAAAGAAGCCAATCTCATAGAAGCAGACCTTTCTCGGGCCATTATTTGCGACACCGACCTGCACGGAGTAAACTTGTATGGGGTCAACCTGCGTCGGGCAGTTCTCAACGAAGCCGACTTAATTGGTGCCAACCTCGCCAAGGCAGATTTGGGTGGGGCCGATTTAATCGATGCTACTTTGATGAGGGCAGATTTGAGGGAGGCAGTTTTAAGCGCTGCGGATCTGACTTGCGCCAATCTTTTTGCTGCTAACTTGTCTGGAGTTAGCTTGAATGGAGTTTGTCTCAAAGGAGCCACGATGCCCGATGGTACCATATATGAATAACTCCGCGCTTTCCTCCATCTTTAAGGGCTCGCTTTCCCCAAAAGCAGGAATTAGCAATTCCCCATTCCCCATTCCCCATTCCCAAAAAGCATTTATTTTTTGGTTCTCTTCACAGTTGACGTGCAATCTATGAAACTTAAAATTTTAGCAACGGCCTTATTCTTTACTACCGTTTCTCCTACCTTTCCAGCAACGGCAGAAAATTTGCAACACACCCAAAAGCTCCTCTCAACCCGTCAATGTCAAGATTGCGAGTTGAGCGGGGCCGGGTTAGTTTTGGCCAACTTGGCGGGTGCTAATTTAAAGGGCGCTAATCTGGCGGGGGCAAATCTCAGTCGCGCCAATTTGGCGGGGGCGGACTTGACTGGGGCAAATTTGGCGGGTACCAGTTTGTTCGGCGCTAACCTCACCGGTGCCAATCTTACTGGGGCAAATTTGGCGGCTACCGATTTGAGGAGTGCTTATTTAACCAATGCCACTTTATTAGGAGTGGATCTGAGTAACGCTCTTTTAATTGGGGCGATCGGGTTGCCGAATTATACCGGCGGTGCTGAGGATTTTTACAGGTTGGGTATTGCAGAGGCTCAAGCGGGAAATTATAGAAATGCTATAGATTATTACAATCGAGCTTTGGCGATGAAACCGGATTTAGCTGCTGCTTATTTTGCTCGGAGTATGGCAAAGGGGGATTTGAATAATTATGTAGGGGCTCTGGAGGATGCGGAAATAGCTCGTCAATTATATGCTTCTCTTGGCAGCGAGGAGGGGGAACAATTATCCCAACAATTAAGCGAAGTAATAGAAGCTCGTCGCAACCCCACCGAACCGAAACGAGAAGGTGGAATTATGGCTGTTTTGGGTTCTTTACTTCCTACTTTATTACGGTTGGCTTTTTGATTTTTTTTGGGAATGGGGAATGGGGAATGGGGAATTGGGAATTGGGAATTGGGTTTCGGATAACAATTGACAATTAGCAATTAACAATTAGCAATTAGCAATTAACAATTGACAATTGAGAAAAATCGTTTAACTTTTGGTTTTATTAACAACTACAGTGGAACCACCAATGTCTTACAGTAAATTTACTTTAGAGGAAGTTCTCAGCAACTTTAACCTAAGCCTAGTCGAGATTAATGGAAAATTTAATAATTTACCAGAAGTTGCCCCCAGCCAACACCTCGAAGAAACCTTAAAAGACAATATACCTTTAGCGGTGGCGATCGCGTCTGAAAAAGCTCGTTCTGAGTTTATAGTTGCGCCAATTTTAGTAGCAATAAAAAAACAATTCAACAATCAAATAAGTCTATTCTCCGGGGTAGAATTTAACGTTAATATCGAGCTAGGATTGAGCAGTTTTTGCGATTTTTTGATTAGTCGTTCTCGCCTACAGACAATAATTCAAACACCAGTTATTGCCCTAGTAGAAGCTAAAAATGATAACATCAAATCCGGTTTCGGTCAATGTCTTGCTGAAATGGTTGCCGCCCAAATTTTCAACCAACGTCAAAGCAACGAAATTCCTAAAATTTATGGAGTTATTACTACTGGAACTTTATGGCAATTTTTAGAATTAGAAGCTCAAACGGCAACATTAGATTTGCAAGAATATTCTCTGGAGCGCTTGCCTAAAATTTTAGGAATTTTAAGCAGTTTTGTGAGTTAATAGTAAGGTGCGCGGTGCGCACCCTACAAAATTGTTGTTGATGGATTTTTTAAACGATTATTCGCTTTCCTCTGAATTTGCACTTGACCCAGTGGCGGTATATTCATGCCACGGGTTAACCTTAGCAAAACCCAACCTTCTACTACATCCAACAGGTTTTGCCGACATTCTTCAAGAGTTTTGCCACTGGCCCATACTCCCTGTAAATCGCTTACTTCGCCATAATAGGGTTCTTCATCATCAATAATTTCATAGCTGGCACGTTTTAAAGCCTCTTCTAAATACTCAGAAATCATCTTCTTTTATCCTTGGTTTGTTTGCTTGTAGCCCAACGCGCACCCTACCGAAGATAAGGTGCGCGGTGCGCACCCTACTTCAAAATTGAGATGCACCTGTTAACCTCGTCCGGGTAAAAATGTATTGCTCAAGCGTTTAATTGCTTTATTGGCAATCTCTCCGTAACGCATTTCTCCGCACAAGATTTTGCTCATTACTACAGAAGCAGTCGGTCTTTTAACGCCGGCTTTATATGCCACTTTAGGAAATCGATAAAAAGCTCCTGCCAAACGTCCCGCCCAGACCATATCTGCACCCCATTCTTCGTTGATGGTTTGGGTGTATTTTTTCAGAGCATCGCTACCTGCGCCTCCTAAAGCTGCATCTATCGCTTCGGCTGCTTTAACGCCGCTAAATATTGAAGGGCGAATTCCTTCGGCAGATAAAGGATCTAATATCCCCGCTGTTTCTCCCGCTAAAAGGGCGTTTTGCCCGTGTAAATCTCGCTCTCCATCCCACAAACAAAGAGGGCGTTCTTGAATTTTCAGATTGCCATTAGCTCCGAATTGTTTGGCATATTGGTTTAATTCTTTATCGAGGTTTTTGGGTTCTCCTCCTCGGAAAGTGGCAGCGCTAATAGAATAACCTGACTCCCTGGGAAAGCTCCAAATACTGCCGTTTTTAACTAAGCCAAATTCAAACATTACTATGGGGTTAGAGCTCTCGGCTACTGGCACTTCTAATAGATAACTTTGTCGTTTTTTTGCTTCTTTAAAACCGAGCCATTTTGCCATCGGACCGCTGGCACCGTCTGCTGCTATTAAATAACGTCCTGTAACCGGTTCGCCAGTGGTTTTTACGAACCAGCGTTCGCTCTTAAATTCTATTCCCGTTACCTCGGTTCCGTCTTTAATTTCTGCCCCTTGACTTTGGGCTTGTTTAATAATAAAATGGTCGAATGCGGCTCTATTTACTACCCACATTGACTCTGGTAGTTCCGCTTCTACTGGGTCTTCTAATTTCCAGGTGTAGCGAACCTTTTTTACTTTGAGGTCAATAGCAGGAGTGAAGTCAAAATCAAACCATTGAGCGATGGCCGGCGAGACTCCTCCGCTACAAGGTTTTTGGCGAGGTAAAGATTCTTTTTCTATTACTAAAACCGAATGCCCTTTTTTGGCTAAATGATAAGCTGCTGCGCCCCCACCAGGGCCGGCACCTACGATAATGCAATCAAACATTTTTTTATTTATCTTTTAAGTTGAGTTAATTAAGCAAAAATCATGGGGTGCATCTCAATTTTTAAGACAACCACAAATTAATTGCTTTTTAGCTTTAGGCAAAATTGAGACGCACCCCGACAAAAGTTAAATTAATTACCCATTCTCCATTCCCAAAAAGGGGTTTTATAAAGTGGTAATGTCCTCTTCTTTGGCTGCTAATAACTCGTCAATTTTAGCCGTGTATTTATCTGTCAGCTTTTGAATTTCATCTTGCAAATTGCGGGATTCATCTTTAGAGATATCGCTATTTTTCTCCTCCTTACGCACCGAGTCAATAGCATCCCGACGAATATTACGAACCGAGACTTTGCCCTCTTCAGCTAATTTGCCTACCTGTTTTACCAGCTCGAGACGGCGATCGCTCGTTAGTGTCGGAATATTTAGACGCACCACCGAACCGTCATTATTAGGGGTAAGGCCCACATCCGAGAGAGAAATTGCCTTCTCTATTAGAGTTAAGCTATTGCGATCGTAAGGTTGAATGGTGATGGTACTGGCATCAGGAGTATTAATACTGGCCAGAGACTTGAGGGGAGTAGGACTTCCGTAATACTCCACCATCACCCGATCTAGCAAGGATGCGTTGGCCCGTCCCGTGCGAACGGTATTGAAAGCCTGTTGAGTAGCCTCAACGGCCTTTTTCATTTTATTTTCAGCTTCAGATAGCTTCACAAAAACCTCCCACGAAAGTTCCAATAGATTCTCCCATCACGGCCCGGCGAATATTTCCCCGTACCGAGAGGTCAAATACAATAATAGGTATATTATTTTCTTTGCAAAGGGCGATCGCCGTACTATCCATGACTCTTAAATCTTGGGCCAAGACCTCTGCATAAGTCAATCGTTCGTAACGCTTGGCCTCTGAGTTGACCTTGGGATCTGAATCATAGACTCCATCAACCTTGGTGGCCTTAAAGATTACCTCTGCATCAATTTCTGCGGCCCGTAAGGCTGCAGTGGTGTCGGTAGTAAAAAAAGGATTGCCGGAACCTGCTCCAAAAACTACCACCCGCTTTTTTTCTAAGTGGCGGATAGCTCGACGGCGGATGTAGGGTTCGGCTACTTCCTGCATGGCGATCGCTGTTTGTACTCTGGTTGGTACTCCCGCTTGTTCGAGAGCGTCCTGCAAAGTAATGGCATTCATTACCGTAGCAATCATGCCCACATAGTCGGCTGTGGCCCTATCCATTCCTTTAGAGGCTGCTTTAACCCCTCTAAAGATATTACCCCCACCGACCACTATTGCCACCTGGATGCCGCTGGCCACTACTTCGGCTACTTCCTGGGCGATGTCTTGAACTACTACAGGATCGATGCCGTAGCCCAAACTTCCCATTAAGGCTTCGCCGCTAAGTTTTAGCAAAACCCGTTGATAAGCTTTCCCCATGCTTTGTTGGTTGTCTCAACTAAAGTTTCCAACATAAGATACCAGTTGGAGGACGTTTTGGAAAATATTTTGAGGAATGGGGAATGGGGAATGGGGAATGGGGAATGGAGAATGGGGCTTTTCATACTTAAGCTCCTACCTCAAGGTCTTGAATATTTTCAGATAACGTGGTATTTTCAGCAAAAATACTCTTTTTTCCCTCCAGAGCCGAGCTTTTTTGAGTAGATGAAAGAATGAATTTGCAAAGATGAAAGGCAACGGATAGGATCTAGTAAATTAACCATCGCCTTGAAAAAATTAGAACAACAAAAAAATGACAGCGATCGCTTCTACCTCAGTTTTACCGTTCCTTGGAAGTGAAATTGTACCCGACTACTACGAAGCCCGGGTAGCCATCCTCCCCATTCCCTACGAAGCCACCACCACCTATCGACGAGGCTGCAAAAATGGTCCGGCTGCCTTTTTGGAAGCTTCCCATCAACTCGAAGATTACGACGAAGAACTAGATCGAGAAATTGCCTCGGAAGTGGGCATCTACACTGCCGAACCTATTGCCGACACCCGCAATGGCCAAAAGGTTTCTCCCGAGGAAATGCTGCACGTTACCCAAGAAACGGTAGAACAGCTGCATACGGACGGGAAATTCGTTATCGCCGTCGGTGGAGAACACAGCATTACCACTGGCATCGTCGAGGCTTATCGAAGAATTTACATACGGGAATCTGAACCCTTCACGGTGGTTCAGATAGACGCCCACGGAGATTTGCGTCACGAATACGAGGGCTCTATTTACAATCATGCCTGCGTGATGCGGCGAATAATCGATATGGGCCTGCCCACGGTCCAAATTGGCATTCGGGCTATTTGTAAGGAAGAGGCGGATTTAATTAAGGAAAAAGGGCTGACAGTATTTCGGTCTCGGGAAATAGCTACTCAACCAGACTGGATCGAAAGGGCTATTTCTAGCATTCAAACCAAACGGGTTTTCTTAACCATAGATTTAGATGGCCTGGATCCTACTCTCATCCCGGGGGTGGGGACGCCCGAACCTGGAGGACTACATTGGCATTCTCTAACGAGTTTTTTGCGGCGGGTTTTTCAGTCCCACGATCTGATTGGTTGCGACATTATGGAATTGGCACCGATCGCAGATTCAGTAGTTTCCGAGTTTACAGCAGCGAAATTAGCCTATAAACTAATAGGATATCAAGCCTTAGCTAAAGGCTGGTAAAATTCGCTCTTAGGTAATGGGTATAGAAAAATAACAATTAACAATTAACAATTACCGATTACCCATTACCCATTACCTATTATCCAAATTAGAAAGATGAGATTAGAGGAAATGAGTGGAACTGAAATTAACAGCTACGCGCCGGATTTTGAATTGCCAGGAGTCGATGATGAGGTTCACCATTTAGCTCGATATTTGGAAAATTATCGGGCTGTTGGTGTCATCTTTATGTGCAATCACTGTCCTTATGTGCGGTTATATTTAGACCGTCTCAAAGAACTGCAAGCAGAACTTACACCCCAAGGTATTACTTTAATTGGCATTAATGCTAACGATGCGGAAAAATATCCCGAAGATAGCTTCGAGAATATGAAGGCTTTCGCCAAGGAACACGAACTGAATTTTCCTTATATTCGGGACGTGACTCAGGATGTGGCTCAGAGTTTTGGGGCGACAACTACTCCAGAGGCTTTTTTGTTAGACCATGAGGGTAAGTTACGCTATCGAGGGTTAATTGATGATAATGCTAACGACCCAGAAGCGGTGGATGAGTCTTATTTACTTCAGGCGATCGCTCAACTGGAAGCGGGGGCAACGATAAACCCGACTATTACGCAGCCGCTGGGTTGTTCTGTAAAGTGGCGCGAGTAAGGTTAACCCCCGGGTTTGGTTACGCCCGGGGGTTTTAGCTTGCTTGTGGGTGAAAAAAACTGGAGAGGTCTCGTGAATTATAAATCTTCTCAAGGGAAATCGCGCCATCAATGGGTTGTCTTGTATTGGATGCCTTATGATAACGACCTTTCGCGTTTTGGCGAGCCTATCGTTGAAATGCTAACTCGGGGCACGAGAGGTTCGGAAGTTGCCGTAGTGGTTCAATCGGATTATTGGGGCGAGCCCAAAATGCGCCGACGTCTGCTTGTTAATGGAGCTAAATATGAGATTGATGTGACGGGTGAGGATAGTAGCGACGTATTGGCTTTTTCAGCATATCTCGATCGGGCGTATCGAAAGTTTGAAGCAGAACGTTGGGCAGTTATCGTTGTCGGTCATGGTGGAAAGATTAACGAAATTAGTCCCGACGAACATAACGCAACTGGGCAAATGGTAACTTGGATGAGGCTCGATCGCTTTACCAATGCGGTGAGCGAGTTTAACCAGACTACAGGCGGACGGGTTGAGTTACTTTTCTTTCAAAACTGCAATAAGGCTACTCTTGAAGTTGCTTACGAAGCTAGGAATTGTGCTAAGTACACCCTCGCCTCCCAGTTTGCTCTTGGGGCTCCAAATTATTACTACGAAGGTTTTCTGAATCGCCTCAAAGAACCGTCGGTTGGGGGGCGGGAAGCGGCTCTGGCTATTATGGATTCGGAGCGTCTCGATATGTATCATACGCTGACTCTGGTAGATAACCGAGCTGTTAAAAATATCCCAGAAAAACTATCGCGGTTGCTGGAGTCAATTCTTAAGAACCCTTTGCCGGGGATTGAGGGGTCGAAACTGTCAACCGACTACTATTTTGGCGAAGGGCATTGCGATGTTTTGGCTCTCCTTGGGTATCTTTCCAGTGAAAGTCGAGATGAGTTTGTTGAGTTTGCCGAGTTTATACGTTCCTCGGTTATCGCCCATTATCAAACGGGAGGAGAACTTTACAGTCGTCGCTCCCAGAAGGATAGGGATTCAGAAGAATTATGCGGTCTGAGTTTGTATCTTCCCGAAAGCGATCGCTCCATTTATCGCTATAGTTTCCTTGCTTTATATCGAGAAGTCGATTTAGTAGGTTTATATCGACGAATGTTGGCTGGGGTAGGGGCTGGTGAGGTATAAAATCGATTTTAAATTTAGCGATCGCCCCAAACCAATTTACGAAGATAAAATCTTACCTTTAGCTGCTTATATCGGCGCCTTAAATCGTCAATACGGCCCTCCTTTTCGAGTTTCAATTAAACAAGCATTGTTAGTTGTCGCGACTCCCGAAGGAGTGGATGCCACTTTATATGATGCTAACCAAGTAAACAAATATTGGCAAAAGTGACAGCAGCGAGTGGCGCAATTTTGGGAGGAAAAAAGAGCGATCGCCTAAATAATTGAGCGTCCAATTGGCGAGATTGCTTGGGGGGTGATTAATGTTAATTCCCAGAGATTAACTATTAACAACCTTCCGGCAATCTTGACAACAAAGATGACCTTCCAAGGGTCATCGATGACCTTCAAAGAGTCATTATATGACCTTCTAACACTCATATAATGACCAAAAGAGGTTCATCTTTGAACCTCCAAGAGTCAGATAATGACCAAAAGAGGTTCATCTTTGAACCTCCAAGAGTCAGATAATGACCAAA
>CAZSTZ010000072.1:0-11940 GCA_964609515.1 uncultured bacterium | reverse complement strand
AGAGGTTCATCTTTGAACCTCCAAGGGTCAGATAATGACCTAATGAGGTTCATCTTTGAACTTCTAAGAGTCAGATAATGACCTAATGAGGTTCATCTTCGAACTTCTAAGAGTCATTGGCGATTAAAAGCGATCGCTTCTCCTGTCCAAAAAAGCGATCGCCCTCCTAATTTACAGCAATTAATTAAGCCAATAACTCCTGAAAATCGCTCAAAGAGTTAATCGTAACTGCCCGAACTAAAAGCGGTTGCAGCACAGAAATATCGGAAATATTCCCCAAAGCTTCCGTAATTTCTGAAGGAACTTCGCCAAAACGAGTTTCCAGAACTACTTTGATATTATCCCTCAAACTTTGTTGGATTCCTTGTTCCATGCCTCGTTCTATTCCTACCGCCATAGCATCCTCTTCAATGGTACTTAAAAAGGGCATTTTCCTTTCCTCCTGGTAAATTGCTACTTGTTGTTTAAAACCTTGCTGTAATTCTGCCGACAGGGCCATCATTTTATCGATGATTCTAAACAGCAAGACGACATCATCCCTAGTATAGCCTTTTTCAAATAAAGACCGGGCTAGAGTCCATTTCCATTGCAACCTTTCGTCTAAATTGCTAGTAGTAGCTTGGGTTTTTAGATGAGCCATCAGCATAATGGCAATAGGGCTGCTGCTTTGTTCGAGCATTTCCCACCGGGGCTCGTAATCTAAGATTTTAGCAATGGCAAAGTCTAACCGCATTTGGCAGACATCCAAACCATAACTATATGATGAAGGTCGCCAAGTGGCGCTATCGTCTCCTAAGAGGGCGAGGCTCAAAACCGGCTTTTCGTAACGGTCGAAGGCCCGATAATTATATTGAAACATCCGCTTGGCAAATTCTGCTTGCCTTTGGCTTTGGATTTCAATATGAATTAACACCCAAATTTCCGTTCCTTCTAACAGCCAAACTTGGAAGAGTTTGTCTGCGATGATATTTTCCTTATAGGCTTCGCCGACTATTTCTTGGAGTTGTTGTTCTAAGATTTGAAAGCCGCGACTCCAGTCTATTCCCTGGTGAATTGTTGGAAAACAAAAGGCCAAAAATTCCTCAAAGTAAGAAGCGATCGCCTCTTTCCAGGTTGCATCGTAATTAGCTTTAACTTCTTTCACTTTTTCTAGGCTAAACTTACTCTATTTATTATAGCTTAAAAATCTACTTTTGAGAACTTTAATCAGCAATTATTTTTGGCCTCATTCCTCGATTATTCTCCTCACAGACAAGGCCACAGATTCCACTATTTCTATATTCTCCGGTATCGCCTCCTCAAACAAAACTCCACCCCCATCAGTTTTAACCAAAATCGCCTTTAACGCCCCCTTCTTTTTCGCCGCCTTCGATAACAAAATCGCCGCTTCTATAACCGACTCACCCCGTTTTTGCACCCGCACTAACACCGGTTTATTTTGATATTGTTGTTTGAGAATCCCATCGATACCTTTATTCCTATGAACCGGAATTACATCCAAACCATCCAGCAAAGCTAACGCATCTTTATCCGCATTTAAGTATGCTTGGCGACCCCTTTCTAAAAGATTGGAATCGGTTTTTATCGGATTGCTCAATCTTGCCTCAGTTAAAGATACTGCATCCGCCGATATATCCATTCCCATTGCATTTCTTTGCAACAGTTTTGCCGCAACCAAAGTAGTACCGCTACCGCAAAATGGGTCTAAAATTAAATCGTTTTCCTCAGTTGTCAGCCTAATAATTCTTTCTAAAAGCAACAAAGGTTTTTGCGTTGGATAACCTACCCTTTCTTTTGCCTTGGGATTGAGATAAGGAATCTCCCAAACATCCCCTAACGGTACTCCTTTTTTCTCGTCGTCGAGAATAATCGAACCGTCCTCGTCGCGGGCGTAAATTGCTTTTCCATTTTCATCTCTGGCACGTTTTTGTAAGATTTGGTCGATGTTTGTTGCTGCCGAATATTCAGTGTAAATCGCGTTAAATTTAAACTCGTCCGACTTAGAATAAAAATAAATAGTTTGGTGGGAAGGCAGCAAACCTTTTTTAGCGTTAGACCATCTTTTATAATACCAGATTATTTCCGACCTAAATTGCTCTTCGCCGAAGATTTCGTCTAAGATTGCTCTAATAATATGAGTGGCGTTTCTGTCGCAATGAACGAAAATGCTACCCGTATTTTTTAAGACTCGTTTTAATTGTTTAATCCTCTGAAAAAGAAAATCGGCATATTCTCGATCGCCGCCCCAAATATCCCTGTAAGCATATTCTTTAGTTCTATCTCTGGTTTTCAGTTTTTGTACTTTTTCGGTAAAGAAGGGCGGGTCGAGATAAATTAAATCTATATGGTTGTCTGGGAGGTTTTTGAGGAGGTTTAAACAATCTCCTTGTCGTACTTCTGTTGTAATAGTCATTTATTTTTAGTTAAACGGGAGGTGGGGGCAAAGCATTCGGATATTATAGCGTTTTCAAATGAGATGTAAACAAGAAAGGGCTATTTACTACCAGCAAAAAATTCTGGAAACCCTCTTACCCATTCCCCATTCCCCATTCCCTATTCCCAAAAAGCGTCAGCCTTTTGGACACATCTCAAATAAAACTGCTATAACATTTATGCTTTTTATTGAGATTGAACGCCCGAATGCTTTGCCCCTACAGATTGATTTTTTCTTTTGCTCTACTATTACAAAATTGTTAAATAAGTGTCATCAGTAGTATCCGGCAAAACGATTAATCGTTGATTTTTCAAATCGACTTCAATTCCCAACATTTCCATAGGAATAACTCCCAGCAGGGGATACTTACTGCTAGTTACTTCCAGACACTCGAAAGTTCCCTCCCGTCCCAATATAGAAATTTTAGCATCTTGAAAAATGCGGGCCGAACTTGCACCAAGGGCCGTATCCACTCTGACTTCTTTAAGCAATTTCAACCCAAGTTGGGCAATTACATCTGGAGGCAGACACAAGGTAGTTGCTCCTGTATCTACCAGCACATTTTCTAGGGTAACAGACCGCACCTGTTCGAGAGGAATTAGGCCATCTTCAGCCTTTCCTTGGTCTAGCCGGTTGGTTACGGTTAGGGTTGTAATTACTTTTCCCATGTTTTCATTCGTTGTTGTTTGCGACACGATCTTAATCACCGTAAACGTCTTTTTTCAAGATAACATATTTTCAATGTCTAGTGAATTTCAACTTTTAAACTCTGAAGATAATCCTTAAAATCCCAGATGTTCGTACTACCATCCAATACAATTGGTTTGGCGGTATGTTGACTGGGTTGGAAAATTACATAGTCCAAATATTCGTCATTTTTAAACCGTAAAGTCATCAAATTATCTGACTCTATTTTCCACTGGCATTGAAAAGTTCCATTTTCATTTAATGTCAATGTAGGTTTTTTAATTTGAGACTGACTCAATAAAAATAAAAGCGTTGATTTCAGAGAACCTACAGAAATTTCATCTCCTTCGTCATCATCAAAAACCTCTACTAAATATCTAATCCTTTCCCACAAATACTGATGTTTATCTGGGAAGTAATTTTTGGCAAAAATCGTTATTTCATCTATGCTTCCTAATTCCTTTATCGCTTCCGGTTCTGGTATCTCTTCAGTGGCAGCATCTAAAGCAAGTTGTAGCAAATATTCGCTAATACTCAAACACCTTAAAGCGGCAGCTTTTTCTAGTTTTTGTTTTTGCTCTGGGTTGATGGTTAGGGTAATATTAGTCGATTCTGACATAAGATTTCGTGGTTGTATGGTTGGCTTTTCTACTATAACAATTTTTAGAGTTTTGTCAAGGAGTTTAAAAAGAGCGATCGCCTCCCTCTTCTGTTGGGTTGCGTTTCACGGAGCCCGACCTACTGTTACTAACTGTTCTACGGTGGATACAATTCAAAATTCCTCATCGCTTTTAATCAAAAGCATAAACTTTTCTTCCGTTCTTATTTTGTTAAATTCAACGTCTGCTTTAGCTTTTTCTCGGCAGGTTTTTCCATCAAATTTAATCGCTTTTTGTAAATTTTCTAAAGCCAAATCGACCTCATCTCTGAAGGCATAACAACGAGCCTTATTGTAGTAAGCGATCGCGTAATTTGGATGATACTCAATAGCCTTATCAAAACAAGGCAAAGCATCGTACCAAACCCCCAAATTAAACACCGCTTTTCCCAAATTATTCCAAGCTTCCGCATAATCTGGTTTGAGGTCGATCGCCCGTTCGTAACAAGCAATTTCCCCCTGTAAATCTCCCAGATCGAATAACACCTTTCCCTTGGCATTCCAAGCCAGATAATAATCCGGTTGAATCTCGATCGCCCTATCGAAAGAAGCCAAAGCATCCTCGTATCTTCCCAATTCAAAAAACGCCTTACCGCGATTGTACCAAGCTTGAGATAAATCCGGTTTAATCTCTATAGCTTTATCGTAATTAGCGATCGCCTCTTTATACCGTCCCCAATTACTCAAAGCATTGCCGCAATTATACCAAGCTTGATATAAATCCGGCTTCATTGCTAGAGCTTTTTCAAAACAACTAACCGCCTCGCGATATCGCTCTAAATTATTCAAAATATTCCCGCGATTGTACCAAGTTTCGTGCAAATCTGGATTAATTTCTAGGGACTTATCCACAGCAGTTAAAGCATCCCAATATCTGCCCAAATGCTTTTGAACGTGAGCCAAATAATTCCAAGCTTGGTAATAATTTTGCTTGACTTTAATTGCTTTCTCAAAAGCAAGCACCGCCTCTTTATATCGCCCCGCATCGTTCAGAGCAACTCCCAAATTATACCAAGCCCGCTCGTCATCTGCTTTAATTGTTTTAGACGCTCCCTCCTGCATAATATTCACCCTTATTTATCTCGATTTATTGACAAATAAATTGCCCAAATTGCCATGGCCCTCAAATAATGACTGCCGCGAAAAGTACCCGTCGCCGTAATCGCTTCTGGAGTTCTGAATTGCAAACCATTTTCGTAGATTTGCTTCACCACCGCTTCTGCTAATTCAAAAGCTTCTTCTTTCATTCCCACCTGCACCATAAAAGCAGCCAGACCAAAATTAATCCCAGTCCAAACCTCCAAAGGATGGGTATCTTTAATATTAGCTGGAGAACCGTCCGGGAGCAAACCGTTAGCAGCGCCAAACTTGCCATCGTAGAAATTTTTAAAACAAGAATTATAAACAGTGTTTAAAGCAGATAAAGCTCGTTCTGGCGGTACGATATCGGGCAAATTTAACAACCGAGCGTAAAACTGACCGCAAAGCTGATCCGCCATTACCACCCGAGAACCGCTTTCGCTATCGAGATTATAATATTCTCCGTTCCAGAGCTTTTCCTGGTAAACCGGCAAAGCAGACTTCAACCAACTCTCATAAACAGCAATGCGAGAAGCGATCGCCTCTGGAGCGCTATCCGTATCTTCAGCAGTTTCGGGCGCATAAAAAGGAGTCGATCGCGGATGCCCCATCAACACCTTCCCCGCAGCGATCGCCGCCGACAAAGCCGCCAACCACAAACCGCCGCAATAAGCGCTAACCCCCCGCATCTTCCAATCGTCAAAAGTCTGATCTGGAGAGCCGGAATTTTCGGGAATGCCATCCCCATCCTTATCAAAACCCTTCAAATAATCTAAAGTCTGCACCACCGCCGGCCAACAATCCCATAAAAACTCATAATCATCGCCCCCAGTTAACAGAAAATCTCGATAAACCTGCAACGCGAAATCGCAAGGCAAATCCTTCCACAAATTGCAATCTTGATAGCTCGTATAATTAGTCTTCTCCCAGGGATGCTCGTTGGGTGCCCCCAAATCGTGAGGAGTCGCCCCAGCTAATTTTCTCGCCGCCGAAGAGCGATCGTAACCGATAATCCTTGGAGTATCGTCCGCAGTCGAAATCGCCCTGGCAAAAGCCAACAACACCGACTTTTCCAACTCCGGCCACAACATCAACAGAGCAAAAGAACCGTACAACCGCACGTCCAAACTCTCGTACCAGCGATAATCCAGACATTCCAGCACCGCAAACTGCCCTTTGGGATCTCGTTCGTCTGCGGCACTCCAGAGAGTACCGCCGTTGGTAAGGGCGTAAAGTTCGTTAAACAAAGCCATCTTAAACCAACCGGGCAAATCTTCCCGCTGTAAAATCGGTTCTTGCCAACTTTGAATGTTATCGCGCCAAGTATCGTAATGTTTCATCGCCGTCCTAACTATCGACCAGACATTCTGACCGTTGCGACCGTAAAAATCCGTATAGCGACGATAATGCCAGACTCCCTCCCCAAACTCCGCCACGGGCAAATCCCAGGCGAGGAAAAAAGGAATTTTGCGAGTTTTGCCCGGTCGCAGGGTGAAGCGAACTGAAAGAGCGGCAGCGATGCGCTCTCCTTCGCTGGCCGGCGTTTCGTCTAGTTGATCTAGAAGAATGCCCGAACGGGAGAAATTTTCCCAGATATTATCGCCGTTACCGGTGGGGTTCCAGCGCGTGTTGTAGCTCACTTCTACCGCCGCATTGGTGAAAGTAGCGATCGCCATTTGCCCCTCCCCCTCGTTTGCCTCCTCTCCGAGACGCAACCGCGACATGACAATGCCTGTGCGGTGGAAGTCATCCACCAAAAGATTAAAATTGCCGTCGCTTTCTCCCCAACGGGGCTTGTATTGGTAAACCGGACTGCCATCGTCGCGCACTTCCACGGTCGGATTTTTCACAGAGTTAGTAAACCAACCGATAGTATTTTCCCAGGTCAGCATAATATTGAGAGTTATAGGAGCGTCCGTGGGGTTGTGAGCGATCCATTCAAAAATTGCCAGGGGATAACTGCTTTCTTGATAGTTACCCGCCCAGATGGGGGAAAACTGCTCGCAACTTAACTGGGAACGAAAGACATTTTCATAGACGAACCAACTGCGGGGGTAGAGGGCGTAATAGCTGCCGGTGCGTTGGGGGGCGTCGGTGCCGCTGCTTTTGGGATACCATTGCCAGCTAGAGAGAGTCCCATCTGCCTGCGGTTCCGTGGAAAGGGCGTAGGCTTGTCGGAGGCCATTTGTCTCCTCAAAGATGCTAAACTGACAGGCGGGCAAGTTTTGGAAAATATGCTCGCCGCTGTCGAGATGCCAGAGGTTAAAGTCTCCTCTGGGCGATCGGCCAATGCAGCCTGCCCCAAAACCCCCTAATGGGACGCCGTGCCAAGGGCCATCGTCGAGATTGCTGGCATAGCGGACGGTGTAGGGTCGGTCCCAATCTAGGCCAATGGGACGCTGGTAAGCCTGGGAAGGAATCTTAGGGGTGGGACTTGGTTTGTTCGTGGACAGCATTTTAACTTAGGGTGTTCTTTGGTACACTTTGCTTCTGAGTAATAGCTTTAAATTAAATGAAACTGTCCCTTAGTTGCAAGCCATGACTACTTATCAATTTCCAGAACGACCTTCCTCTTATGGCAAGAAAGGAACCCTTAATTCGATCGCCATAACTACCGCCATAACCGTTCTTATCATCGGTTTTGCGGTCATCGTGGGTTGGATGTTAAATATTCCTCTGCTCAAAAGCGTTCTGCCGGGGTTAGTTACCATGAAAGCTAATACGGCTTTGGGCTTTATTCTGGGTGGGACTTCCCTCTGGTGTTGGCGGAGGCAACAGGAAACGAGGCAGCCATCTGCGGAAAGTGAGGATTTTTCCCCGCCTTTTCTTCTATATTCTACCATCGCCGCTTTTGGGACCTTATATCAGGTCACGTTAAATTGCGAACAATAATTTAACGTGACCTGATATTACTCCTTACCTAATTATGATGTTTGATTTTCTCAATTCTTTGTTTGACGGCAACAATAACGATAACAAGCTCTTTCCTTCCCGACTCGACGGTAAATCTCTGGGCGATCGCGACCCGGAATTTATTAAATCTGCTGCCATGCCAATTTGGGAATGGTTTTATCATAACTACTTTTGGGTCAAAAGCGACGGTTGGGAACGGATCCCCCCAGACGGGCAAATGCTGTTTGTCGGTTCTCACAACGGCGGTTTAGCTGCGCCGGATATGCACATGGCGATGTATGAGTGGTTCCGCAGGTTTGGCACCGATCGCCCAGTTTACGGACTGATGCACCCCCTAGCCTTTAAAGGATTTGGTATTATTGCTGAGAGTGCCGCTCGTTGTGGGGCCGTAGTAGCAGAGCCCTCGATGGCTTTCGCTGCCTTCGAGAGCGATGCCTCCGTACTCGTCTATCCCGGGGGCGGCGAAGACGCCTTTCGCCCCCACCGCTTGCGAGATCGGATTTATTTTGCCGGACGCAAGGGTTTTATTAAGTTAGCCCTGAGAGCTGAAGTGCCGATAGTGCCGGTCGTTTCCTGGGGCGCCCACGATACTTTGTTTGTGTTGGAGGATATTTACCCCCTGATGCAACAGTTGCACGAGTGGGGGTTGCCTTGGTTATCTGGTTTAGACCCGGAGGTCTTTCCTATTTATTTGGGGTTGCCTTGGGGATTGGCCATCGGTCCTTTGCCTAATTTGCCCCTACCCTTCCCCATTCGCATTCGCGTCTGCCAACCTATTGTTTTTGAACGTTACGGACGCTCGGCCGCACGCGATCGCGATTATGTCGATGCCTGTTACGATTTAGTGGTGAGTCAAATGCAAGAACAATTGGATTTGTTAATAATTAACAATTAATATATAGGTGTGTCTGATTTTTTCCAAAACAGTCTCTTAAGAATATTTTGAAGTTCTAAAGTTTACCGTCCGAATGCTTTGCCCCTACAGCTTTATTTCTAGGAAAAAATTTGACACGATGACCAACAGATTGCTAGAGAATAAAGATGCAAAACTGACGTACTCCCGTTAAACGCGAGGTGGGGGCAAAGCCTGAGGACATCAAAATTAACGCTTTTTATCAAAAGTTACCGCCCGAATGCTTTGCCCCTACAGGTCTTTTTTCGCAACTTAAAAACTACGCGCCCACAGCCTCCTTCGCCGCATACATCACCTCTAGACTGATTTCTTCAATGCCGCGTTCCCGGGCGAATTTCTCGGTATTGCGCTTCACTTTACCGCGTACAAAACCTGGTACTTTATTTAATTCTCCTCGCGCTTCTTTCGTCCAGTTCAAATCTGAATCCGCCGAAATACCCTTATGAATTGCTTCTTTCGTATCGTGACCGCCGAATATTTCTAATAGGTGGTCCTCCATTCCTAAAGTGAAGGAATTGTAAATTAAATCTGTTACTTGATTGGTGCCTTCATAACCTAAAAATGGTTTGTAAGCAATGGGGAAATTCTGTATGTGAATTGGCGATGCAATCACCCCGCAAGGAATATTTAAACGCTTGCCGACGTGGCGTTCCATTTGGGTACCGAAGATTGCCGACGGTTCCACCCGAGCGATCGCATCCCCGATGGCCCCGTTATCGTCGCTGACAATTACCTCATCGCAATACTCGCTCACCTGTTCCCGGAACCACTGCTCGTCATATTTACAATAAGTACCGGCCCAGACCACATGAATGCCCATCTCCCGCGCCAGAATTTTCGTCATCGCCGCCGCGTGGGTATTGTCTCCAAATACCACGGCTTTTTTACCCGTTAAATTCTGACAGTCAATGGAACGAGAAAACCAGGCCGCTTGCGATACGAAACGAGTTTGATTGTCGATAAATTCTTCGTAATCAACGTTAGCGCCTTGAGCGTTAATAAGCTCCTGAATTTTGCGGATACAACGGGCAGTTTCCACCACCCCCATCGGCGTAATATCCACATAAGGCATTCCAAACTCTTCTTCGAGAAAACGAGCAGACATCATGCCGATTTCCCGATAAGGTACGAGGTTAAACCAGGCGCGAGGCAAATTTTTCAGATTGTGAACCGAAGCACCTTCGGGAATAACTTCGTTAACTTCGATGCCCAAATCTGCCATTAACTTTTTCAGTTCCATGCAGTCGTGTTGGTTGTGGAAACCCAGGGTAGAAATGCCGATAATATTAACTGAAGGTTTCTCGGTTTTTCCTTCGCCTAAATCGCCTTTCTTTTTCGCTTTATTGATGTAGTATTTAACGATTTGGTCTAGAGTTTTGTCTGCTGCTTGCAGTTCGTTAACCCGGTAGTGGTTCACTTCTGCCAACATCACGTCGCCTTTAGCATCCAATTGGGCGCGTTCTACAAAGTTTTCTAAGTCTTCTTGGAGAATGCTGGAGGTACAAGTAGGAGTGAGAACGATTAAATCGGGGGATTCTTCTTTATCTTTACGGACGATATTATCGACTACTTTTTCTTGGGAACCCCGGGCGAGAACGTTGCGATCGACGACGCTGGCGGTGACGGGGGTATAATCCCGTTCCCGTTCTAACATCGATCGCATCACGTTAAAATAATCATCACCCAGAGGGGCGTGCATGATAGCGTGAACGTTTTTAAAGGAACTAGCGACGCGAAGAGTGCCGATGTGGGCCGGTCCTGCGTACATCCAGTAAGCTAATTTCATATTTGGTTTCTCCGTGTTTTGGTTTTTAGGTTAATAGACTGGTAGTTCAGAAACCCGGTTTTTTTAAAAAACCGGGTTTCTTGGTTTTTTCTTCAAATGTCCAGATGCACCCAGTTCCGATTTTCTCAGAATTTCGAGCGCTTTGAGTATTTTTGCACTAAAAACTAAGTTTGCCACTAAACCAACCCAATTGTTGTTTTAGTTAATGATTTTTAACGTTTGTGTTAATTTCTATTAACTTAAGTTGAGAATTGTTGACTAAAAGTTTTTTTTGAGGCTAAAATAACCATTAATAAACCGTTTCAGGTTTTTTGCTATTTGGAATCGGAACGGTTGACAAAATGGGTTAAGGATGGTAGGAGGTTAGCGTGTTTGCTAAACAAGATTGGGACTGGTTAGTTATTAATTCTCACTATCAAACTGCTGTAGCCGTTCGACAACTTTTAAAAGAGGGAAAAGCTATGGAAGCTCAAGAAGGTGTAGATGCTTTAATTGAAGCTATGGGAAGATCGGAAAGGCGTGCGGTTCAAAGTCAATTAATTAGATTAATGGCTCATGTTATTAAGTGGAAATATCAGCCAGAACGTCGGAGTTCGAGTTGGGCTATTTCCATTATTTCCGCACGTCGAGAAATTCAATACAGTCAAGAAGAAATGCCGAGTTTGAATCGAGATTTTATTGAATCTATCTGGGATAAATGTTTTCGGGCAGCTATGAAAGAAGCTGTCCAGGAAATGAAAAAAAAATGCGATTTGACCTCTCTTTCTTGGGAGGAAGTTTTTGAGGATGAATACACTACATTTGAAGAAGAATAAAAGAAAGCGAGGATTTTAAAAGGAGGTTGCCATGCTAAGTACGCAAGATTGGGAATGGTTGACCGCTGGTTCTGAGTATCAGGCTGCCGAGGTAATTTTGCAACTTTTAAATGAGGGCAAATCTATGGAAGCTAGCGTTGGTCTTTATGCGTTAATTGAGTCAATGGGTAAGTCCAAAAGATTAGCTTTAAGAAGTCAGTTAACTAGGCTGATGACTCATGTTATTAAGTGGAAATGTCAGCCAGAGCGTCGGGGTTCTAGTTGGAGTACCACTATTCGTTCAGCTCGTCGAGAAATTGAGGATATTCAGGAAGAAGTTCCTAGTTTGAATCGAGATTTTATTGAGTCTATTTGGGAAAAGTGTTTTAAGAGGGCGGTTAAAGATGCGGAGGATGAAATGGGTAAAAATTGCGATTTAACTGCTCTTTCTTGGGAGGGGGTTTTTGAGGAGGAATACAGTTTATTTAAGTAAGAATTTTAGCAATTTTGGTCGTTCGTAGTAAGCATTTAGGTGCTTTAAGAAGGGTTGTTTTAAATCGCTGAAGCGATTACTACGAACGTTTATTGTACCACTTAAGCTCTTTTCTGTCAAAATCACAAAAATTTTAATCACTTAAGTGAAAATATGCTTTACTAAAAAGTGAGGATAGGCTA